>NZ_PDZE01000021.1:0-16393 GCF_002743415.1 Sporosarcina sp. P3
AACCGTGCGGGATCTTTAATCATCAACATCGCAGCCGCATCGACCAAATAACTCGCCGTCTCCACATGTGGATACTCTTGACTCACTTCTTCAAATACTTGATCCCAGAAAACCATCGAATAATTCAATGCATTCGCTTTACTAATACTAGTCAACGTCTTCCCAAGAGCCGAAGCCGTCTCAAATGCATAGCGAATAATCCGCTCCGTCCCCTTACGAGAAAACACCCCCGTCTGTAACACCACTTCTTCGGGCTTGCCTTTAAACAACCAATCACCAGCGCCTGCGTATTCGCCTTCATTATTCTCTCGGATGAACAACATATCAATCGTTTTCTTCGTTCCGTTTTCAATAGGACAAGGCGCACCGTTCAACAACTGGATCGGACGGATATTGACATATTGATCGAACTGCTTGCGAATGATTAATAGTAGGTCCCATAACGAAATATGGTCAGGGACGCCAGGGAATCCGACAGCGCCTAAGTAGATTGCGTCAAATTTGGATAGTTGCTTCATCCCGTCACTTGCCATCATCTTTCCGTGCTCTTGGTAATACTCGCAGCCCCATGGGAAGTAGGTGAATTCGAAGGAGAGTCTTCCGTCTAGATCGGCTACACGTTTCATTACTTTGATGCCTTCGTTTATTACTTCTGGGCCGATTCCGTCTCCGGAGATTACGGCTATTTTGTAGGGATTCATGTGGTCACTCTTTTCTATGCATTAATCAGTGTATGTTATTAGATTATCATTTTAAAAGAGTAATGTATCTACAATCAGAAAAACTAGGTGGTAAGAAATTGAATTAGAGTTCTAATGTTAAAAAAACTACATATGATCAAGAGATTAAGCTGTTTGAATTAACCTAATACTTTTACAGTACGTAGGTATAGATATTATTTTTGGATTAAATTTAAAATCCTTATAAGAAAGTATTAAAGCAAGAGTGGTATCTGCTATGACGATTTTAAATTCAATAGAGTTGTTTATTACATAAAGTTGGTCATCCTAAAGTAAAGTAATTATTAACATGACTAAGTAATAAATGACTAAGTTAATAGTATATTTAGGAAATACACATGTGAAAATCGGTGATTCTTTACTGACTCAATTTCATGTAGGTTAAATTCCTTGCTAGAGATTAAGCGATTTGAAGAATATATTCCAAGCAATTAAAAAATAAAACGCCTGAGAAACGAATTGAAATAAGGAACAATGACAGTCAGCATGTGCTGGAAGCATTCTTGGTATGGCTCAAAGAACAACGGGATATTGTCGCTCCATAAATCGCAACTGAGTCTGCCATCTCCTATACGCTAAAACAATGCCCTAACATGACGACGTTCGTGAAAGATGGCCGTATTGAGATCGACAATAATTGAGCAAAACGATCAACAAAGCCTTTTGTAATTGGTAAAAAGAACTGGCTGTACACAGTCTCATAGAGACAGCAAAAGAGAATGGTATGAATACCTTCTTCTACCTACCGTTCAATTTCGAAGAACTCTATCTACGTAATTTTGAAAAAATCGAGGCATTTGAAGAGTTAATGCCTTGATCGAAGACCTTACCAAGGAATTGTTATATTCAGTCAAAGAAATAGAAAATGTCTCGAAAAATCGATTATAGGATTCTTTGAGGCATTTTCATTTATGAGGAACAATGTGTTCATTATTTGACGCTTACAATCATAGGATTCTTCGAGGCATTTTATTATAAGTAACAATGCGTTCATTGTTTGACGTTTACCTTAATAGAGTAGAAAGTAATTTTAAGAGGGGGATTTTCCATGAATAATGAGGACATGTTTATTGAAAAGAAAGGCACCATAGCTACTCTAAGCTTTAATAGAGTTCAAAAAAGAAATGCATTAAATTTAAACACTTGGAAACTTATACCTAGTTTGCTGAAAAGGCTTGAAGATGATGATGAAATTAAAGTGGTTATTTTAAGGGGGAAAGATAGTACAGCGTTTGCTGCCGGAGCAGATATTAGTGAATTTGATGAGTTTTTAAAAGATGAAAATGCGTTAAACGATTTTGATCTTAGCGTCGAAAAAGCCGAGGCGGCTTTACAGAATTTTCCTAAGCCTATTATAGCAATGATTCAAAACTATTGTATTGGTGGTGGGTGTCAAGTAGCGCTAGCTTGTGATATGAGATTTACCTCTGATAATGGGGTATTTGGTATTACCCCTGCTAGACTGGGAGTTATTTATGGGTTAAATGCAACAAAAAATTTAGTGGATACTGTGGGACCTTCAAGGGCAAAAGATATTCTATTTTCAGGACGATTTTTACATGCAGAAGAAGCATTAAGGATAGGATTAGTAGACAAAGTCTATCCTGATGATGAAATTATTGTGAAAACTTATGAATATGCGAATCTGCTAGCCAGCAAAGCACAAAAGTCTATTAAAGGTTCCAAGAAAATTATTAAGATTATACTTGATGATTCCACTATGAATAAAAGTGAAGTAGATTCACTAATGAAAGATGCATATGAATCTAAAGATTTTAAAGAAGGATACACTTCATTTATAGAGAAAAGAACACCTAATTTTATCGACATATAAAAAATGAATTAAAATCAAATATTCATAAAATTTTTAATACCAACTTATACTATTTTAACGGATAGGAGTGTTCCCATGCAGCCTCTTAAAGGCAGGAAAGTTATTGATTTGACTCAAGCATTAGCAGGACCTTTCTGTTCAATGGTCTTAGCGGATTTAGGAGCAGAGGTAATTAAAGTTGAAAAGCCAAAGATAGGGGATGATTCTAGGAAGATGGGTCCTCCTTTCATTGAAGGTGAAAGCGCTTCCTTCCTTGCTGTAAATCGAAATAAAAAAAGCGTTTCTATTGATTTACAAACTGAAAAAGGGGTTGAAGTTTTTAAACACCTTGCAAAAGATGCAGATATAGTTATTGAGAACTTTAGACCAGGAGTAGTTGATCGTCTAGGAATTGGCTATGAATCTATAAAAGAGATTAATGAGAAAGTTATTTATTGTTCAATATCTGGTTTTGGACAAACTGGACCCTATAAAAACAAGGGTGGATTTGACATAATTTCGCAAGCATTTTCAGGAATTATGAGTACAACAGGAGAAGAAGACGGATTACCTGTAAAAGCAGGTATTGCCGTTTCGGACTCTGTGGCAGGGCTCACAGCTGTTTACGGTATTTTAGCTTCTTTAATACAAAGAGATAATACAGGAACAGGACAATATTTAGAAACATCTCTTGTGGAATCAACACTTGCAATTTGTTCTTGGGAATCAGCATATTACTTTGCAACAAAAGAGACACCAAAAGCATTAGGCTCTTCGCATCGTCTAGCTGCACCTTATCAGGCTTTTAAAACAAAAGATGCTCATATTATTATAGGTTGCGCGAATCAGAAATTATGGGAGGAATTTGCCAATACGCTGGGTAGAAAAGATCTTCTATGCGATCAACGTTTCAAAGATAATTCAAAACGTGTTGAAAATATGAAGATTCTACAAGACATTATTGAAAATGAATTAAGTGTTAAAAGGTCTGATGAGTGGCTAGATATATTAGATAAGGCTGGCGTTCCAAGCGGTCCTATTAACAAATTCGACCAAATTATTGAAGATACTTACCTGCAGGAAAGAGATATGATTATTGAAATGGAGCACCCAAAACTAGGGAAAATTAAAAATATAGGGAACCCTATAAAATACGAGAATTCTATTGAAAGAGATAATCGACCTGCTCCTTATTTAGGAGAGAACACGGAACAAGTTCTACAAGAAGCAGGATATTCAACCGAAGAAGTTCAAGAATTACTTTCAACAAATATTATCTATAAAAATTAAAAAAGGTGGAGAATAAGATGACCTATCGAATAAAGAAAAGTGTAGCCTTTTTATTGACACTAATTGTTATCTCATCTTTAGCTTTATCTGCATGCAGCAAATCTTCAAGTAATAGTGCTTCTACTGAGGATGATTCAGACAAGCCGGTAAAATTAAAACTTGCCCATCAATTTGCTTCTGTCACAGATGGAGAAGGGGACTACCGATCTTTATTAGCAGATAGGTTCGCGAAAGAAGTAGAAGAGAGAAGTAATGGAAGTATACAAATTGAAGTATATCCAGCCGACTCTTTAATGAAGGGTAAGGAGCATTACAGCGCCCTGCAAAAAGGAAGTCTTGATATGGCTGTTTATTTACCTTTTTATGATGCTGGTAAAGTAAACGAATTCAGCATATCTTTGATGCCCGGAATTATTAAGAATAGTGCAGAGGCATGGAAATGGCCAGGTTCAAAAATTGGTGATGAAGTCGAAGGTTTATTGGATAATAACGGTATTAAAATGCTTGTTTGGACTTGGGCACCAACTACATTAGCGACAAAAGGAAAAAAAGAAAACGTCGTTAAAGAGCCAAGCGATCTTAAAGGTTTAAAATTAAGAGGTGCAGGAAATGATTCTGAACAAATGTTCGAAGACTTGGGTGCTGGAATTGCCAGCATGGCATCATCTGAACTGTACAGTGCTCTACAAACTGGCGTATTGGACGGGACTCTCACGTCTTATTCTTCTTTTATGTCTTATAGACTTTTTGAAGTAGTGGATAACTTTTTATATCCTGATGATAACGCTATTATGTATGCTTTAATGCCGTTAGTAATAAGTTCCGATGTCTATGACAATAAATTAAATGAAGAACAAAAAGCAATAGTTGACGAAGTTTCTGCAGAGCTTCAAGAATGGGTTATAGAGGCTGTAGAAGAAGATAATTCTCAAGTTGTACAAACCTTCAAGGACAACGGTGTGAATGTATATGAAATTTCTCCGGAGGAATCGAAAAAATGGTTTGAAGCAGCACAACCTACTGTCGAAAAGTTCGCCGAGTCTTCTGAAGAGGCGAATAGATTAATTAAGGCTGCTCGAGAACTTAATGAATAATTTGTGAGTATGTAAAGGAGAATTACAGCAATTGCTGTTTCTCCTTTCATTCCTAAGAAAGTTAGGAGGAATTGTAATGACAAACAAAAAAAAGTCTTTAAGCTTTTATGATAAAGTCACTCGATTTAGCGAATTCGGGGCTTATGTCGGAGGTTGCTTGATTCTTTTGGCCGGCTTCTTGATAACATACCAAGTGGCTATTCGTTACTTCTTTAAATTACCTACAACTTGGGAGCTTGAATTAGCAAGTTACTTACTAATTGCAGCTACATTTTTCGCTTCGTCATCCGCATTGCATCACAATGCCCATGTTAATCTTGACATTATCACTTCAAGTATTAAAGAAAAGCCCCGCGACCTTCTATATATCATCATGGGGATTTTAGGCTTGATTTTTTCAATAGTAATGGTTGAAAGAGGAGTCCAACTATGGTTAGAAGCTTATCATCAGAATTGGAGATCAGGAACTTCGTGGAATCCTAAACTAATTTATCCGTATCTAATTATTCCGATAGGCATGACTTGGTTTGCTATTCAGTACTACGTAGAAATTTACAGAAAGATACGATCACTATCATCAAAGGATCCTGAATGAAAACATATTAAATGTTGAAGGCGAGGTTTGAAAATGAGCCCTTTTTTAGTCGGATTACTTATTGCAACTAGTGTAATAGTTTTGATGTTATTAGGGATGCCTATCTTCCTTAGTCTTGGTATTGTGGCTACAGTAACTATGCTTTTACTGGGACCCTTACAGTTCGATATGCTCGGCGAACAATTTTTCTCTGCTCTTAACGGCTTCGAATTGTTAGCAATTCCTTTATTCATTTTAATGAGTGCTTTTTTTGCGAAATCAGATGCAGGAAAAGATTTATTTGAATTAGCATACCGATGGTTCGGAAAAATTCCAGGTGGCTTGGCAATTGCAAATATATTCGCTTGTGGAGTATTTTCAGCATTGTCTGGTTCAAGCCCCGCAACAGCAGCAGCGATCGGTGGTATGGGAATCCCAGAAATGAGGAAAAGAGGATATCCAGGAGAATTTGCCGCAGCTATCATTATTGCTGGCGGGACCTTAGGCATTTTAATCCCTCCTAGTATCACCATGATTATCTATGGTGTTGCAGTTCAAGTTTCAATAGGAAAGTTATTTTTAGCAGGTGTTCTTCCAGGAGTCTTACTTATTTTTTTATTCTCCGTATGGGCAGCGATATACTGGATAATTTGTTGTAAAAAGTCTGGCGCAAGACTTTCTGATTTAGATGATCTTCAAATTGATTTTTCTTGGAAAGAGAAATTTGAATCGCTCTTTAAGGCATGGCCATCAGTATTATTAATTATATTAATTATCGGATCTCTTTACTCCGGAGTAGTGACGCCAAGTGAGATAGCTGCCCTGGGTGCTGTTGTGACATTACTAATTGTATTGTTATGGTATAGAAGTTTGAATAGAAAGAGCATTCAGGAGATCTTGACAAGTGGCGCACGTGAATCGAGTATGATATTGCTTATCGTAGCCGGAGCACTACTACTAACCTATCCAATTAGTTATCTTCGTGTGCCTCAAGCAATTACTGAGAGTTTGATAACTCTAGATATATCAAAATGGTGGATATTTATCATTATCAACATTGTTCTATTAATCTTGGGTATGTTCTTACCTCCCGCTGCGATTATTGTAATGGTTGCACCTATACTCGCTCCCCTTATTCATGGGCTTGGTTTTGATCCTATATGGTTTGCGGTTATCATGACTTTAAACATGGAAATTGGTTTAATAACCCCACCTGTGGGACTAAATTTATTTGTAGTAAAACCGTTGGTTCCAGATATAACCTTTACAGAGATTTTCAAAGCAGTTATACCCTTTATAATCATTATTGTAATAACTATTATATTAATTTGTATTTTCCCGCAAATTGCTTTATGGCTCCCAAGTTTGATCTAGTAATGATAATTCTTAGAGATATAAATATAAAATTATAGGAGGAATGAAAATGCCTTTGCAAGGAATAAAAATTATCGATTTAACTAGAATTTTAAGTGGACCTTATATAACGATGACTTTAGCTGATTTAGGAGCTGAAGTAATCAAAATTGAAAGTCCAGAGGGTGATGATACTAGGCAATGGGGGCCACCGTTCATTGGTGAAGATAGCACATACTACCAAAGTATAAATCGAAATAAAAAAAGCTTAGTACTAAATTTAAAAACCGAAAAAGGTAAGGGGATTTTTTTAGACTTAATAAAAGATGCAGATGTTGTAATTGAGAATTTCAAACCTAAAACAATTGACAAGTTAGGTATTGGATATGATGTTTTACAAGAGTATAACCCACGTATCATCTTGGCTTCAATATCAGGATTTGGCCAAACAGGACCATATGCAGAAAAGCCTGGTTACGATATTTTAGCTACTGGGATGGGTGGCTTTCTCTCGGTGACCGGAGAACCAGATGGACCACCAGTAAAAGCTGGATTCTCTATTGCAGATCTTGGTACAGGAATGTGGGCAGGGTTCGGCATCTTAGTTGCATTATGGAATAGAGAGAAGTCAGGAGAGGGCCAATGGGTAGATTTATCTTTGTTAGATACAATGGTATCATGGCAAACTTATATTGCTTCTAATTACTTTTCAACTGAGAAAAATCCAAAGCGGTTAGGTGGAGCCCATCCTAATATTGTACCTTACCAGATCTTTGAAGCTTCTGATGGACACTTCGTCGTTGCAGTTGGAAATGAAATAATGTGGAAGAAGTTTGTAGGTAAACTAAATTTTGACGCATTACGAAGTAAAAAGTTTGAACTGAATAAAGACCGTGTCGAAAATCGGGAAGAATTAATTTTAATTTTAAATGATATATTTAAAGATAAACCCAAAGAAGAATGGATTAAAACTTTTGAAAGTATTAATATTCCAAGTGGTCCAGTAAATGAAATATCTGAAGTGTTTAGTGATCCACAAGTTATTGAAAGGGAAATGGTATATGAAAAAGAAGATCCTGAAACTGGGCCAGTAAAGTTTCTTGGCACACCATTGAAATTTTCTAAAACACCTTCTAAATTTAAGAATTTCCCGCCTAAACTTGGAGAGCATTCAAATGAAATATTAAAACAGTTAGGATATACAAATGAAGAAATTGAAAAACTGGAACAGGAAGGAGTAACGACAATCTGTAAATAAATTGATTCATTTTAATAAGTGTAGAGCATCTATTGTGCTTTTTGATTGAAAGCTGGAATTCATCAAGTTACTGACTAAACCATTTATAGTGTTATAGCCTGGCATGAAAATGAAAAGGTTGTTTTTAACAAATATTTACACAGCTTCATTAAAGAATTAACGAAATTATTAAATTAGTCGCTTAGCATGAATTTATTTAATACATTAGTGATTCTAGGTGATTGAAAAAATAGATTATTAGATGCAATCATAAAAGCGTAAAACTATTTTTTATAAAAACTATCTACCGTGAATGAAAGCCTTTGCATATGGAAATGTGCTAATTAAAGATAGAATCGATTTTTGGAGGGACATGTATAGGCGAGATAATTTACAAAAAATTATTGATTTCTATAGGAAACCTTTTAACTGATTGTATGTGCTTGCACTCCGTGGAAATGCGTGCAAGCATTTTTTGTTTACCTAGCGTGAGCCATAATGAGGTAGTGAAAAATAAGTTCGAAATAAAAAAACTATCTTTTTTATTCGACGCGCAAATAGCCTTATTGCTTCGAATTTTAAAGCATAAGAATTTTTCCTGTAAGTGAGCTGGGTTTATGATGACTATTGCAGGAACACAACTAATAAATCATGATCTTGCGGGAATGAAGACTATTCTTCGATGTACAGCCTTTTTAATAAAGGTACCTGTACACGAAAATTTCATGAATGTTTAAACATTAACGTTTGTTTCCCACACAGGTACTGTTTTATAAGAAGCGACAGTGGAAGCGTTCGGGGACAACGTATTGGAAGGGTATTTCTACAAGCGGACCTGTCGGCGTATCCGACGATGCCACCAGACGATCCAAGAATACAACGAAGAAATAGGGCAACTGATCGATCTCGAATCTATCATTTCCTCCCACCGTGGCAACGAAATCGTCAAAACATTGACCATCATCTCCATGCTCTTTACACCCGTCGCAGCTTGGGGTGCCTTATGGGGAATGAACTTCAAATTCATGCCCGAACTCGACTGGAAATACGGCTATCTCGGAGCCATCCTCGTCATCCTCCTGTCCACGTGGAGTTTATATTACTACTTGAAGAAGAAAAACTGGATCGGCAACGTGTTGAAAAGCTCGAAGGATAAGAATTTTTAGTGTGGCGGATCGCCGGGTACCTCTTCCAAGTAACCAAGTGGAAGTCAGCCAATCCCAAAAGTACAAGTGCTATCCTAAAACGGAATAGCACTTGTAGTCATTTGATAGGCAAGTACATCAAATATTTATATTAAGTCACGACACATACTTCGATTCAATCAATTCCACAATCGCATCTCCAACCTCGATAGTCGAAGCACTACCCCCTAAATCAGGAGTCAACGCAGACTTCGATACCAATAACTCTTCAATCGAATCCAGCAACAACTTCCCGAGATCTTCAAATCCAAAGAAATCGAACATTTGACTAGCCGACCAAATCGCAGCTAACGGATTCGCAATGTGCTGACCCGCTATATCAGGAGCGGATCCGTGAATCGGTTCGAACATAGAAGGGTAGGTCTTCTCAGGATTAATATTCGCCCCGGCAGCCAGTCCCATCCCGCCAGCAAGTGCGGCCCCTAAATCCGTCAAAATATCACCAAACAAATTAGACGTCACCACGACTTCAAACCGTGCGGGATCTTTAATCATCAACATCGCAGCCGCATCGACCAAATAACTCGCCGTCTCCACATGTGGATACTCTTGACTCACTTCTTCAAATACCTGATCCCAGAAGACCATCGAATAATTCAATGCATTCGCCTTACTAATACTAGTCAACGTCTTCCCAAGAGCCGAAGCCGTCTCAAACGCATAGCGAATAATCCTCTCCGTCCCTTTACGAGAGAACACCCTCGTCTGCAACACCACTTCTTCGGGCTTGCCCTTAAACAACCAATCCCCAGCACCCGCATATTCACCTTCACTGTTTTCCCGAATAAACAGCATATCAATCGTTTCCTTCGTACCGTTTTCAATAGGACAAGGCGCACCGTTTAACAACTGAATAGGGCGGATATTTACGTATTGATCGAACTGTTTTCGAATGATCAATAACAAATCCCACAACGAAATATGGTCGGGTACGCCAGGGAATCCGACAGCGCCTAAGTAGATTGCGTCAAATTTGGATAGTTGCTCCATCCCGTCACTTGCCATCATCTTTCCGTGTTCTAGGTAATATTCGCAGCCCCATGGGAAGTAGGTGAATTCGAAGGAGAGTCTTTCGTCCAGTTCAGCTACGCGTTTCATTACTTTGATCCCTTCGTTTATTACTTCTGGGCCGATTCCGTCTCCGGAGATTACGGCTATTTTGTAGGGGTCCATGTGGTCACTCTTTTCCGTGTGATTGTTTATTCCTTATTAGAGTATCACTTGGAAGTGCTACTTCACAGGGGTAATCTCAACGGACTCAGAAGAATTGAGAGAGACTAAGCGATAACAATATAAAGTCCACATTTATAAATAATCACGCTAAGCGTCTGATATGTTGAAGTTAATAGATAGGGGAATTCAGCAAAATTTATGTGTGAATACTCAATCGCTTGATTTCATAATCAGTAGGATTAGACTTTACTAAGTTGGATACCAAATGACGACAAACCGTAACAAATAATATAGAGATAGCTGGTTAGCTATTAAAAATCCTTAATACCTTTCTCTCGTAATGCTAGCATTGGATCATCTCTTTAGTAATTCTTTTATACTCAATATAATCTAATGGCTTCCCGAAACTTGTACTTTATAGAAGGATTCATTTTACTGCAATCTAACAATATTGATCCTCCTTACCTATTGTTTTATACTATTAGTATAATGAATTATTCTATTCAATTAGATTGATGGTTTATTAAATTAGTGAATTTGCATGGGGTGTAAAAATGACATATTGGAACTTTTCTCCTATACCGAATATAGAAGAATCAAACTTTAACAAAATACTGGAACGGTTTTATAACCTTAAAATATCTGGTCTTATTCGTGAGAACTTACAAAACTCTCTTGATGGAAGATTGTTGGAATCAAAAGACCCTGTAAGAATAATAATCAAAACGGGAATGATAAAGAGCAAAAATGTTCCTGGGATCGATGAGGTGATTAGTCGAATACATAGTTTAAAAGGTCGAAATAGTTATACGACTGAAGCGATAAACCATATGGTCAAAATGGCAAAAGAAGAGGAAGTTCACTACATATCTTTCGAGGATATTAATACTAGAGGACTGTCGGGGGCAAAAAATGGTCAAAGTGACTCGATTAAGGATACTTGGGCTATTTATGCCTATAACAAGGGTGTCCATTCTGAAGAAGAGGACGAGGCTGTTGAAACATCCAGAGGTGGATCTCATGGAGTTGGTAAAATAGCTTCAAATGCAGCTTCGGATTTGAACGTGATGTATTTTGCCAACTGTGATGAATTTGGAGAACAACATTTGGGTGGAACAGTACAGCTGATTGAACATGAGTATCAGGATCAAAGCTATCGTTCAACAGGATACTTCGCAAAGTTAGAACGTCTTGAAACAGAAAAAAATAAAACGAAATTCTATCCTTTTAATAATAATTTCGATGAAGTATTTGAGAAGAAGACACGCGGTTTGAAAATCATAATTCCTTTTTTAAGAAAAGAATATAGTGACCAACGTGAAATTATTCGAAGCGTTTGTGATAGCTTTTTTGTATCTATTATACTCAACAAATTGGAAGTGGATGTAAATGGTAAATTAATTAATGCTTCTACTATAGAGGATTACGTAAAAGATCCCGAGTACTACACACAAAATATAGCGGATATGAAAAACGAATTTACTCCGCTTTATGTTAATACATATTTAAAAGAAAAGCCAAAAGAGATTAGTGTGTCAGACGGTAAAAAAGATTATACTTTTAATCTCTATTTTAGATACGACGAAGAAATACCCAAAGGTCGTGTAGCAATAGTTAGAACGATTGGAATGAAAATTGAAGATAAAAAGGTTAAAAATAAAGCTAATCAGCCATTCAATGCTGTGTTAATAGGTGGAATGAAAGAAGATGCTTATTTAAAATCACTAGAGAATGAATCGCATACCGAGTTATCGGTTGATCATATGAAAGATCCTGAACTTCAAAAACGTGCGAAACGATTCATTAACAATTTATCTAGAGAAATAACTATTATCCTGGATGAAGCTATTAGAGAACAGAATCCTACAGATGGGAAGATGGATACTAAGGATATTTTGTATGTGTCTGAAATTCAATTAAAGAAAGAAGTATCCAAGGCAATGGGTGCAGTAGTTATAGATAAGAAGAAACCAGTTATTAAAGTACAAGATGATTCGTTGCCACCAAATGAAAAGAATACCAATAAAGGTGAGAGAAAAAGGAAGACGCCTGATTTGATCAAACCGGTCAGAAGAGATACTGCAGCGGGTGATGACGTGGATACTCCAGAAGAGCAATCGTTAAGTTTATATACAGTCCATCCAAACACTGTAGAGCGAGTAGTAATAGGTGATAAAGAGATAGTGCGCTTTAATTTATCCAGTAACAAAGACGTAAAAAAAGCATCTATCTGTAATGTTGGGATATCCATTATTGATGGTATGGGAAAAGAATACAGAAATGCATTTCGATTAGATGAAAATTATAGCGAAGTCCACGATAAATTGGCAAATGCTAAATGTTCTTTGAAAAACAATAAAATTAATAAAGTGACAATCAATCAAGGTGTAGCTGAATTAACATTTAAATTAAAAAGTGACTATAACCGAGCGTTGAAATTTGTTTATTACGTAGAGGTGTAAAATGATATACAAAAAAGATGCTAATTTTCCTTATCCAGTGTTAACGAATACGTCCAATAGTTATGAGAGTGGCGGATTTACGTTAAGTGTAGATCTAAAGGAAAATACCGATAACTATCGTTTTAATATTGAGCTTGAAATTGAATCGGACTTTTTAAGAAAATTGCTTTCTACTAGAAAAGCTAAGCTCTACCTTGTGGTTCAATCAAAAGACAATAAATTTTACGAAGTGGATCTAAATACAAAGTTTATAGATATACCAAAGAACAGAATATCGATAAATAATCGAACATCACTTCAAATGAGTATTCAATCAAAAGAAGAGATATCGTTTGCTTATAATAATGATATTAATAGTTTCTTTAAAGAGTTTAGGGAAGATATAGTAGTTTCACGTTACGCTATCCTAGGCTTTTCGAATACAGTTATTTTTGAAGGAAGCTCATCAAAACCGTTTGATCTGTTTGAAAGAAAAGTCAATCCAGCGCTATCATCTGCTATCAAAATAGAGTTGGGTAGTGAGACAATCATTATTCATTATCGAGATGCGGATTTACAGTTTGTTGGCTTGCCGATGAGTGGAAATTTTAATAATCCTTACATCTACATGGGGCTTCAAAAAGCGTTATCTCGCTTTATTGGTAATTATGGCGAAGATGGTCAGGTATATATAGAAGATGTAGATTTACCAACTGATCAATTGGATGCAAAATTGTATAGACTCATGAAAGCGAAAATGGTGGTTGAATTAACATCTGAAACTATTGATGACGCAATTTATAATATCTCCGACAAAGTAATTGAGAAGTATGCATTAGCGGTAAAGGGGTTGGCTACGAGTGGAGATTAGAATATTAGAAAAGGGTTATAAAAAGAATCCAGAGTTTTATCAAGACTTTTTAGATGATAAGATCGTAGATAAGGATGAATACTTTTCCGACGAAACAGTGAATATACAATTTGCACCGGAATTTCCTTTTTACATTGCAAAAAAGAATGACGCACAACGAAAAGTATTATTTTTAGAAGCATTCAATACGATTGAAGAATATTATCTATCCAGCGATAGAGATTTACACTTAGATGAACAGTTTTGGCATTCCCTGTTAATCTTGAAGAAACGAGATTTCTTATTGCAAAAGTATCCGGAGATTAAAGAAAGTGTAGAGAACTTTAATAACATAGTGGTGAAAGACTTCGACTGGGAGAACTATATTTATAAATCAGTACTAGCTGCTGAATACATCTCTGATATGGTGGCCGATGAGAAAGAGCGACAGCGTTATTATGAAATTATTATAGATAACTTGGATCTATACAATTATATGATTAAGTATGAAGTTTTCAGAAGCAAGCAATTTGTATTTAATATTTTAACAATTGTAGATGAACTAGGAATTTCAAGTCTATTAAAGAAAAAAATTATAGGTCGTAGTGATTTGGCAACTGATACAAGAATTGGGCGACAAGTTTTGTTTGAGTTTAATAAGAACTATCCTGTCGTGATGTCTCCGATGATGGAGAAAGAAGAGTTGAAGGAATTATTTGTGGAGTACCTGGGGTATTATACAAGCGTTGAGCAATTAAGAGCTCTTGTTTGATAGTGATGCTAGTATGTATTTATTAAGTTATTATTTATCGTTGTAATTATATGCAATGAAAAACAACCTGAATTCATAGAAATTAGGTTGTTTTATTATGGTTTCAGTTTTATTGCTTGCCGCTATAAATGTTGGAACGTCAGTATTTATTGTAAGTGCATTATATCATTGGTAGTCTAAGAGCAATAGTTGATATAGAGAAACTAATCATTAACCATAATACTACATACAAAAAAGGGGGTATGTTTACTAAACATGGTTTCAATCTTAACCACCAATTAAAAACAAAGGAGCTACTACAAATGAAGCAAACTTTAAACGCTAAAGAAATGCCTTTATATAAAGTGTTTTCTGATGACTATCTATTTACAATCCCAGCAGTTCAGCGTCCTTATTCATGGACGACAGAGGAAGCGGGAGATTTATTAAATGACTTGGTTGATTATATAAATCGAAATGATATTACAGAGGATAATATTGATACAATTAACGAACCCTATTTCCTTGGTAGTCTAGTGCTGGTTAATACCGATAAAAATAAGTATGAGGTTTTGGATGGGCAACAACGATTAACTACTCTGACCATATTGTTAGCTACTTTAAGAGATTACCTGTCCAATGATTATGGAAAGTTTATTAAAGTAATGATTAGACAAGAAGGTAATAAATTAATTCAGACTAAAGATGAAAATCGCATAGAGTTACGTAAGCGCGATCAAGACTTTTTTCAAAATTATATTCAAACTGATAAAGGTACATTGCAACTTAATAAATTCCTTATTGGCAAAACGGATAGTCAAAATATAATCCGTGATAATGCATTGTATTTCATTGATCAGATTAATGTGCTGGATCCAAATATAGTGCGTGCACTTCCAGGTGTAATAGCTTCTTTATGTTATATGGTCATAGTTTCGACATATAACTTTGACTCTGCATTTCGGATTTTCACTGTGCTGAATGACCGAGGACTGGATTTGCTCGAAAGCGATATATTTAAAGCTAGGGCAATAGGCGACGTACCTCAAAGTGAACAAGAAGAGTATACAAAAAAATGGGAAGAAGTAGAGGTAGCGTTAGGTCGTGATCGGTTTAATAAACTATTTGACCACATCCGGATGATCATACAAAAACGGAAAGGAAGTTCCAATTTAAAAGACGAATTTGAAAAAATATTTGAAACAATGGATGGTAAACATTTTATTAACGATGTTTTACTACCGTATAGTGAAATATATATAAATCTAATAGACTTTCACACGCAATACAGAGAAAATCCAGAAATGATAAAACTTTTGAGTTTAATGAACCGAATAGAGAACTCTGATTGGATACCACCCGCGATGTTTTATATACACCACGATAATACTCATACACAACAGTTTTTGGAACGTCTTGAAGCCCTAGCAGCAACAGCGATGATTTTGAGAAGAAATTTTAACTGGAGAATGTCTAAGTATGCAGCAATTCTTAAAGAGATAGATAGCGGGTTAAATGTATTTAGTAATAACTCAAGTTTGGTTATTCCATTAGAAGATCGGAAAAGTATCATTGAACTGCTAAATGGAGATGTATATCTCGAACTAAAAGATTCGATTAGAAGATATATATTATTACGATTGGATTCACTGCTGTCTTCTGGACAACCTTTTTACGATCAAAAGATTATAACTGTTGAGCATATTTTACCGCAAAATCCAGCACCAAATAGTATATGTGTAAACGTTAAACTAGATTCAACAGCTTTCAACAAATAAGAATCAACAGTTTTCCAATATAAATCTACTTTCTATATACTGAAGCTAGTCTATAGAAAGAGAGGAATAGGAAGTGGAAAAGTGGATGGTTTAC
>NZ_PDZE01000022.1:0-12721 GCF_002743415.1 Sporosarcina sp. P3
CAGTCCTATTAGACCGAATGTCTAGGGGCTGTTTTTTTATGTCTTGGGGCTAAATTGGGGCTAAAAATTATTATAAAGCATTGTAAATCATGATATGAACATAAAAAAGGTTAATCCATTTCGGGCAAATGTAGTATGTGTTTGCCGTTTTGAATTAACCTTTTTATTATTCAACCTGTTTATTCCTGACTGGTCCGATACCTTCAAGTGTGGATGCAGCGTCTTGATCTGCCGAACGTAACAAATGACCATACACATCCATTGTGGTACTGATTTTGGAATGTCCAAGCCTTTCAGCTATCACCTTCGCATGTACGCCTCTTGCTATCTGAAGCGTAGCGAATGTATGTCGGAGATCGTGCAGCCGTATATAGCGCAGTTCAGCGCGTTCAGTGAATCGTTTCCACCAGGTACTTGGTGTGTCAGGGTAGAAGTGGGTTCCGTTTTCATTGCAGAATAACCATTCTTTTTCGTTTTCAATCCATCCTGATCCCATACGCAACTTTTCTTTTACCCAATGTTTTCGAAATCGATCCAGTTCATCCATTGTGGAATCAGGCAATGTAATAAGGCGATTAGACTTTCTAGTCTTCGGTTGCTTAATAAGCGCCCCAGTTTTCCCTTTAACAATGGTTGTTGATACGTCTATACATTTATTCACCTTGTCCACTTTGCCCCATTCCAGCCCCAACAATTCGCCCCTACGCAGTCCCGCGGTTAAAGCAAGAGTGAGAAATACCTGCCAGTAAATAGGTTCGTTTTCAGCAGCCGCAAATAAGGCTTTAATCTCATTCGGTTCGTATACGTTTAATTCATCTGATTGCGGCGCTTGTCTATCCGATGGTTTATTAACACTATCCATTGGATTAACCATGATTACTTTCCACTTCACAGCATATTTAAAGACGCTGCTCAACGTTTTGTACACTTCCACTTTTGAAGCAACAGACAAATCACCTTCTTTACCATCCTTCCTGGTCAATCCGTTCAATAGGTCAGCTAGTAGCAAAGGTTTGAATTGGTCCATTCTCACATGCGAGATAACGGGTAGTATGTGGCTTTTTAAAACGGTCATTCTGTTAATGTATGTTGTCTCCGATAATTCTTTATCCGCAAAATTCTTCTTCCATTCTTCCACGAATGTTGCGAACGTCATCTTTTCAGGTTTGATGTACGTTTCCGATAAAACATCCTCTTTGAACTTCAAATACTCATGCCGCAAATGTTCCTCTAACTTTTTAGGCGTAAACTTTTCCGTGACAGTATAAGTCATCCTTTTTCGAATGTACTTACCATTTGCATCCTTTCCAGCGGTGACAGTGAAGCGGTACGAGTTATCACCGCGTTTTTCAATGTTTGCCATGGTGGATCACTCCTGTTCTTTTTGAAATACGAGTTGAAGGATTTTTAAAGCACGTTCTTTGTCATATTGCGAAAGAACTTTTTTATTAAGAAGAATTTCTTCATCCATTGATAGTAAGTATTCAAGGGACAAAAATTGCTCTCTAGCTTCATCTTCAGAAATTTTTCTACTAGATACTTCACCATCTATATCGACCTTTTGATACTTTGGGTAACTGAATCGAATGTATTGTTTTGCTGCATACCCTTCTTCGTCAAACAGAACAATATCATATTTTTCTCCGTTACCCTCGGACAAGATTTGTATTTTTTCTTCAATTTTGTTCATTTCTTTTTCCAAATTCAAAATTTGTTCATCAAGCTGATTATTGTCTTTTATCAATTCTTCAGGAGCGGTCCCTCTTTTTTTCATATCTGAAATAATATCTTCTATTTTTGCTTTTGTAGTCATCAACGAGTTGTGTTGTTGCCAAAGGTCTTGTGAAAATTCTTTTAAATTTTCAAGAGTGATTTCATTTCTGTCAATTACTCCGCCTAAAACAGCAAGATCAAAATAATTATAATTTAGTGCATCAGCTACCTTTTTAATTATTTCTTTTGAGGGGGTTGATCTGGTTCCGTTTTCAACTTGCGACAAATAAGAGTGTGATACACCTGATCTTTCCGCTAATTCACGAATAGACATTTTAGCTTCATTCCTTATGTCTCTTTGTAATTTACCGTATTCAGTGACTTCTTTCACAGTAGCACCTTCTTCCACTTGTAATATTACTCATATTAACATTTTTTAATCACAATGTGTGCAAAAATAAAATAACTGTTTGCAAATTTTGCGGATATAAGTTATTATTTAATTAATCACATTGCACACACCAGTGTTCACATGTAATTAAAATAGAGGAGGTGCTTTAAATGCGAAACAAAATCATGACAGTCAAACAGACAGCAGAGTTTCTCGGTACATCTATTACGACCATTTACACAGCTTGCCGTGAAAATGAATTGCCGCACTTTCGTGTGAGGGGAAAAATTCTCTTCAATCGAGACATATTGGAATCTTGGACGCGCGGGGAATACCAGATGGAACAAACAGCCAAGTGATTCTTTTTTTATAGAAAGGGGTGATCCACAATGAAAGATTTCGCAAACGCACTAACCGGCACCGATTCACCAGAAGCAAACACGCTAGCAATTAATATTTTTTACGGAAGCTTGACGGTTATCACTTTTATTCTAGCGATTACTTTATAAAAGGAAAATGAGCTAGATTCAAAATGAATCAAAGAAATGAAGGGAGATCAAACAAATGGAAGAGAATATCGACAAATTAGCAATACACATTGAAACGATGGAAGGTATCCGCATGCTCTTAGAGGACGTGTTAGAGGACTTTACTGCTGCATCTATGTCAGTGGATTCAAAGCAACGTCACTATGAAGCAAGAGCGAAGCTTTCCACTCTTATCACACTCATGGGGTATACGCTGAAAGATTTAAACGATGAACAACAAAATATAAGTGATTCTAATAGGGGGAAGAAATGATGACAAAAACAGAACTTTTTAACGATGTAGAACTTTCTGATTCAGATTATACGGCACTAGGTAACATTCTTGATAATGGGGAAGGCGAAGCGGTTTCTTTATTAAAGGCATTCGCATTAGGTCAAAAATCAGTCGCTAAAAATAGCGGAATAAAACAATTTATAGAGGTGTTTCAAGTATTTAATATCTTTGACATAGCAGAAATGCTTGAAAATGCACTAGTGAAGGATCAGCCATATACGTTGTATGAACTTCAGAAAGATGGCTCAAATCGTCCACAACAGGTCTCTAGGGAATATTACCTTGACTTTATAATGAACAGTGCAATGGAAGGTTTATACGGGACATTGGAAAACTTTGTGGATGATGAGGGTAATTTTATTTTAACTGAGGAGGAAAGAGCATGAGACACAAAATTGAAGAACTACATGACCATATCACAGACCTAGGGCTTTTCTTGGAGACATTCCAACACACTCAATCTGAAATTAGTCAAATGACACAAGATGCAGATGCCAAGTTATACAAAGGATTACAGGAGTATTTCCTTTGGGATAATCACAGCTCTCTTAAAATGGCTGACGCTTTACTTTATCGCCTGGCGAAAGAACTGGCTGATATTCACAAACAAATGGAAGAAGTAACAGCTGCTCTTGATGTTCCAGCAAATCATTCCTATCCTTACGAAGAATTACAAACTATGTCACCAGACAGAGACAATGAGATTGCTATGCGCTATAACCGTAAAGCGTTTGTTTCTGAATTTGGCAGAGATCCTGAATCAGATGAAGAAATCAAAACGTGGATTGCTAGAGTAATTGCGAAAATTGACGAATCAGAGCAAATAAAAAAAGCCTAACCGATAGCGCGGAAAGGCTTGAAACATTCAGATTTAGTTTATCACAGTAATTCAGTTATCTCCACTCGGAACCGTGGCGAACATTGTCATGATGTGGAGATGATTTCTACACCTCTGGAGGGATGAAGAAAAATAAATTCCAGAAAAGAGTTGATTCATTTGCCTTTAATTATACAGCAAGATATAGATAAATTCAATAATGAAGAACAAGCCGTGCAAAGTATCGGTAGTTCACCGTCTGTACCGACAACATTCCCCACTGAACTAACCGACCTGAATCAGTGGGTACTATATAAGCTTGAACCAATAGTAGGAAAAGAAACATTTACAAAAATACCTTATCAAGCGAACGGTAAGAAAGCTTCTTCGACCGATCCGCAAACGTGGGCTAGTTACGAAGATGCATTGAAATGTTCTCATAAATTCAGCGGGATAGGCTTTGTACTAACTGAATCAGACCCTTACACGGTGCTGGATCTCGATGACTGCATAGTGAACGGTGTAATGAAAGATGAAGCTAAGACGCTGGTTGACACCTTGGGCAGCTATACAGAATACAGCCAAAGCGGAAACGGCATCCATGTTTTTTTAAAGGGCAGAAAGCCAGGCAAGCGGTCAAAGAATACCGCTAAAGGCATTGAACTATATGATAAAGAACGCTTTATAGTAATGACTGGAAACCACCTACAAGGTACGCCAACGGACGTACACGAGCGCCAAATGATACTTGACTATATCTATGATAGTTACTTTACACAGCCTGAAAAAGAGCCACAGACCATCAGGCAAACGGAACTAGAGCTTTCCCCTGCACTATCTGATGAGGAAATATTGAACATTGCATTCAGGGCGAAAAATGGCGAAGCGTTCAGGAAATTGTATGTCGGGGATTATTCAGCTTATGGCAGTCAAAGCGAAGCGGATATGGCTTTTACGAATATGTTGGCATTCTATACACAAGACGCGGAACAGATTGACCGTATTTTTACAGGTAGCGGCTTATACCGTGAAAAATGGAATCGTAAAGATTATAAAGCCTGGACGATACAGACAGCAATAGATGGACTTAACGCAACTTATCAGAAGCATGAGCAGCGGTTGAATAACTACCAAATAGATTTCAATGACAATGTGAAAGATTCGCCAAACATGGACCTTGAAAAAGTTTTAAGAGCCAGGCGTTTTGAAGAATTAGAAAAAATGGAAGAAGTATTAATGGCTGAATGGGTTGCAGGTGGATCAAAAGGTAAAGAGCCTAAAAAGCCTACAATGCTAACACCTATCAGATGTGCGCTTATTCTGCCTGAATATATCAGCTTTGCTTTGTTTGATTTAGAAGAAAACACTCGTCTTGCAATGTACCAGGCGAAAGAAGGTATCTATACCAGAAATATTACACTCATAAAGCGAGTGATTTCGTGGTTGGAACCGCAGCTGAATAACTCGAAAGCGGAAGATGTAATTTATCATTTGATGAATGCGGCAGAAACGAGAAAAAAAACGGAATCCAGATACTTAATTCCTGTGCAAAACGGCGTATTCAACCTGAAAACAAAACAACTGGAGCCGTTCAGTCCGAAATATGTTTTCACTACTAAAATTTCCACAGCGTATATAGAGAACCCATCTTTGCCGGTCATTGACGGCTGGGGTGTGGAGGATTGGTTTTCTTCTATAGCATGTGGGGATCAGGAGATTGTGAAACTACTGTGGCAAGTAATCAATGATTCTTTAAATGGAAACTATACAAGGCGAAAAGCAATTTTTCTTGTCGGTGAAGGGAACAACGGCAAGGGTACATTTCAGGAACTCATTATCAACTTGATAGGCGTTCAAAATATTGCATCCCTGAAAGTAAACGAATTTGAAGAACGATTCAAACTCAGCATGCTGGAAGGCAAGACAGCAGTTATCGGTGATGATGTACCGGCAAATGTTTATATAGATGATTCTTCAAACTTTAACAGTGTAGTGACTGGCGACCGTGTGAGCGTGGAATTTAAGAATAAGCCGATCTATACGACTGATTTTAAGTGCAGTGTGATTCAGTCGACAAACGGAATGCCGAAGTTCCGAAACAAGACACAAGGAACTATGCGGAGAATCATTATCGTTCCTTTCAATGCGGATTTTAACGGTAGCACAGAGAATTTCAAGATTAAAGATGAATACATCCGAAATGAAGAAGTTCTGCAGTACGTCTTGCATAAAGCGATTCATATGGACTTTGAGCGCTTTGATGTGCCAAAAGCTTCTGTACGCGAACTCGAAGTATTCCAGCAGGATAATGACCCGATACTTGATTTCAAATTGAATGTGTTTGATGGATGGAATATTCCAGAGGTTCCTAAATATATCGTTTATGAGTTTTATAAGCGCTTCTGTAATGGGAACGGTTATAAATTTGCTTCCGACAGACAATTCCACAAACAACTGAAAGTGCATTTAGGAAAGGAGTGGGAAGATTCTTTAAACAGGTTCGACATTGAATACCTGCAATTGTATCTGGGTGATTTAGAACGTCTCGAAATCAACATCAGAAACCCCCGTACCCCTGATGGTGCATATAAGATAATTGATAAATAAAAATAAGATTGTAAATGTAAATCTAACTGTAAACGAAAAAACAAATTTCATTTACAACGAGAAACCCTTTCATATCAAGCCGGGACGACATTTTGTAAATGAGTAAATGAAAATACCTTATATTTAGTAAATAAATTTAAACATTAGGGTTGTGTATATGTATATAAATAAAGAATTTCATCATTTACTCATTTACATTTACAAAAGCGCTAGCAAACAGCGCCGCATCAAAGGTTGTGGATGTAAATGGAGGTAATCGAAAAAGATAAATCTTATTTACATTTACAAATTAGACGCAAAGGAGAAATAGATAATGACTGAAAAAATAATCCAAATCATACCGGCTCCTGAAAATCTGTATGTGGTTCATGAAGATGAAGAAGGCAAATTTACAACCAAAGTGGTATGCCTGGCGCTGACTGGTGAAGGGGATGTGTTCATGATGGATTCAGATGATTATGGAACGATATCCGAGATTACGCCAAATCATGAAGGTATTAGATGGCATCAATTGGAGGGTACAGAATGAATAAACCCACCAATAAAGATTACGAACAACTAGAAAACTACTGGCATAATTACCCGAACGCTTCCCAACTCAAAGAAGAAGGTGAGCGGATCGACAGTGTAATTAGTAAGCAGTTCGAATCTATGGATGAAGAAACGCAAGGCATATTCAAGATGGCGATGGCTGTATCACTCGATATAGAGGAAGCGGAGGATTTACCCCTTACTGTGGAGCGGTTGGAATTCGTGAAGAATCAAGTCCTATCAGAAACCGCTCGATTAGTAATAGAAGATTTTAAAAAACATCAGGCTACCATCAGGCTGGCACTGCAAGGAGGGGAAAAGTCATGAACGATACCCAGCGATCTGTCTTAATGGTAGAAAACGCGTTGGAAGCAATAAAGAAAGTAGATGATGTATTTCAGCGGAAAGAAAGCGTGATCCGTATGAAGATGGAAGCGCTGCAGGACGATTTAAAGGAATTGACCGACCAATATAAGTATGCAGACAGTTTAATATTCGGCTTGGAGTTATTCAAAGAACTCTATCCACATGCGGAAGGTGGCATGTACCCTACTATCAATCTAAATGAGTTACGAGAGTTCCAAAATGTCCGTCTGAAACGCATGCAGGTTGTACTGAATACAAAGATACCAGGAATTGATGAATCGTTGATACGACAGCGTTTATAAGGTTTTTTAGATATCAATATAGTAAGTTTATTGGTATAATAGAATTAATAATAAAATAAAGAAGGGGAGGTAAAATGATGGTTGAAAAAATTAAACTTTCCAATGAAGCAAAGGCAGTACGAAATCAGTACAACCAAGAATATCGCGATCGTATGAACCAAAAACAACGCGAGAAACGTGCCGCCTATATGCGAGAGTATCGTGAAAAGAATCGTGAACGTATTCGACAACACCAAGCCGATTATTTGGAGCGACAGGCAAAGAAGAGAATAGCGGAAGAGTGAGAGGTGCGCTTATGAATCAACTTCGGTCAGCCGATTATGCCATTCTGCAAAGGTACTGGGTTAACTACGAAAAGATAGTAAAAGAACTCAATAGCGGAAAGTGTCGGGACGTTAAACGTACCCAGCGTATGAAGGAGATCACCGCTGTTATTGAATATCTGTTTAACTCATCAAGTGAAGATATGCAGAAAGTAATTCAACTTAGTTGGTGGCATAGAAACCAAGCGAGTGAGGTATCAGAAGATTTATTCCTTCCAGTCAGCAAAGTGAATCGTATGCAACGGGCTATCTTAGATGCTACAGCTAATTACTTACTGTGGATATAGAGAGGAGAGGTGAGAATGTATTGCGGATCACAAGAGGAGAACCGACAGCTAACCTACTATGAGCTTCAGCAGATGGCACAGGCGGAACAAGAAGCCGAACGACTAATAGAGCAAAGGCAAGAGTATTTCGATTCTTTGTATGACGATGTGCGTATCGGGTTTATGCCGTTTGATTTACTGACAGGGGACCGACCGGGAAGCGCGAACACCGAGAGTCAGGCACTAGAAATCATTGATAACAAGGCATCCTATGATTCGCATATTAAAAAGCTCCAGGCGCGGTATAGACGATGGAAAAAACTATTAAAGCAGTTCAGCGAGAAAGAGACAATTCTCTTCGTACAATACTTTGAACGTGGTGAGAATGTACCGCATGAAAAGATAGAAAAGTTACTTGATCGTATTCTCCCCCATGTGGAAGCATCCAACGAAGAAGAGGGAACGATACGTGACAAGCGAGCGGCAGAAGAGACTAGAGCTATACGCAGATTGCATTCGAATGATAGACGTTTAATAAATCAAGAACAGACAACAGGAAAGCTATTCCTAATAAATGGACAATTAATAGAAGCGACTGAAGAGGAATATCAGGCATATAAGGACAAGCAATCAGCTAACCAGGAAGCGTTCCGTGAAAAACTTTATTCGTGGGCTTAATACAAAATAGAAAAGGACAGGTGTTCAACATGATGAATCCAAACATTAATCTAAAGACAGTAAAGCAAGACCAAGCAAGGAGCAAACGATTCGCTGAATTAAAACAAATTGCAGATAAAGAAGTACTTAGGCAACAGCTATCAGCCCCAAAACTGAGCAAACAAGACCGGCAACAAATCGAAAAGATGATTGAACAGATTAAGAAAGATCATGAGTATACATTCTTCTGTGGAAGAGAGAAGGAACGTATTGAAGAACATTATCAATCTATTGGAAAGCCGGTTCCTTTTAATGAGTTGGTTGCACCAGGAGAAACAAGTGTCACGTTATTGGAAACAGCGTACCGCCGATCAACAGACTTGAAAAGAAAGGTATTCGAAATACTGAATACTTATAAAACATTTGCCCATCAGTATCCAGACCCGATGTTCGGAGGAGCTACGACTATTGCTAAAATGCATCGGTACGATAAACCAGATCCAGAAGTATTGCGGATTGAGAAGGAAGTCGAAGAGATGCGCAGTTATGGTGAACAGGAAATGCATGAGTTCAAAAAGTTAGGTGGAGATCCATCTTACTACATCGGCCCACACGAAAGAAATAATTAAACTATCGAAGGAGTGTTTCATAAATGACAGAACAACAATGTGTACCAACAATGCCAAAAGAAATTAAGCAACAACTTACAGAACTTATCGAGAAGGTAAAGACATTCAAGAATTATATTAAAGTCTATCAATCGCAAGAGGAAAGAACAGATGAAGCAATTAAGAATCAGTACACGGCATACTTGGAACTTCCAACAGTACGCAACAGGTTCACGCAGTTGATCCATCCGTACATCTACTACACCGTGTCGGAGTCAGGTCCTCATCTCACTACACGCACACCAGTCAGTCAACGCTATGAGGTTCCCGATGCCGAGGCTGTACTACTAGAGGAACGTATGTGGGACTTACTAGCGGAAGGAGTGGGACTATGACACACACAGAGCGCCGCGCATTCAGTATCAGACCCAAGACACCAGAGCAACGAGAGGTGGCACGCATGCGCCATCCATTGCTTGCGCATTACAGGAGCGAGATGACGACAGAACTACGACAGAGCGGGCTGACAGACCGACAGTGCGAGCAACAGATTGACTTGCGTATGATGCTGCATACTGATCCGCGTATAGCACGGATGGCAACACCGACGATGAAGCTTAGTGAAGGCGCTGTGAGACGTATCTTAGAAGAGACCAGAGGGCTGTTGTAACTATGGCAGAGCGTATAAAGGCAAGTCTATTCGTCAGTGGTCTGCTACTCATTTGCATAGCCTTGTTCGTTTATAGTTTGCCACTTGGACTTTTAGGAACAGGCGCGTGTGCAATCGTTGTGTCACTGATACTGGATTATGAACTGCAAGTATGAATAAGAGTCCCCCGCGCCTCTACAGCCCTTGTATGAAGCCGCGGATAGACCGGCGGGGAGTCTTCTTTAAGAATTTCGCCAGAAACTAACTTGGAATTTTAGAAAGGTGGTGTATAAATGGCTAGACCAAGAAAATTAAGCGCGGTATCGACTGGAAATATCAGCAAAGCGGAAATTGCTAAACGGCAAAAAGAAGAAGAGTCCTTACACGACTTTGAGCCAGTGTCACAAGAGCCCCCAGAATGGCTAAACGACACAGCGAAAGCTGAATACCTTCGAGTGATTCCACTTATGACAGGTTTGCCTATTGCGGCACTGGATGAAGCGTCTGTTGCTATGTATTGTGACTACTATTCGATGTATGTGGAAGCATCCCAAAGCGTGGAGCGTGAAGGGCGTACTATTACAGAAATTGATTCACAGGGGAATGACAAGCGACGGATCAACCCCGAATTTACTGTTATGACAGAAGCGGCTCGTATGGTGAGAGCGGTTGCTGGCAATATCGGACTAACCATTGATAGCAGGATGCGGATAATCGCACCAAAACTAGACAAAGCGAAAGATCCTTTTGCTGAAATGTTGGGGAATTATTAAATGGTAGAGAATGAAGGAAATAAACCGAATCCATTGATAGTGGGATTGTCGAAATACTTATCGCGAAGATCACGTATATGATTGACTGGGAGACAGCCTGCTTGATGTGGGCTGTTTTTTATTTGTATTCTAATAAGTTAAATTCCTGTTTCATTAAAACGATATTATCTGTGAAGATATGTCGAATATTGGTATAATGAAACTACGGATCAACAGAGACTGTTGAATATTAGAATGAGATGCATCGGGGGGTAAGTTAGACTGATGCGGTGGGAAGAGGGGGAGAATCTTGAATAAAAACGAATGGTTTGAATTATTTACCAAGGTTTTTAACACTGGACCCAGCAGAATTGATTATCTAATGTTAGCTATTACAACTATTTCGTCACTAGGTGTTGTGGTGACTGGTATCTTTACTTTCTTGGCTGCTCGCGCTGCAAGAGATGCCGTCAAAGCTAATATCACGATCTATAATGATGATAAGAGGGAAAGAGAGTTATTGTTAAGCCCTATTTTCGAAGTTCAAAACGCAGGTTTTGGAGTGGATACAAGTTTTGATTTAGTCAATGTGAATATTCAACATCCTGTTTCTATTACTTCAATCGGATTAAACATAGAAGAAAAAATATTTACAACCAAAAAAGTCTCGAATAACGTAATGAAATTTAATATAGAGAAATATCACATGAATGAACAGGAGTTGTTGCTTATTACTCTTTTTTATACAGCGCTAAATCATAGACGTTACAAAATCACTTTAAACGTAAGAAGAGATACCAGTACAATTTTTATTGATAATATTACTACACATTTAATAGAGAATTAGTCCACCCTGGCAAATCGGAGGACAACATTTGATAGCAGCATTGCGCTGTGTCGTTTGTTGTCTTCTTTTTATTTCTGCCATGATTTAGAGAAAGAGTAAAATGAAGATGTTTTCGAAGCGATTAATACAAAAAGATTATACTATCACCTATAGGATTTGATGAGTATATGATAGCTGGCATATTTCCGAGTGATAAAAAGAGGGAATTCACCTTCTTTGACGTATATTGTCAGTAGGAGGTGAGGCAATGTATCAAGGAATCGATTTTCAATCAGTTCAAAAAGACTTATCTGATACCAGAAAAGCAGATATGGCAGAAGGCTATTATGAAAGACTAGTAGAATTAATCAATGATTTTGATGGTGAGTTAGATCAAGCGCATGAGGTTGGAATGAGGTTAGTGAGTTTTGGTCAAACCGTACAATTTCATGTCGAAGATTTAGGTTTTTACAACCCAGGATTAATAATTTTCCATGGGGTGCAAGCCTCAGGCGAAAAAGTTCAACTTATGCAACATATCTCTCAGATTAGCTTTTTGTTGACAGCTGTTAAAAGATTAAATCCCGAACAACCAAAAAAGCGTATCGGATTTAATACTCAAGGTTAAGTATGTTAGCATCTCTATGGAGGTGCTTTTTCTATGCCTAAAATAAGGAAAGACTAAATTGGTTTTCAGTAGGGGTCAAGTTGACCACCACAGCCGTAAAGATGTTCACGCTTGTTCATGAGTACATTCCGAATTACAGGAACATACATAAGGTAGTTGCTCAATTGTGGGCGTGTACTCTTCGGTACGAGGTAGGAGGAAAACAATTCTTTCTGTTACTGTGGAAGATCAGCGACTAACAACGATTTTGTTGCCCTATTAAAGGTTGCTGAAATTAGCGAGTTTAAATGAGATATAAATAGCCATACGCAAGTTAAAGCACCCTGACCGATAAACTGTACCCTATAAGATGGACACTTTGAAAAAGTCCCTCTTATAGGGTATTTTTGTATATATATATATCGGGATTCTGGGGGCAATAAAATGACAAAACGAATATTTTCTAAACAGGAACAAGAGCGAC
>NZ_PDZE01000023.1:0-11001 GCF_002743415.1 Sporosarcina sp. P3
AAACGTTGATTGTCATGGTGAATGAAGGAAAAATAAGTGCTTATGGACCTGGTTCGCGTTACGGTGGATTCATCCATGATGTTGCTGGGTACAAAGCGGTTGATGAAAACATTGAAAAAGCGAAATTTGGTCAATCCATTAACTTTGAATATATAACAGAAAAAAATCCAGACATTATCTTTGTCGTGGATCGTAGTGCAGTACTAAATACCGCGCATGATAGCACAAAGGAAATGTTTGAAAATGAACTGGTGAAAAAAAACAAACGCTTATAAGAATGACCATATAATTTATCTAGACACAGAAGCATGGTTCTATGGCGGTGGATTGCAATCATCGAAAAAGATGATTGAAGATACAGAAGCCTATTGGAATGAATAGATTCACACTCCTTATTTTATTTCGCTATTTATAGCCTAGACTATACGGAAAACTATAAGTAAAACCATCTAAAGCTGCCGGGATATCTCCGTTAGCGTTAGATGGTTTTTTTGTAGGAATTATTTTTGATCTACCTTCATTAATAAGGTAGACCAACATTTTTCAGCCCTATGAATTGAATTCTTTACTTTTGTTATCCAATAGTATAATCGTCGTATAAGAATCAATAGTAGATACTGAATTTAGTTCCTCGAAATGTAAAATTTCATTTATAGTCTTTTCAGTTTCCATCACTAACTTATGTGCATCATGGTTAGAACTTTTTATTGTGGTTTGAATGATAATGGACTTTTGATAATTAGTATTCATATCGCCAACTACGTCAATATGTTTGTTTGTAATAAGCTTCTGCCAAATCATTTCCTGTAGAAATACCTGATTCGATATAGTGATAAAGACGTTTTGATTTTCTATTTATTTTATCGAGCTTTGCCTGAATAACTTCTTTATGATTCGTGATCAGCCCGCCATGTCCAGGAAATACGATATCAGCTTCAAGCTGCTGAATTCGTTTCAGCGATTTGCTGTATTCCGCAACGGCCTGCAGCCGATTGCCCTCGAGATCCGGATCAATAATTGCATTTGTTGAGCTGTTAGCAAAAAAAAGATCTCCTGAAAACAGCCATTTTCTTTTTTCATCATATAAACAGATCGAGTCAGGTGAATGTCCAGGTGTGCCTAGCACACGAAGACCAGCTATTTCATCGCTTTCTTTAATTAGAGTAATGTCTGTCTGCAATTCTTTCTTTTTTACATTTTGGATAGTGTCCTGCATTTTTGCAAGACGGACCGCCCCTTGTTCACTACAATCCATTTCTTCATACAGTTTTTCAAAAAATGTGTAGCGCATTCGTAAAAAATCCGTATCCATCTTTAAACGCGGCACAGCTAACGGGTGCGCATAGACCGGCACTCCTTTCTCTTTCAAAATATACGGAACCAAACCAACATGATCTTCATGATGATGCGTTAATATAATGCGATCAATATTTGAAACATTTAACTTTTGCTCAGTCAGGACTGCTTGTAGCGCCTGCAGGCTTTTCTCATTAGTAAGCCCCGCATCCAGTAATGTAATGGAATCGTTGTCACGTATTATATAAAAATTAAATGATTGCAATGAATGGTTTTCAATTGGCAGCACAACAGGATAAACCTCCCTGCCGTAACGGCTAATAACAGATTTCATTTAATTCACTCCTCGTTTCCATATTAAAACATAAAGATCCAGAACGCCAAAGATTCACACGTATGAAAGGATTGTTTTGTGAAATCCTATTAAAAAAGGAATGAAGTTTAGTGACCGGTAAAAAGTATACTGAAGCAGGCACAAACATTGAAGATGTCAAAAAGCAAAACGCCAATTCAGGTTTAACTTATAATGAAGTAAAGGAATTGATTGCAAAAGAAATGATGAAGAAGGAATCGCCTTCGGACGATATGATAAATCAAAGCTAATTTTGCATATAACGTACCTACTGACTAACAAAGACTAACTGTCCTACCAATCCGGGAAACTCTCCTACCACGGCGTTATTCAATACAAAAAGCAAACTTCGTTTAGAAGTTTGCGTTTTCCATGCATTATTAATTCGAAATGACCGGCAGCACAATATGTGTTGGATATTGAGCACCATGATGAATTATCTGATTCGCTTTGATCATTTTTTCAGTATCCTTTGTTGTATCTCCCGTATTCGGGTTTACTTCGAAACGCGGAAAATTACTTGAAGCAATTTCAAGACGTATGGAATGTCCAGGTAAAAATACATTGCTTGTTGCCCATAAGTCTATTTCATATTCCACAACCTCGCCGCACAAAGGTGCTTCTTCTTTATTCCCATTCCGATATTTAGCTCGTACAATGCCGTCCGTTAAATTATAAGCTTTTCCGTTGGGCATCACATCAATCAATTTCGCAATGAAATCTGTATCAACCGCATCTGAAGACGCCCATAATTTCACTTTTATCCACCCTGTCACTTCAACCGGTTCTGTCAGAGGCTCTGTTGTGTAAACAGCGATATCCTCTCTTTTTTCAAGTCCCTGCTGATCACGCGGCCCTGAATTTCTTCCTTTATAAAATAACGTGCCGCCCCCGTGACTTGGTACAGGATTTTCAGGATCATGTACATAATAATCTTCACCGGCTTCTACAGGCTTGTTCCATATTAAGCGACCCGATTTCATATTTTCATTCGCATAACCGTCGCTTTCTATATATAAAGGTGTCAATTGAGTTCGCTGCAGGGGCCATTCTTTTTCAGATCGCCACTCATTAATCCCCATTACAAAAATCTTTACAGGATCCTCATCCGCTGGAATACTTGTATGTTCTTCTTTTAGCCAATAGTCAAACCAGTCAATATGAAGAGATGTTATATCCTCTTTCCCATCAATATTATGGCCGGAAGCCAGACCGCCAAATGCACGCTCACCAATGTCAGAGTCTACATATCCATGAGACCATGGTCCGATAATAAGTTTTTGATTGTTCAAAGAGCTTTGCATTTGCTCGTAATTTAATAAAGTCGGTGCTAAATGGCTGTCATACCAGCCTGCTAAATGGTATGCCGGAAGTCGAAGCGGTCCATTTTCGTCCAATCTTTTCAACATTTCCTGTTTTAATTCCCCACCAAAATCATTCAGGAAATATTTTTCATAGAATGGGATCAATACCGGATGCTTTTGAACAGGTTCCCACTTTTCATAAGGGACTGCCTGATGGTGCTCATCGATACGGTCCAGATCTTTAATCACTTCAGCCATCGCTTCTTCGTAATTATCTACTCCAGCTCTTTTCAAATAATCATACACGACGGAATCAAGCATCCATGTTTGGGCAGCTGCCAATTCCGTAATTCCACCCCGGGCAAATAAACCGCTTTCTTTCATATTCCCAGTCATTGCAGGAAAGATCGCTTGCAGCGCTTCCGGCTTTTCCAAAGCTGCATACAGCTGTGTAAAACCGTAATAAGACAGGCCAAACATACCTACTTTGCCATTGGAATACGGCATTTCAGATGCCCATTCCACCGTGTCGTATCCGTCTTCAAACTCTTGAATAAATGGTGCAAACTCTCCTTCAGAAGCAAAACGTCCGCGCACGTCCTGAATAATTACAATATAGCCGCTCATTGCAATGCGGATTGGATCAATATAACGGTGTGAAAAGTCTGGAAGGTTTTTATTATAAGGCAGTCTTGTCAATAAAACCGGAAAAGACCCTTCTTCCGCCGGACGATAAATATTAGCGTATAACTTCACTCCGTCTCTCATTACGCATGGCACTTCTCTGTCTACAATAATTTTCTGATCGTTGTTCATTATCCAACACTCCTTCTTTTATATGTAAAAGCCCTGTGCAGAGGATTAATTTCCACCAACACAGGGCCCCCTGTTTTTATTTTCCTAACATTTCATTCACTTTGTCCTGATTATTGTCGATCCAATTTTGTGCCACTTCTTTTGGATCTTTTCCTTCAGTTTCAATCTGTTCGATCATTTTTTCTACATCATCAATTGAAATACTCCAGTTACTTAAAAACTCATAGACTTTTGGATTATTTTCTTTTAATTCTTTATTCGTGATTACCTCTACTGAAGCTTTTTCGAAGTATTCTCCTTGATCATCTTCAAGAACTTTTAAATCGAACTTATTAAACATCGTATGAGGTCTCCAGCCGAAAAACGCGACCGGCTCTTCTTTGCTCATAAAACGTTGTGCCTGCGCCAGCATTCCTCCTTCAGATGAGTTCACCTGCTTCATGTCGAGGTCATATCCTTCAAGCATGTCGTTAATAATACCTGTTGCACTTGCACCATCTTCAATCCCGTACATTTCATTGTTGAATAAATCTTCTTTTCCTTTAATATCACTTACTTTATTAATATCGTCCATATAAGTTGGTACAACCATACCTGTTGCTACATCGTCATAGCTTACCGCTGTTTGTTCAATATTATCTTTATATTTTGCAATGTGGTTTTCATGCGCTGGAAGCCATGCATCCATAAACACATCTATATCACCGCGGGAAAGACCGATAAATACGTTCCCGGCATCCGCTTTTACTTCTTCTGCTTTATACCCCATATCTTCAACAATCAATTTAGCAATCTCTGTAGGTGGAACAGTACTAGTCCAAGGCGTTATTCCAAATGTAACTGTTTTGCTTTCGCTTTCACCTGAATCTTTGTCTGACGTTTGTTCTTTGTCGTCTCCTGACGAACATGCAGCTAGCGCTAATAGCAATAACGCAGTCATCGTACCCATTAAAAACTTTCTCATTTAAATTTCCCCTTTTACTTTTTTGTTCCAATACTTTGCGTAATTCTATCTAAAATGATGGCAAGCACAACAATTGCAAGACCACCTGTTAGACCAAGTCCAACGTTAACTGTGGAAATACCAGTTAATACTGTATCCCCTAGTCCTGGTGCACCGATCATAGATGCAATGACCGCCATGGAAAGTGCAAGCATCATCGTTTGATTAACACCAGCCATTATCGTGGGAATTGCCAGTGGAAATTGTACTTTTGCAAGCAATTGCCAGCGGGTTGCGCCAAATGCTTTGGAAGCTTCAATGACTTCTTCCGGCGCTTGTCTAATACCTAGACTTGTCATGCGTACTGCCGGCGGTGTGGCAAAAACGAATGTTGCGATAACTGCCGGTACAGCGCCAAGCCCGAATAATAGAATCGCGGGAATTAAGTAAACAAAACTCGGCAACGTCTGCATAAAGTCCAAAATCGGACGAATTATGCGGTCGGCTGTCCTGTTGAGCACCGCTAAAATCCCGACCGGAATCCCGATAATAACGGATATCAAAGTAGAAACAATTACGATGGCTACTGTTTGTACAGATTCATCCCATAAATTAACGGCACCGATGTAAAATGCACCGATCAGGGAGAACAATGCCAATCCTTTGCCAGAAACTTTCCATGCCAGCAAAATGACTAGCAGTACAATAACTTCAGGTGGAATAATAAGAAGAAAGTTCGTTACTGCATCAATAAATGCCCGCAGCATGTCGCTTATTTTATCGAAGAAACCAGACGTATTTGGAAGAAGCCAATCGTCTACAAATGTATTTGTCCATTTTTCTATAGGTAAGTTAAAGTAGTTCATAATGAAGTCACCTCGCTAGTTTCTGAATCTTTCTCTTTGCCGAGTACTAGACCGGAAAGGATGGATACGCGCGAAATAATTCCTAATAACTTGCCGTCTTCAACAACAGTTATTGGATACTTCGAATCGACCGCGATTTCAATCAGTTCATTTAGCGGGGTAGTCGGAGGCACTGAAATCACTTCTTTAATGAGCATTTCATTTAGCGGGATTTCTTCTTTATATGCTTTTATCGCATCGTCAATCGTTAAAAGACCTTCGAAATGATTTTCTTTTCCAACAACGAAGATACTTGAAGCGCCAACCTCTTCCATTTTGCGGACTGCCATACGCGGTCCATCTCTATGTGTCATCACAACTTCTGGACGTTTCATGACATGAGAAGCTTCGAGCACTTTGGAACGGTCTACATCTTTAACGAAGTCTGTAACGTAGTCGTTTGCAGGGTTTTCCAGAATTTCTTCGGCTGTTCCAATTTGAACGATTTGTCCGTCTTTCATAATGGCAATACGGTCACCGAGTTTTAGTGCTTCATTTAAGTCATGTGTGATGAATAAAATCGTTTTTCCTAATTTGCTCTGCAAATTCATTAATTCATTTTGCATTTCTGTCCGTATAATCGGGTCCAGCGCACTGAATGATTCATCCATTAATAATATATCCGGATCATTCGTCAATGCCCGCGCAATACCGACGCGCTGCTGCATACCACCGCTTAATTCTGATGGATAACTTGCTTCATATCCTTTCAAACCGACATCTTCAATCGTTTTTAACGCTTTTGCTTCGCGCTCTTCTTTTTTAACGCCTTGCAGTTCCAAGCCGTAAGCGACGTTGCTCAAAATCGTGCGATGAGGAAGCAAACCGAAGTTTTGGAACACCATCGCTAATTTCTTTCTTCTCGTTTCCAGTAAATCTTTATGATTCATTTTTGTCAGGTTTTCACCATCGACAAGAATTTCACCGCTTGTCGGTTCAATAAGACGGTTCACAAGACGGATAAGTGTTGATTTACCGCTCCCTGAAAGTCCCATAATAACGAAAACTTCACCGGTTTTCACTTGGAATGCCGCTTTATTAACCCCTACTGTCATGCCGGTTTTTTTCAGTATTTCAGGTTTTGTATGACCGTCTTCTAGCATCTTTAAGCCCTGAAGTGCGGGTGAACCAAAAATCTTCGTTAAGTTTTTCACTTCGATTTTATACATAAGAATTCTCCTTTAGTAGTCGCAGTTGAACCCTGCAGCCTGACAAGCTTATCGGCGAATGCCGATTGTACGTCCTGCTTGCTTAGGTATTTCCAGCTGATGATCTGCTTGCGCTTTTGTTTTGATCGTATTTGAAACTGCGGACGGAAAAGGCGCTGCTTTTCCTGTCTCAGTATCGATCCCCATTAGCATTTGCTCACTTGTTGCAACGAGTTGACCATCTGCATTCATCATGTTGAAAAAGATATGCAATCGTTTCTCATCTGTATCAAGGAGCTGTGCAGCAATATCCAGCTTTTCACCTTCACTTGCTTCTAATAAATAACAGAGATGGGTTTCTAATGTAAAAATCGTATAACTATAAGTTTCACGGCCTTTTTCATCCAAACCGATATATTCCATAAATGAATCGACAGCCGCGCTGAACGCTTGCGCATAAGCAGCGTCGTTCATATGTCCGTTGTAATCCACCCATTCTTTTAGCACATCGGTGGAATAGTTAAATGTCTTCTGTTCCATCAAATACTCCCCCTTTTAATCAGCTTACTTTGAAGCTTTTGCCGGTTCATGCCAATATTCTTCTACTAAATCAAGAAGTTTCACTAAAAACTCATTGCGCTTTACTTCCAATTCAGCAACTGAGCTTTCACCAGCATGTGTTTCACAGCCTTCAATTACTTTTTCTTTCAGTTCATCAGTCAATTCAGGCGCTTCTAATTTCGTCCATGGCAATTTCAATGCGGGACCAAATTGTTCAAGCATATGGCGCATTCCTTTTTCTCCGCCCGCGAGATGGAATGTCAAGAATGGTCCCATTTGCGCCCAGCGTAATCCTGCCCCATATATAATAGAAGCATCAATTTCTTCAGTTGTTGCAATCCCGTCATTAACTAAATGAAGCGCTTCACGCCAAAGTGCTTCCATTAAACGGTCAGCCACATGTCCTTCGATTTCTTTTTGAATAACGAGAGGCTTCATCGTAATAGATGTATAAAATTCTTCTGCTTGCGTGATAATTGCCGGATCCGTTTTTTGACCGCCTACTAGTTCAACTAAAGGAAGAATATAAACAGGGTTGAACGGGTGTGCAACGATAAGCCTTTCAGGATTCTGCAAGTCTTCTTGCAATGTACTTGGCATAATGCCTGAAGTACTCGAAGAAATAATCGCTTCCGGTTTTGCGTACTGATCAATTTCAGCTAAAACGCTCTTCTTTAATTCCAAACGTTCGGGCACGTTTTCCTGAATGACGACTGCGTTTTTAACAGCTTCTTCAATAGAAGGTGCGAATGTAATACGGTCTGCAGATGTTTCAGGATTCAGTCCCATATGTTCTAACGACGGCCACGCTTGCTGAATAGCAGCTTTTGTTCGCGCTTCTGCTCCTTCAACCGGGTCATATGCGACTACTTCCAAACCTTGAGCAAGGAAACGTGCAATCCAGCCATTTCCAATAACGCCTGTGCCAATAACGGCTACTTTTTTTACAATTGGTGTACTCATTACGCCTTACCTCCAACGGGGTTTTTCAGTTTATAGAATTCTCGAGCTTCTTGCGGAGTCATTATTTCAATGCCATTGCTGTGAAGCATACCGACAGCTTTATCGACGAGCTGCTCGTTTTTTGCAAATACCCCTTTTGATAAATACAAGTTATCTTCCAAGCCGACACGAATATTCCCGCCAAGCATTGCAGTTTGCATTGCTATTGGCAATTGCATACGTCCAATCCCAAATGCAGACCAGTGTGCATTTTCTGGAAGGCGGCTTTTAAAATACATAATCGTTTCAGCATCCGCTTCCGCCCCCCATGGAATACCTAAGCAAAATTGGAACATCGGGTCCCCATCAATTAATCCTTCATCAATGAGCTGTTTTGCAAAACGAAGATGGCCAGTGTCGAAACATTCCAACTCAGGTTTCACACCGCTTTCCTGAATCAGTTTTGCGTGTTTACGAAGCCATTCAGCAGGACTTAAGTAAATCATATCGCCGAAGTTAAGGCTTCCGCAGTCAAGCGTACACATTTCAGGAAGCAACTCTCCGACAGGACGGTGACGCTCATCCGGCGTTTGAATGAATGTGCCTGTACCTCCTGCAGCCGGTGTATCTAAGTTAGGAATAAAATCGCCGCCGCCACCTGCTGTAATATTAACGATCACATCAACTTCTGAATCTCGAATTCTATCCATAATCTCTCTGTAATGCTCAACGTCATGGCTGATCCCGCCAGTTTTCGGATCACGTGCATGTATGTGAGCAACTGTTGCACCAGCTTTTGCTGATTCAATTGCAGAATCTGCAATTTCTTTCGGTGTAATCGGAACGTATTGGCTAATGCCAGTTGTGTCTCCTGCACCTGTGACTGCTGCTGTAAGTAAAACTTTATTTTTCATGAAATAACCTCCGATAATTTTCCGCCTACAGTTACTGTACCGTCTAGACGGTTTTGATATATTGAATACTATACAGTTATTAGAAAAGCCTTTCAACCCCTAGGTAACTAGCATCTCTTATGTTCTTATCAAGTAAAACCTGCTTCAAGTCTGCTATTAAGGTATTTCTATTGCGCGGTCCATTCACGTAATTTTTTGTAAACTAGTTCTTTTTGCTCACCCCTAATCGGGTTAATATCAAACAGGTCAGCCAGCCAAATACCATCAGACGCTAACCGGATAATCGTAGCAATAACGGGATCAATTCCATCTTCCTCCACTTCATGTTGCCATTCCAAATAAGCTTCTCGGATCGGACGCATTAAAATTGGATTAATAGCCTTCGCAGCAAGTAATCCCGAATGCATATCTTTATTCGGATAACCTTTTTTAAACGTGACGTCTAAATACGCGCGGGTAAACTTCCCTCTTTCTTTTTCATCTTCTTCGGCTTGTGTATTTATTTTAGTTTTATAATTCCTGGCCAAATGTTCAACCATTTTTTCAACGAGCACTTCTTTTGATTTATAATGATAGAGCAAACCGCCCTTGCTAATACCTGCTTCTGCTGCCACAGCTTCAATCGTTAAATGAAAAATCCCTTTTTCCGCAACGATCTTAGAAGCGGCGTCCAGAATATCTATTTTTCTTGTGCTCCCAGTCATTTCTGTTCCTCCTTAGGGTATATCATATTATTCACTGTACCATCCGGACGGTTTGTTTTCAAATGAGGTGGGGCGGACTTAGCTGGACAGTGTGGTTGTTGCGAAGTTTGTCTTGAGCGTTTCGAAGTTTTGTGGATTCTTTTCGAAGTGGCGGCTGAGTGTTGCGAAGTTCGTATTCAATGTTGACAAGCAATAATCATTCATCAAAAAAATCTATGTAAAACAGTTTACATTGTGTCCTCTTCATCAAATCAATCATTTTTACAACTTCAAGCTATTTTTCCAATATGGACTTGCCCTAAGTATATTTACTTCCTTCTTTAATGCTAAGAGTTGACAATTCCTCTCTGTGTTTATCAATAAACTGGATAACCAATTTTGGATTTGTCTTACTATAATCTCTCAATGCCCATCCATTGCTTTATTAATGAAAAATTCATCATCATCAAGATTATTAATTAAAATCTTCTCCAAAAGTTCTTCGTTCATAGCAAACATTTGATGATTAATTACAATTCGTCTTAACCAGATATTTTCATCTAAACACCACTGCATCATTGTCTTATCAACGACTGGATATTTAAGAGCAATATCCCCTATAATTCTATGAAAGCCGTATACTGAACTATATAAAGAAAGGAAGAATAAAAACAAATACATACGTTGTAATGAATGAGAAATATGCCAAAAAATATGCTTATTTGCATTACGGGCATTAGTATTTTCAAAGTTTTTCTTTATAAAAAGATTTTTAAAAAGAGAGGGTATTATCATGAAAAAGTGGTCTTTATTTGTATTAATATTTACCTGTATGCTAGTGATCTCTGCATGCGGATCTAAAGATACGGATAAACAAGCAGACGAATCATCTAGTACTACTCAAGAAGGTGCGGAATCAACTGAAATAAAAATTCAGCATGAACTTGATGATCAAGAAGTGGTGTTGAATAAAGTGCCAGAGAAAATTGTTGTACTAGATTTTGGTGTATTAGATACGTTGGATTCATTAGGCATTGAGGTTGCAGGTGTTCCACAAAATGTGGTACCTGAGTATCTAAAAAAGTATGCTGGATCTGAATATACAAGTGTAGGAAGTTTAGTGGAACCAGACTTTGA
>NZ_PDZE01000024.1:0-9921 GCF_002743415.1 Sporosarcina sp. P3
CCGAACGAAAATAAAATTGTAGGACCTGTTGTAATTAATCTCCCTGCGAATACAGAGGGAACGTTTCAAGTAAGTGATAAGGTTATAGTCGGATATGATGGTACGACCAGGGAAGTGGCTCCAGTTAGAATTTCTACAATCACTATAGAAAAGGTGGAGTAGTTTCAGGAGTTTCACAATCGGGAGCGATTGCTTAGCAAAGCATTCTCCAAACGGAACATTTTGAAGAGTTATAGTCGGTGCATTATTGCGTCAGATGGTAAGGGGGCGCGTGGAATGGACAACCAGAATTTCAAAGTAATATCCATGGCTTGTTTATTAATTTGTATACTAGCTTGGATTCCTAATATAGTTTTCCAAGTAGCCAGTCCTTTATTTTTAGTGACTTTTATTATTGCTCCAGTGGGAATTTTATTCGCAACATTGGTAAGAAAATATTGGTTAATCGTGGCTAATTCTTTTATGTTTTTCAGCTTTTTCATATTTATGTTTGTGGGTTATTTTGTGAACGCCAACTGACGTCAAAATTTAAGGATATATTGTTTACGACCAAAGGGCCATTTTGTTATACAGGAATTGGAGTGATGGATAATGGCAAGTCAAGTTTTCGGTATGATTGTTCTTTGGATAGCAGGGTTATTCATTCTGTATCTAGTGATTTTTAAAGCTGTCAAAGATGGTATTAACAGGTCTGTCGTGGGGCAATCTCTCGAGAAAAATTCTAATCAAGTGGAAAATAAGAAATCCTGGCTTGATGATGATTTGGATAATTAACGATTTGGCCACTAGTTGCAATCGGGGGCGTTTGCGTGATAAGACCAGGGCATCAAACGAGCTATTTTGTGAATATTGGGTAAGGAAAAATAGGAGGAGATAATCATGCCACGTTGCACTAACTGTAATTACAAGTGGAATGCCAAAGACATAATCGCCCTTGGATTTTCAAAAAAGGGAAAAGACTGCCCCAATTGTGGTGACAGACAATACATCTCTGCTGAATCGCAGAGGTTATTAACTTTAGGATGGTTAAGTCTAATATTTGTTCCGTTTATAATTTCAAAAATTAAATTAAGTGGAAAAGATGAACCCCTTTGGTAATTCCATAAATGAGCGCGTTAACAGATCAACCGTTGCGCACCAAACGGGCCAAATTAAAGAAAGATGAAACTTATTTAACTCCTCGGAGTCAACTAGCAAAGAGGAGGGATAAAATGAAAAAGATAAATTTACTAGTGTTAATCGGGGTATTATTGATTCTAGCTGCCTGTTCCAAAGAGAGAACTGTTCAAGATGAAGAAAATCAGACTGAAGTAGACCCTATTGAATCCACTTATAAAGATGAGGCTATCTCCATTTCTATATCAACTGAAAAAGAGAGATACGATCAGGGAGAGACACCGGTTGTTATTATAAGAAATCATGGGGAAACACCGGTAGATTACACAGGACTAGGAACTAGCTTGGAATACTTACAAGATAACGTTTGGATTGTGGCAGATGATGCAGTAACAGAGGATAAATTAAATGTATTAGAACCCGGAAATAAAATGGAGCAGAAATTTCCGTCATCCTCTATACAGCAGAAAGGTGTTTATAGGATTGTCTTTAAATTCAATGAGATCGGCGATAGGTCTAGTGAAAACCAAAGAGTGGCTGTTCTGTTTTCTGTGAATTAATTATGGTAAGGGAGATTGAATCAAGAATTAACTTTGCAGAATCGGGCGCAATTCTGTAATAACGATTGTGCTGTTAAAGGGCCATTTAGATTGTGAGAGGAGAGGTTAGATGTCTATTGGTGAAAAGAAGGACCAAAGACAAACATCCAAAACAAGAAGGAGAGTTTTGTATGGGGTTTTGTTAACAATAGTCATTCTGTTTCCGTTTTTAATGATACTTTTCACGGATATACCTTACTTTTTCTTAGGCTTATACCCTGTTCTAGTGATGCTTGGCTATTCTTTCATAGTTGTTATCCGTACAATTATGCGACATAGACAAAAAGATAAAATGACTTAGAGCAAGTGAAAGCTTTAGCTATAGGTGCGTTGTTTTTATTAAAAAGGGCGCGATTGTCGTATAACGTTGTGCCAGAATTGGGCCAATTTGAAGCACACTAAAGAAAATTTAAGGAGTGGTAAAATGGGCAGAGATAACGAAACTCCTGAAGAAAGACGTGAAAGATTAAGGCAGAAGGAATTAAAGCATCCCGCAAGCAGTATTCACGGAAGCGTACTTTCGGATTTAGTAGGTGGCTTAGGTTGGAAAGGCACTGGACTGATGATTCTTTTATTGATAATTGGATTTATAATATACGCCACCTTCTTTCGTTAAACGGGCGCAATTCTAGCATTAAGGATTTGCGTCCATTCATCAAACGGGCCAGATTAATCTACATGGGGGACGTTATTATTGAGAAGAGGAAGTATAGGCATGGCTTTATTTACAGGTGCATTTGTATTGATAGTAATGCTTTTTATTGAGTATTTAACCCCCGATATCAATACTATAATAAAGATTATCGTTGTCGGTTTATCAGCTATGATTGGTGGCATGATCGGCAATAAGTTTTTTCCAAATAGGCAATGATATTATGCAATCGGGTACGATTCCGTAAGTAGGATTTGCTCATACGTCTAATTAGTAATTAACCAATTAGCACTGTATAATATAAGGTAAGATTATACTGATAAAGGGGTTGTTGATATGAAGGCATTGGATCTCGACTCAAAAGAATTTAGACGAGTGATGCATAATCTTCATCTCGAAAATTTGAAAATCTCTTCTGATATGCAGAAAACAGTCTTAGAACTCATTAACAAAAAGACCTCAATTACCCCTACTTTAATTAAGGATCTATTGCGGCATGGGAAAGTATAATGATAAAGAAATTGATGATTACCTAATAAAACACAATTTATTGGAGATTGATTCTCACAAAGAACTTGAAAGAGCCGAAGCATTGGCATTTTCTCTTCGTGCAATGGCACTAGAACAAAATGATTTCATGTTCGAATCATTTACCTTGAAAGAGTTTCAAGAACTGCATCATTATCTATTTCAAGATATCTATCCGTTTGCAGGGGACTTTAGGGATGTTCAACTCATGAAAGGTGCTACTCGTTTCTGTCAAGTTCAATTCTTGAATAGCTATGCGAGTAACTTGTTTATGGAGTTAAATGATGAGCCTCTTTGGAATTCATTGAATGAAGCAGCGGATCGTTTAGCTTATTTTAAAGCAGAATTAAATATGTTGCATCCTTTTCGTGAAGGAAATGGTAGAACTATCCGGATTTTTCTACATGCTTACGCAATTAGTAGAGGAATTGAGTGGTCATATGAAACGCTAGAGAGTGAAAAGTATCTGCATGCTATGATCCAATCTGTCACTGATTTAACGTCGCTAAGAGAAGTATTCTTGGAAACGATTCAATACGTTGGATAATATAAAGGGCACTAATCTTTTACACAGATTAGTGTCCTTAGTTCATATCGGGGAGCATTCTTGAAAAAGAAATACCCTTATTTTATCAATAGAGCCCGATTATGAAATAGTTTGCCATGTGAAGAAAAAAAGTTGGATAAAAATGATGAAATAGTGGGCTTTGCAATATCCTACATAATAATTATTATGTTTCAAATAACCAATATATATATACTTGTCAGTAAAGATTCAATTATTGCTTGCTAAGTGGCTAGCGACGATTTCATTCATCGGTTTTATGTTTTTAATAACACCAGTTGCTAAACTAATCTCGAAGTCAAAAAAGTAGGTTGGTGTTTTATTAAAGGACGCGTTCCCTAACGAAGACTAGCGCTAGCATTGCATCAATCGGGTGCGTTTATGGAGAAGATTTCTATGTAGTTGGCTAGTTGATCTTCGCTACAGCCGGCGACTCCGGGAGGATCAGTGGGACAGGTGAAACACCCGTCGAAGCGAAGCGAAGAGGTGTGGTTCACCGCCCACCCATAGGACACGCGTCCGGCTGCAGCGCAGATCAACGGTTTCAGACTACTTTGCCTTTATCGGAGGCGATTGCTGAACATCTCGAATTCTTCAAAACCGATTCCTTAAATTTGTAAGGGAGTCGGTTTTGGTCACAAGAAAACATTGTATTAAAATAAGTATGTGCTAATTATACACTACAAAAATAGTTAAAAACGGCAAAAGTCACCTCTTGGAGAAGGTGGCTTTTGCTTTTTGAATTGCTTGATGCAATCAGGAAATATCCTTTTAAGCAACACTGAGATAAGTCCGCAAAAGAAATAGTAGTAGGTGTAATTCCTTTTCGTCGTACTTGTCCTTCTAAAAACGAATTATAAAATTCTGGACGACTTTACTCATCAATCTCCGTTCGAAAAAGGGAAATCCCTATAATAACTGCATCTCCACTTGTGTATTTATGTCTGGCAATAGGGGGCAATACGACAGATAGCTTTAGTTCATTTTACGCTAATGATTAGATGTTAAATGGCGACTTGGTTAAAAGGATTTATGTATCACTCAGACATAGGACTTTTTACTAATTTAATAATCTACTCTACCATAACCATTGACAATGATAATCATTATCAGTTAAGGTGATCATAGTAATTGTTATTCTTATTTTAGTAATACTTTTACCTTCTTTTAATTAATGGTGAGGAGGGAAGGAAATGACTCAAGTTCTAATATGCGAGTGGTGCGGTTTCAGTAATGAGGAGGAAATGATTGAGAATCAGTCTAACAATTATCAATGCCTATGTTGTGGTTTGTATGAAGTAGAACTTTCGGGGAATTAACCATTTTTATAAAGAGTGGATATTCATGAGTTCACTACTTATTGTAGGAGCAGATCATGTAGGTGTTATGCCAGTTAAATGAAAACCCGTTGGACGTAACGAGGTTTTACATATTACTGGAAGAAAAGGGCGGAAGGTTAAAAAGGATATACCAAAAAAATAGTTCCATTCCTATTGATCATGCTACGCGTTCTTGGTGTTCATTCTATAAAACATTAAAGGTGTACATATAGATTTAAATTGTTTGCTGAGTAGAAATAGTTTTATGGGTGAGCCAGAAGCGACAGACTAGATGGTTATGACGGGATCTTGTTAGCAGCGGTTGTATATGGCAAGAAGGTGAATGACCCGAAGATTTTTGGGACTAGATGATGAAATAGGAGCAGTAGCTTATCGTTTGTCGTGACTAGGATGAGGTGCCTATTTTTTAATGGAATTCCAATAAAATGTTTATATAAAAACGAGGGGGTTTTAAAAAAATGGCAGTAAAACAGAAGGAAGCAGTGAAAGCGCCGTTGACGGGCGCAGAATATCTAGAAAGTTTGAAAGATGGCAGAGAAGTTTGGCTTCACGGAGAAAAAATTGATGATGTGACAACTCATCCGGCATTCCGTAACAGTGCCCGCTCCATTGCCAGATTATATGATGCCCTACATGACCCGGTGTATAAGGAGATCTTGACGAGAGAAACTGACACGGGAAATGGCGGATATACACATCGCTTCTTTCAGCAGGATAAGAGTCCGGCTGATTTGTTAAAAACACGTGATGCAATTGCCGAATGGTCCAAACTTACTTATGGCCAAATGGGCAGATCACCAGATTATAAAGCTTCATTTTTAGCAACCTTGGGTACAAATCCAGAATATTACGGGGAATACGCAGACAATGCGAGAAGATGGTACAAAGAAGCTCAAGAAAGAAACTGGTTTTTCAACCATGCGATTGTCAATCCACCGGTCGACCGAAACAAGCCGATGGATGAAGTGAGTGATGTATTTATTCACAAAGTAGGCGAAACGGAAGAAGGAATTTTAGTAAGTGGCGCAAAGATGGTGGCAACGGGTTCGGCACTTACAAACTATACCTTTATCGCACATAACGGGAGCATTCCGATTCCAAGTGAAGAGTATGCACTTGTGTTTATTGCGGATATGTCTACACCGGGCATTAAACTCATCAGCCGCCCATCGTATGAATTGAACGCAGCAGTTACAGGCAGTCCATTCGATTATCCGCTAAGTAGCCGTTTTGATGAGAATGATACGGTAATTGTGTTTGATCATGCGCTGATTCCATGGGAGAACATCCTCATTAATGGAGATATTGAGAAAGCAAATAACTTTTTCACTGAAAGTGGATTCCTTCACCGCTTTACTTTTCACGGAGTGACACGTCTTGCTGTTAAACTTGATTTCATTTCAGGCTTACTTATTAAAGCGTTGAAAGCAAATGGTACGGATCAATTCCGTGGAGTACAGGCAAACGTGGGGGAAGTGATTGCGTACCGAAATATGTTCTGGGCGATGAGTGACGCGATGGCCTTAAATCCGAATGAAGGTGCAAATGGTACAGTTTTACCTAATCTTGACTATGGGCTTTCCTATCGCGTGTTCATGTCAGATGGTTGGCCGCGAGTGAAAGACATCATTGAAAAGGTCGTAGCAGGAAGTCTTATCGTCCATCCTTCTAGTACAAACGACTTCAATAATCCAGAACTGCGTCCATACATTGATAAACTGTATCGTGGTTCAAATAATATTGATGCAGAAGAGAAAATTAAAGTGATTAAATTGCTATGGGATGCGATCGGTACAGAATTTGGTGGTCGCCATGAGTTGTACGAACGCAACTATGCAGGAAATAACGAAATTATTCGTCTCGAGAACTTGGTTATGGCTCAAACAACTGGACAAGCCGAAGAATTCGAGAAGTTCGCCCAAGAATGTATGGACGATTACAACTTAACGGGCTGGGTGAATCCAACTTGGATTAATCCGGATGATGTCAATGTTACATTAAAAAAATAAAGCAATGTATGACGTGTGAATGAGAGAATCTACTGACGGATAGGAGATTCACGAGCGGGGATGTTCACCGCCGATTTCACTTCGTTTGAATATACATTTTTGCCCATACAAAAACACCTTCGACGTAAGTACTTTTTACAAGTGCATTACTTCGAAGGTGTTTTATATTGTGATACTGTTTTAGATTATTCTAGAAGAGCGTATAGCCTTCTTGTTTCTGTTTATTATTATACTTCCACTTTACTGCGTACGAGATAATCGAACGCGCTGAGGGAAGCGGTGGCACCGGAGCCCATGGAGATGATGATCTGCTTGTATGGCTCGTCCGCGCAGTCGCCCGCCGCAAATACGCCGGGTACGTTCGTTGCGCCTTTTTTATCAATCACAATCTCGCCGAAGCGGTTGCGTTCGATGGAATCCCCAAGCCAGTCTGTGTTCGGCACAAGTCCGATCTGGATGAATATGCCGTCCAGTTCGATATGATGCTCCTCGCCGGAATCACGGTCTGTATACGTGACGCCGTTGACTTTATCGGTACCGGTGATTTCCTTCGTTTGGACGTTCGTCAGCACCTTCGCGTTCGGCAGGCTGTTCAGGCGTTCCTGCAAGACTGCGTCCGCTTTGAGTTCTGGTGCGAATTCAAGCACGGTGACATGACTTGCGATACCTGCTAGGTCGATTGCTGCTTCAATACCGGAGTTTCCACCGCCGACTACTGCTACGTCTTTGCCTTCAAACAAAGGACCATCGCAGTGCGGACAGTAGGCAACACCTTTGTTGCGGAATTCTGCTTCGCCTGGCACGCCAATGTTGCGCCAGCGCGCACCTGTCGATAAGATTACGGTTTTGCTCTTAAGAACTGCGCCATTTTCCAATTCGATTTCAATGAGATCCTTTTTCTCCAGACGTTTCGCTGTCTGCAGGTTCATGATATCGATATCGTATTCTTTCACGTGTTCTTCAAGGCTTGCCGCAAGCTTCGGTCCTTCTGTGCGATTAACGCTGATGAAGTTCTCAATCGCTGCGGTATCCAGGATCTGACCACCGAAACGATCAGCGACGATACCTGTGCGGATCCCTTTGCGGGCAGCGTAGATCGCTGCGCTTGCGCCGGCAGGTCCGCCACCGACAACGAGCACGTCGAATGGGTCTTTATCTTCGAAGTCGGATGCATCTAGGCCGCTTCCCATTTCCACAAGGATTTCCTCGATTGTTTTGCGACCGCTCGTAAATGGTTCGCCATTTAAGTATACGGTCGGAACCGCCATGATGTTTTTGCTTTCCACTTCATCCTTAAAGACTGCACCATCGATCATCGTGTGCGTAATATTGGGATTCAATACGCTCATGATGTTCAATGCCTGTACGACTTCCGGACAGTTCTGGCAGCTCAGGCTGATATAGGATTCGAAATGATGCGTGCCTTCGATGTTCTTTACTTGCTCGATCACCTGCGCGTCGACTTTAGGCGCTCTGCCGCTCACATGTAGCAAAGCTAAAACGAGTGAGGTGAATTCGTGGCCAAGCGGAATACCGGCAAATACGATGCCGGTATCTTCGCCAGGGCGGTTGATGCTGAAACTTGGTGTTCTTTCCAATTCTGCTTTTTCTACTTTGATGAGGGAAGACATGGAAGCCAGTTCATTCACTAGCTCCTGCATGTCCTCTGCTACTTTGCCGGAGTCCGCGCTGATCTTTAGCTGGACTTCGTTTTCCATCATCTCGAGATATTGGGCTAACTGCGCTTTAATATTCGCATCTAACATATAAACCGTCTCCTTAAATTTTACCTACAAGATCCAGGCTTGGCTTCAGTGTTTCGCTACCTTCCTGCCATTTAGCTGGACATACTTCGCCCGGATTGTTGCGGACGTATTGTGCTGCTTTGATTTTATTAACTAGAACGCTTGCGTCACGGCCGATTCCGTCTGCGTTGATTTCTGCTGCCTGTACGACACCGTCTGGATCGATGATAAATGTACCGCGCTGTGCAAGACCTGCTTCTTCGTCTAGCACGTCGAAAATGCGGGAGATTTTCTGTGATGGGTCACCGACCATGATGTAGCGCAAGCTGCTGATAGCATCTGAGTGATCGTGCCATGCTTTGTGCGTAAAGTGTGTGTCTGTTGAAACAGAGTATACTTCTGTATCGAGACCTTTTAATGTTTCGTATTGGTTCTGAAGGTCTTCGAGTTCAGTAGGGCAGACAAATGTAAAGTCAGCCGGGTAGAAGCAGACTACGCTCCATTTACCTTTGAAGTTTTCCTGGGTTACTTCGATGAATTCCCCATTACCACTGTTGTACGCATTTGCTGTAAACTCTTCGATTTGTTTTCCGATCATTGACATGAATGATTCCTCCTAAGTGTTTTTGATGACTGATGCAGTCACCTGTTTGAGTTATAGAATATAATAATTCTAATTACACAATCATTATCGTATAACCGTGCGGAGTTGTCAATCTAATTGATTCGGTCTAATAAAATGTCTTAATATACTTCCTGTAAAACGATAGTATACGGGATGCTGTCTCCTCAATTCTCAATTGAATCGAATAATTACCAATTGGCTCGAAGACAGCGGAAGGAATTAAACTGAGCAACTACCTAATAATTACGGCGGCACAAGTGCTCTTCTTTAGTGAATCATTCAATTGAGGAAAAACCACATTACTCATAACGTTACTGATGGGGGTCGTTGGAGACGTTTGGCTTTGCAATGATTAACCAACTCACGGTAAAGACTTGATTTCCAAACGGCAACATTGCTGATGTTATATCTAGGTTTAAATCTCGCGTCACATGCTGTTCGTTTCAGTTTATCCCTTTTGGAAAAAGTTATGCAATTTGGACTGGGATTGGCATCGTGATCGATGCATTTGTTGGCATGATATTCTTTGATGAATCAAGAGACTGGAGAAGAATAGTTATGATAGCAATAGCGTTCTGTTCTTATCAGTAAATATTTTTTTAGAGTAACAGAGTGTACCGGAACGGAGAAAGGCCGACTCCTGAGGGATCAGCGTGCGTCTTGAGACCCTGGACAGGTGCCTTAATTTCTGCAAAGTACACAGAAATACGGCAAAGCGAACCCTACGTTGTTCGCTTGGCTC
>NZ_PDZE01000025.1:0-9645 GCF_002743415.1 Sporosarcina sp. P3
AACGTAAAGTTATTGCCAGAGTATTTTACGGATTATGGTGGTGCGTATACTATTAAGGTATATAACGCGTTGAATAAAGAAATGAAGTACTTTGAATTTCTAGTAGAGAAAGATGTCATAAATGAAAATGATCTCACTAATCCACTTGAAGGTTTTAAAACGTTTAAGAAAAGAGAAGATATTAAACCTACTAAAACATGGAGCGTAACGTTCAGTGAGTCGGTAGATGAAAATACGATCAATAACAGTAATACATATATTATTGAAAAAGAATCGGGTAAGTCCGTGAAAGTCGGGTATGCCTTGCAAGAAGATGGAATCATGCTGGAAATTACGCCAGAGAAAAACTTCACTTCTGGTATGACGTATATTCTCATTGTAGACCAGCGTGTTACATCTGGAGAGGGTAATCAGTTAAACGAACCAGCTGCTATTGAGTTTACGGTGAAATAATCGTTATGAGTGCCTGTTTCTTACACATTTATATAGTGGAGAGAGTCAAAACAGAGCATATTTACGGTCAATTGTAAATTCTATAAAGGGTATGTGTATTCCAGGCAATTCTGTGATTGTATATAGGGATAAATAAAGAGAGACTGCTAATCCAAAAAGTGATGGTGGTCTCTCTGGCGTTTGTAGAGGTTAGAGTGTTTTATCAAATGTTAGTGGCAGGCGTCGTGGGATGGTTTGGATGTCTATATATCTAAGTGAAAGACTGAAAGGCGAAAAGTAAATAAAAAAGCGTTACCTGTGCATCACACAATTCAAGAATCGGGCTACAGGGATGGGTCCGTGGAGAAGCCGCATCCTCTTTGAGACGTAGTGTAGTCCGTAGGAGCGGGTGTCTTATACTGTCTACTCTGTGGTAATCATACAGTGATGGTTCGCCTGCGGGAAGTTTTGCACGTTCATTTACCGCTGCAAAAAAGCTGCTCTGAAAGTCATTTCTGACATTCAGAACAGCTTCACACTCTATTGAGTTTACTCTTTCAAATCTTCAATTGAATCAATATCCATGTAAGTTGGTACGACAAGACCAATTTTAACGCCTTCCATGCTTACGCCGATATCGTCTAATTTGTCACCGAACTTGTCCATGTATGTTGCGTGGGTAATTGGCAACCAGCCTGCCAGCAATACGTCTGCACTGCCGTCTGCAACTGCTGTATACATTGGACCAGCTTCAACTTGTGACATTTCTACTTTGTAACCCAGCTCTTCAAGTACGTTACCCATTACGTTCGTGCTCGCAACTGTACTGTCCCAAGCTACATAAACAAACTTGATTTCTTCTCCGTCGACTTTTTCTACGCCGTCAGTCCACTCAGCTACTTTGTCTTCGTTTGCATCGATCCAGTTTTGTGCTGCCACTTTTGGATCTTCTCCATCGATGATTTCAACCATGACCGCGCCCATATCTTCTTCTGTCCACTGGAAGTTGCTTAGCACTTTATACGCTTCCGGAAGATCTTCTTCTAAACCAAGACGTCCGATTGTGTGGATTTCTTCCGCACCACCGTATGAACCTTCTGGATCATCAAGATATTTCAGGTCATATTTAGCGAATTTCCAGTGTGGAGACCAGCCGGTCACGATGATAGGCTCTTCTTTGTCATACGCTTTTTTCAGTGCTGCTGTCATCGCTGCGCCTGAACCTGTTTGAACATCCCATTTTTCAAGGTCGTAGTCTTCAAGTGCTCGCTCTGATGCTTCCATGATGCCGGCACCCGGATCGATTCCTGTAATTTTGTAGTCTACTGCTTTACCGATAGATTCTGTAGACCCTGCTTTGTCTCCGTCACCATCAGTTTTCGACGTATCCTCGTCTTTGTCTCCGCCGCATGCTGCAAGACCTACTGTTAATAAAGCGACTGTGCCGAAACCTAAAACCTTCTTCTTAAATGACATGATTAATTTCCTCCTTGATGGTTGCAAGTTAGATGAACTATTGTATGTTCAACATTTGTATGTAAATACAACCTGTTTGTTTTGCTGACGTAGCAGCGAACGTTAACTAGTATATCTGTAATCTATTTGTAATACAACTGTTTTACCTATATTTATTGTTCGTACAGTTTTTTCTGTACGAATGAAACATACGTTGAATTTGTTTGAACATCAAAGGCGTTCTTCTGCTGCGAGGGGACAATGTTAGCTGAATCGCCTGCTGCACATATATTTCGTACGGTAGTTCGACTGTATTCGTCAGTGAGTATAGCCCCGTATTGATCTGGCTCAGGGGCCAGGTTTTCGGTGAAATGGTTGGGGTGGCGCCATAATCGAAGTGAAGGCAGCAGTTCGGTCGAAGAGGGTGCTGTCTTCTAAAGAGTGAAACTGGTCGTTTTCTCTTTCAAGTCCTAAGATGACATCGTCAACAATCGGAATGTGTTTGATCTATACGTTCAACCGAGACGATGCGGTCGTTGTGAAATTCGACTGAGGGGTAATTCGCAATATCTTCTTATCTCAATCGTCTTAATTCGGCAGGTCCTTCGCCGATAATTGCACGCTTATAAAGCATATTGTCACTCATTCCTAATATGTTCCAAGATAGTTGTATAACTGCCGGAAATTTGCGTTCTGCAAACAAGTCCGAAGGTTATTTTTTGCTTTAGTAAACAATAAAAAACCGTAAAAGCCAAAGCTTTTACGGTTGTCTGTCTTCCCGTCTATTCTCTTTTATTGGAACTAGATCAAAAATATCATGATCTTCAAATGCATCGACCAACTGATCGAGCCATTGGTAATAATCCTGTACATAGTGCAGTCTTTCAATATCCATTTCAACCGTCTGCTTCAGTTCTTCAGTAATAGAGGGATCAGTGAGCAGTTTATTCATCTCATTCAGCGACTTGCGGACTGCCGTTAAATGAAGAGAGACAGACTGGCGCCATTTGATAGAAAACAGGTCGATGAAGCTTTGATACCAGTCTTCTCTTACTTTATATAAATCTTTGCGGACGCCCCGTTTCCAGACGCGTTCGACCAATTTTAAATCAGATAGTGAGCGTACAGAAGTGCTCATGCTCGTTTTACTCATTCCAAGTTCTTCTGTCATTTCATCAAGTGTCAGTGGTTCATCGTGAAAGAACATCGTGCCGAATTGTCTGCCAGCTGAAGGTGTAAGACCGTATAAATGTATGTTCTGCGCAATAGTTTCAATGATTCGTTCGCGCGATTTTTCAAGCTGCTCTTTACCGTCCATAGAGAGTACCTCCATTATCATAGTGGGGATAGACACCTCCCCGATTGCTTATATAGCGTATTATATTTGCTTGAAAAAAGCAAAGAATAAATGATCTTTTGTACAGTTTTTACTGTACAAACAATTAAAATTGCATAAACTGTTGAATTGCAAAACGGTTACGTCTATAATAATAACGTTGAACTTTAACGAAACCAGGGAGTTGTACATATGAGTGAAGTAGAAATGATGAAGAAAATTGAAGTGCGTAACACAACAAAAATTTTCGGAAAGAATACTAAACGAGCTACACAATTATTGAATGATGGCATGTCGAAGAATGAAATCCTACAGGCGACAGGTGCAACGGTCGGCGTAAAAAACGCCTCATTTGACGTCTATGATGGAGAAATCTTTGTCATCATGGGGTTGTCGGGGAGCGGGAAGTCGACGCTGGTCCGTATGCTGAACCGTCTGATTGAACCAACGGTGGGCCAGGTATTAATCGACGGGCAGGATATTGTCAAAATGAATAAAGAACAATTACGCGAAGTACGACGGAAGAAAATCAGTATGGTGTTCCAGAACTTTGCATTGTTCCCGCACAAGACAATCCAGGAGAATACGGAATACGGTCTGGAAATTCAGGGTATCGACAAGGCGGCGCGCCAGGAAACAGCAAAAGAGTCATTGCGATTAGTAGGGCTGGCAGGCTATGAAAATCAATACCCGAATCAGCTGAGTGGAGGGATGCAGCAGCGTGTGGGACTGGCCCGTGCGCTTGCGAATGATCCGGACGTTATGCTGATGGACGAAGCATTCAGTGCGCTCGATCCATTAATTCGAAAAGATATGCAGGACGAGTTACTACAACTGCATCACGAGATGGGCAAAACGATTATTTTCATTACACATGATTTAGATGAGGCATTGCGTATTGGGGACCGGATTGCGCTGATGAAAGATGGCGATATCGTCCAGATTGGAACGCCTGAGGAAATCTTGATGAGTCCTTCCAATGAATATGTCGAGCGTTTTGTTGAAGACGTGGATCTGTCGAAAGTGTTGACAGCCGGCCATATTATGAAGAAAGCCGATACCATTCAGATTGACCGTGGTGCGCGTGTAGCATTGCGTCTGATGAAGAAATTAAGTATATCGTCCATTTATGTAGTAGATAAAGGAAATCGTCTACTCGGAGCAGTTACAGCGCAAGGTGCGGTCGCTGCAACTGAGGAAGGGAAGTCACTCGAAGATGTTTTGATTCGTGATATTACGAAAGTGTCTCATGATACAGTGCTGACTGATATGTTTGACGCGGTCTCTACCGCAACCGTTCCAGTAGCGGTAGTGAATGAACGCGATTATCTGCAAGGAATCATTATCCGCGGCGCGTTAATCGGCGCACTTGCAGGGGATGGACAGTTTATCAATAATGACATGGTCCCAGCAGAAACAGAAGAGGTGAGCACTCATGAATAATATACCTAGATTACCATTTGCCGACTGGATCGATGAAGGTGTAGATTGGCTTGTCGACAAGTTCGGAACAGTGTTTGACGGCATTTCTGAATTTTTAAAGGGGATAGTAGAAGGACTTGTCACAGGGATGGATTTTGTGCCATCGATATTGCTTGCGATTATTTTTGCGGCAATTGCTTATTTATTGTCGACTCGGGGAATTGCGTTGTTTACGTTAATCGGTTTATTGTTTATCGATTACTTAGGTTATTGGTACCCGATGCTGCAGATGCTCGCGCTAGTGTTGGCATCCGTCGCCATCGCATTGATTATCGGAATACCTTTAGGGATATTGGGCTCGCAATCACCAACAGCGAAAAGAATTATCAATCCGATACTCGACTTGATGCAGACAATGCCGGCGTTCGTTTATTTGCTGCCAGCAATTTTCTTCTTTAACATTGGTGTCGTACCGGGTGTTGTTGCGTCAGTTATCTTCTCGATGCCGCCAACAATCCGTTTGACAATGCTCGGGATTGAGCAGGTACCGGAAGATTTAATTGAAGCAACAGAAGCATTTGGTTCAAAAACTTCACAGCGTTTGCTGAAAGTACAGATTCCATTAGCAAAATCAACAATCATGGCCGGTGTCAATCAAAGTATCATGCTGTCACTTTCCATGGTGGTGATCGCATCTATGGTCGGTGCGCCTGGACTGGGTGAAGAAGTGTACCGTTCCGTTACCCAGCTGAAGACAGGTAAGGGTTTCGAAACTGGTTTATCTATCGTAATCGTAGCGATTATTTTAGACCGTATCACACAGTATGCGGGTACACGTAAGAGAAAAACAGCGAAATAAATAAATGGCTGCCCGGAAAATCAAAATTTGATTTTCTGGGCAGCTTTTTTGTGTGCAACCGTTTTATAATTAAAAAGCGTGATCTGTGCATCACACAATTCTGATACCAATCTGACAATTTGCGAGCATATAAACTGTAAAGTCATCTGATCGTGTAAATGATCGTGTGGCTTTTTTATCGTAAAAGAAAATAGTTGAAGAATGGATTTCTTCTATTGAAATCGCAAGTGAAATTCAATTCTTCTTTTATAAAACATGATATTGATGCCGTTTCTCTTTTCAAGAATTCAATTTTACTGTTTTGACCATGCTGCATCACCTCCGTTATACTCAATGCAATTAGATTTAGTAAAGAAGGTGAAGAGATGGCGTCGACTGTGATGAGTGTTGGGCTGCAAGGGTTAAAAGGGGAACGTGTCCGTGTGGAGGCCGATATACGCGTCGATAAAGAACAGTGTGTAATTATTGGGTTGCCGGATGCGAGTATCAAGGAATCGAAAGAGCGTATTTTAAGTTGTTTGCATCATTTGGATTTTGATTTGACGATGAAGAAGATTACGATTCATTTGTCGCCAGCGGATATACGAAAGAGCGGGACGGGTTTTGCCTCGATCCGTGGCCAGCAGCAGGCGAAGCGCGTATGGGAAATTGCTGCGGCAGGGGAACATCATACGTTATTGATTGGTCCACCGGGATGCGGTAAGAGTATGTAGGCTAGTGCATTTTCTTCTATTATGTCTGACTTGGCGCAGGAAGAGGCGCTTGAAGTATATAGCTTGTATCATCTCGCACGGGAAAAGCAGGGGATGATGTTGCGTCCGCCGTATCGCCAACCGCATCATTCCGCTTCTGCCATTTCACTGATTGGTGGAGGTACTGATCAGAAGCCTGGAGAGATTTCTTTGGTGCACCGTGGAAAACTGTTTCTTGATGAGCTGGGTGAATTTTCTCGGAAGACGCTGGATATGTTGCGGCAACCGATGGAATCTGGAGAAGTGACGATAAGTCGGGTCAAGCAGACTGTGAGCTATCCGGCATCGTTTACTTTGATTGCTGCAACGAATCCTTGTCCATGTGGTTATTATGGTTCCCATAAGCGATACTATACATGTTCTTCGAAACAGGTGACAAACTACCAACTGAAAGTGTCTGGTCCGATTTTAGACAGGCTGGATTATGTTTTGTCTTTGCAGAGCAGCGGGTTGAAAGAGAAAACTACTTCTGAAAGTTCTTTAGATATTCGCAAGCGGATAGCGAAAGCACGTGAGTTTCAACGTGCACGTTATGGAAACGATCTCCGTAATGGTACGGTTTCATTTCAACAACTGGAGCAGAGTGCCGGATTTACGGCTGATCAGTTGAATACAATTGGTGATGTCTGCTTTGAACGGAAATGGAGTAATCGGACACAGGTCAAACTCATTCGGATCGCCCGCACAATATCGGACTTGCAAGAAAGGCCGGATATTTCGATGGAAGCGTTGGAAGAAGCGATTATATGGAAACAGCTACCTACTAGCTTGCAGACGATAGGAGGTGAAGGTGCTGTCCAAACGTAAACGAAATTGGCGGCCGAATGCCTATTTTTATGTAGTGATGCGTGGCAATAATCGTCAGAATGTTTTCTCGTGTGAAGACGACATGTATCATCTAATGCGCTGTATCAGCCATGCTGCGGATCGCTATCGACATGTCGACCGCATTTACCAAAGTCGCTATTTTGCCAAAGAAGTCGATACCCCGCAAGCCCTCCTCGCAGTCAGCCGCTATATTCACCGCAATCCAATCGAAACGAAGATTCCGATGGTAGATTGCCTCACAGATTATCCATTTAGCTCTTTTCCATCCTATAGTGAGGATACTGGATCTTCATTGACCTGTATGGATACGCATTCCATTCTCCGGTACTTGCCGCCAACTTTTGAGAAAACTCGTTCGGGCTACGTTAGCTACTGTTTGCATACGATAGACGAACTTCTCGGTATGGAAGAGTATATGGATTGAGTAAGCATACTTATATTCTATTGTCGAGTATGAGAGGTGTTTAGTTAGGTTACCTGTCCTCAAACAATTCGAGTAGTTAAAGAGGGGAATAGAAGAGAAAAGTTAAAGATTGTCCGCTTCACACTTCAATATTAAAAAATGATGCACTAGCTACTCTTAAAAAGAAATCTTTGATTCCACCAGTTGACTATTTATCGCTTACTCATCCCCTCTGTTGAAATCAAGCATGGGTGCAACGGATAGGCAACTTTTTGGTTTCTTTGACACGGCTAGTTCATTTTTAACCATTGCTTTGTTTTTAGATCGCTGACTCGGATGAAGTCGTCTTGCGTGTAGCCTTCTTTAATCCGACCGTTGATAAATTTACGAGTAGCGGCGAATTGGGATTTGAAGTGTTTTCCGGTTTTGTCGTTTAGGTACTGAATCACAGATTGTGCGACGTCGAGATTCTTCTCGACAATGGGTTTATTCTTTATATTCTTAAGTTCTTTGGTTATTGGCCCTCCCATAGTGGGATACGCCACCGTCTCAGTGTGGGTTTGCACAGTGTCCAATTGTGGGTTAGCAATCGTCTCATGTTGGATTGGTGTCTCGTCCACTTTTGGGTCAGCCGGTATCTCATTTGGCTTATAGGAAAAAGTTAACTTTTCATAATTGATTCGATACCATTTCGTATTGTCGATTTTCATCTTGATGTGCTTCGAGGTGGAATCAAATATCCCTTTTGTTCAAGTCGTGCGTAATCCGTTTGATCGTGTTGAGTGACCAGAATGAAAATTCCTCCATCCAGTCGTCGTATGTGTTGTATACCCATTTATGACCGTCGCGAATGTTTTTGAAAATGTTCGAGCGGTAGTGAAGTTGTTGTAGGAATAGCGCAGCGTTCAGTCCGACTTTCATGACTAATGACGGTAATAATGGAATTGGCTCTTCGTTAAGTAGTAATTTCATATCGTTGCCCCCCCTAGAGTGTAGTGTAGTTGGAGTACTCATTTTGTACTTCTCATACTCCATATAGAGAGTTTTCTTGAAAAGGATACAGGTATATTGAAAAAGTAGTAGTGCGAGTGCTGGGTTCTTCCTACACTTCAAATGGGCAACTGAATGTTTACTAGTATGTGAGTATGTATGGAAAAATTGTGTTCCAACTGCCGTTAAATGTAGGAGTGATAGTAAGTGTGGGTTTAAGAGGTTTTTAATTAGACAAATTAACACTCTTTTAAAAATAAAATTGAGTATTGAAGAGAACTAGCTAGAAAATTAAATTTAACTAAATTACTATGTGAGATCGGCTAATAAGTTGGTTTTTTTGGATTATTAGTTCATCTACTAATAATATTTCACCACTATGAGTCTATGTACACAATACTATAGTAATGGTATTATGTATTTATTATTGTATTGGAGGAATTTCATTGAAAATTGTCAATGTTTTATTTTACACGCTCCTGGTTATGATTCTGGCTAGCGTGACTGCTATACCACAAAAAAGTTTTGCGCAAAATGAAATGGAAATGAATGATGGAGAAATGACTGTAACACGGATCTTAGATCAATCTACTCGGCTATTCAATACCGAATTAGTTAATGAGGTTGACAATGAAAAAACGAGTGCTACTAAATATTTTGCAGCAAATACACAGGCGTACTTTTTCTGGTTGTCCCTTCGTGATCGCGAATATAATGCTGTCACAGGTATTAAGGTAAGCCGTTTGGAAATGATTCAAAATGGACAAGTGGTTGCGAGAGCCAATCAATTGGACTCATATAGTGTGATTGGTGAATATCAAACAAGGTATTTAGAAAAGGTAAATTCTTTTCAAAATGTAAACGGAGAAAATACGATAGATATTGTGCTGTATTTAGGAAGTAGGGAAGTTGCGCGAGTGAGAGACTTTAGTGTCTATGTGTATGAAGATCCTGCGATTAGTTTTGTGAACCCTTATCAAATCGGTGTGCAAAGTGAAAAGTTTGGCTTTTCATTAGAAATGCTCAATGTCGATGAATCGCAAGCTGTAGATATATATTTACGTGATGAAGAAAATAACAGAATAACAAAGATCGATAAAGTGGTTGCAGATTACTATAACGAAGATGAAAATACTAGGAGACTAGATTTCGGTCTTTCGTTCATCGA
>NZ_PDZE01000026.1:0-7837 GCF_002743415.1 Sporosarcina sp. P3
GATTCGTCTGCTTGTTTATCCGTATCTTTAGATCCACATGCGGAGATCACTAGCATACAGGTAAAAAATAATACAAACAATGGCCATTTTTTCATGACAATTAACCTATCTTTGTATAAATTTTCATTTTCCAAAGTAAAATCTTAAAATTACTAATGCTTTTAATCCAAATATCGGTATGTTTGGAGTCCATTTCGTTCGTTACAAGAAATGAATAAGGAAAAGGCCAAATTCATTATACAATAAACAAATGATAATGACTATCATCTTCAAGTGAAAGTTGAAGTGAAATATTAGCATTCGGGAAGTAAACAGCCGGTAATATATCTCGCTCATAAGACATAAAAAGTATCGCATGAACTAAACACGACGTCCAATAAAAAATGCTATGCTAGTAAGAATAAGTAGTAGGATAATATTGTAATCCATAACGAATTAGAGGGGCACACCATGAAAGATTTTTATAGTGCAGTTACTTATATTAATGAAATGATGTATGAGCCCAATCATTTGATTTTACAATCGGTGCAAGAAGAAAAGCAAAATGCTAAGTACGGCGCTGGTACATTTCAAATAGCTTCTAGAACTGTTCGATTTAGGGTAGCGAATACAACACCTAGAAAAGTAGGGCAGTTTGTTGCGTTTTGGGAAAAGGACGAAAACGATAAAAATCAACCTTATTCATACGAGGAAGCACCTGATTTGTTCGTGATCACTACTTTTAAAAATACACATGAGTTTGGACAATTTATTTTTCCGAAGGAAGTGATGTTGCACCAGGATATGATTAGCTCCAGTTCAACAAAAGGAAAAATGGCATTAAGAGTGTATCCAAGCTGGGATCATCCTACTAGTAAACAAGCGTTGAAAACACAGCAGTGGCAGTTACCTTATTTTTGTTGATATGAGACGATTAAATACTTTAACTAAAGACAAAATAATGGGATTGTATTCGTAATAAATCACTTCAATTGGGTGACTGTTGTGTTTTGCAAGAAAAAAGTGCAGAAGAATGCAAAGAAAAATACACAAGCTTGCCAGCCTTCATTTTAGTCTTATTTTTGACGTGATAATGCGTTAGTTACCCTAAAACTATCTCCTGTAAAATTTAATATATGGGCATGATGTATCACCCGATCTACTAAAGCAGCAGTCAATCTAGAATCACTAAAAACGCGATTCCATTGACTAAATTCCAAGTTTGAAGTGATGATCAAACTTTTCTGTTCGTACCAGTCAGAAATGAGCTGAAAGAGGAGCTCTGCTCCCTCTTTATTGAACGGCACGTACCCCATCTCGTCTAATATGATCAAGTCCACGCTTTTAAAGCGGTTTCTAAACTGAGTTAACTTACCTTCTTGCCATGCTTTCTCCAAGGCTTCAGCCAAATCTGATACTCTGTAAAAGCGTACTTCGAGACCTTGCTTACAGGCGTCATATCCAATTGCTGTTGCTAAATGAGTCTTCCCTGTACCAGGCGCACCGGTTAAGATTAAATTTTCCTTACGTCTAATAAAATTTAGAGTACATAACTCTTGTGAATCAATGTGAGAAGGGAAATGAATTTGTTCACTCCATTGAAATGACGAAAGGGACTTCTTTTGTAGAAATCTTGCTTTCTTTATTAATCGTTAAGCTTTCGCCTCTTCTCGCAGCTGCAGCTCTTTTTGAAATAAATCTTCAAGAAATTGAACCGGGTTCTCGTATGGAATATCCGAAAAAACATCATGCACATGAGCTAAGCGTAAAGTTTTGCACATCGTCTGTAAATCTGTGTTCACTGCACCTCACCTTCAATCTGCGAGGTATTCTGGAGCTGATCATAATTGCTCCAATCAATATCATATGGATGCGCCTCTGGCTCTTTCAAAGTGTCTGATTGGCCACCCAACAGCTCATAGAATTGGTCATTGATTTCATTCATTTCATAAGTAGCTAATAGCCCAAGAAGCCAGTTGATGCGTTCTTTACGAATCGTAAGACTGGAGATATTTAGGTATTCATAAATACGCCCTGGTAAATAAACTGAAAAACGAGAGTAGCTCACTGCCGCGGTTTACTTAACCATGCCTTTAAGATGGATTTCCATGGAATCTCGCGATTCCTATGCATATAGGGTCGGTTATCTTTATATAAAAGTTCTCCGTGAGGAGATACCACCTTAAAGCGATCCCAATATTTCACTATAGACAAGTTGCTGTAATTATAGGCTTTCGGAACATAGACCTTTACTTTATCTAACGTGATTTCTCCATACTTGTTCGCTTTTACTTTTTCTTCTTTGAATACTGGATAGTCTTCTTCAGGCAACGCTAAAAGGTATTGATACTCCTCCTGCAGTAGCTCCTGTAAAGGAACTTGTTTCTTATAATGAACGCGTTGTCGGTCCTTCGTTAGTTGCTCTTCTAGTAGCTTAGTCAAATTTTCTAAACTCTCTATGACAGGGGCTGGAGTAATGAAATTATATCGAACGTAACCGACTTTGTTTTCTACATTTCCCTTTTCGTTACCGGAGTATGGATTACATGCTTGAGGTTCAAATCCATAATGATTGGCAAACTGTAAGAATTCACTTGTGAATACAGCTTCTTCGTTTCTATTCCTTGGTTTAACGACAGCTGTTTTCATGTTATCAATACGGATTTTTCTAGGAACTCCACCTAGTTGGTCAAATATCATTTTCATGCCGTGTAAGAGGCACTCTTGATTTTCTGCCGGCAATGGAACTGCATACGCACTGTTACTAAAAGGAAGAGACATGACTAAGCAATGAATATCTCGATATTTTCCGTCTTGAACCGCTTGCATCAATCCAAAATCCAATTGTGCTTCAGCAGGGGGATGAATGAGTCGCTCATAGTTTTTGTCCTTCGTCTCACCTTCAATATCTTCTCTTCCTTCACGCCATTCTTTAATGAAGTATGAAACAGTACGATAGGATCCCTTAAATCCCATATCTTGCAGTGCAGTGAAGATTCCATTGTTTGTTCTTCTATCTTTTCTTTTTAATTTTTGGTCTTCCCAAAGCCAATCACCAACAATTTCTCCCCATTTTTCTGTATACATCATTCCTGTTCTTTTTCTTTCTTTTTCCTGCGGCAATTGATCACCATCTGCATATTTTTTAGCTGTTCTCCAATTAATACCTAGAGTTTTTGATATATGATTAATAGATAATGATTTCTGATTCCTCATTAGTTTGATACAATTAATTTCAGGCATTGCTAGCATTCCTTTCAACCTCCACTGATTTGATTCGACACCAATACAGTAGAGAAGATTTGGAAGGCTGGCAAGCCTTTTTTTGTTGAAACTTCAGTTGCAACGTTATGTACTTTTTCTTTTCAAAACTCTGTACTTCTATTTTGCACTACACAACTGTTATCAAGCTTAGATTTTCGCGCTGTTCAGAGTTGATTAAACACTTAGAAAAATCAGGAGTTTTCATAGTATTTCGCCCATAATGAACGCAATTGTTTTATGAATTATTTATACTCTTTCAGTAATCGGGCCAATATTTCTTAAGAGTGAAACGTAAGCAAAGGTTGATCCGTATTTAAGAGAGGGATGTAACGGGATACTTCAATTCTTAAGGAAGGATGAAAGGGAAAGTGAACAAAAAGGCATTTAATATAATCGGATGGATTTTACTTTTAGTAATGGGAGTTTCTTGGATTGTATTTGGCTATTCAAATTGGTACTTATTGTTACTCCCATTATCTTATATCAGCTTTTCAATCAGTGATGGTAGCATTAAAAAATTAGGAGAACTGTCTATATCACAAGCTGCTTTAATCTTGTTTGCGTTAGCAGTATCGGTCAGTATTGTATTTGGTCTAATTCAATTAGCAAACTTCGTCATTAACGACAAATTGCATCTGACAGGAGTAATCAAAACAGCCAGCCAGATAATTGCTATTATTATCTCATTATACCCTGTTAAGTTTACATTTGGCAGCGTTGTTTATAAAGTATACGGTGATTCACATGCAAATAAAACGTAAGTCTTGTTATACAATATCGTTCCAGAATCGGGCCAGATTATCAGGTAAGGAGCATTCCTGTTAGAAGCTTTTTCGGGGACTTGAACAGAAAAAGCCCTCTTGGTATGATGCGGGGTGTCAAATCTGCACGAATTGACCCCTAATTTAGATACCAAGGAGGACTCATCATGAATTTTACGCAAAACGCTAAAATTAATCAAGTTACGGATAAAACGCTGGTAATAGGAATGGACATCGCCAAGCGCACACATTACGCCTGCATGGTAGATGAACGTGGCCTGCTCCTAAAGAAATCGTTTCCTGTACACCAATCCAGGCAAGGGTTCGAATACTTCTATGAATGCATTCTTAATGCTAAGAAACAATTTGGCAAAACTGATGTCATCATTGGCATCGAGCCGACCGGCCACTACTGGCTCAATTTGGCTTACTTTCTCGACGATCGGGGAATCCCCCTCGTTGTATGTAATCCAATGCATGTAAAGAAATCCAAGGAACTTGACGACAACCTTCAGACCAAGAACGACGCTAAGGATGCCCTTGTCATCGCTCGTTTAGTGAAAGACGGTCGATACAGCTATCCACGGATCTTGAGGGAGACAGAGGCTGAACTGCGAGTAGGTGCGACGCTCAAAGGCAATCTGACTGAAGAATTGAACGCTGTTAAAAACAAGATGATCCGCTGGACTGATCGCTATTTTCCAGAGTTTCAACAAGTGTTCCCAAGCTTCGGCAAGATGGCACTCGCAGCACTTGAATGTACACCATTCCCAAACGATATAGCGGGAAAAGAGCCAATCGAACTGGTTGAAATCTATCGGGATGTTGAGGGAATGAAATCCCCTCAGTTACCGAAGGCGAAGAAACTCATTGATTCAGCGCTTATCTCTATTGGCATAACAGAAGGACAGACGATGGCACGTATTGAAATCACCACACTTGTCCAACGCTATCGCCAGATTGAAAAAGAACTTGAATCCCTTCAGGAAAGCTTGACGGAACTCATTGAGACGACAGTTGAGTACGAGTATCTTCAAACGGTCCCTGGTCTTGGGGACGCAACCATCATTGATTTATTATCGGAAATCGGCAGCTTCGCCCATTATGATCATCCACGCCAATTACTTAAACTCGCGGGATTGACACTTAGGGAGAACTCGTCCGGCCAGCACAAAGGTCAGAAACGAATTTCTAAAAGAGGAAGAAGCCAGCTGCGTGCACTGCTCTTCCGTGTCATGATGCCAATGGTGCGTCATAACAAGGCATTTAAACAACTGCACGAGTATTACACAACCAGACAAGTCAATCCATTACGCAAGAAACAGTCCATTGTAGTTCTCTGTGGAAAACTACTGAAGGTACTGCACGCAATTTGTACGAAGCACATGGTGTTTGACGCAGAGCAAATGATGAGAGACATTCCCACGCTCGAAAGAGCTGCCTAAGCATTGCATTCATAGTGAATGACTAGAAAATTGGATGACACGGAGAAGCCGGCATTATATTTTCCATTCGACCTACGAGTCCCCTAAGGAGCTTCGCCAGCCTCCGCCTTATGACTAGACCGAACGAAGGAATGTAGGTGCTTCAGACGCCAAGAGACATGGGAGGGTACGTCATCATAAGCAATGCGGAGATCCATAGTGCATCGTATACGGACCAATCACCGCAACCAGTATTATCCAGCGGTGACCGCGTAGCGTGCCTCAGACTGTTTGAAGATTCGAATATCAAATAAGTATTAGTTAACAGAGTGTCAAAAAAAATATTTTTGACACCCTTACAGCGGGTCAAACCGTTGATACATCAATATTTATAGAGGGAGGTATTGGCTATGAACCCTAAGAAAAAGAAGTTATTTATAGTTCCTCTAATCATCTTTTCATTTCTTGGAATAGTCGGTTTTTCAAATTATAACTCGTTTCAAAACGCAAAAAAATCCTGCGTGGAACACAATATGACTGCTCAGGTAGAACAAGATTTTTTAGCTATTAATTGGTCAGTTATTTGTGAATGATTCGCATCACGCTTATTGCGTTATCGGGCGCGTTTATGGAGGAGACTTCTTTGTAGTTGGCTAGTTGATTGGAGCGGAAGCCGGCGACTCCCGGAGGATCAGCGGGACAGGTGAAACACCCGGCGAGCAACGCGAGGGGTGTGGTTCACCGCCCGCCCTCGGGAACGCGTCCGGCTGGAGCGCAAGTCAACGGATCTTGACTACTTTGCCTTTACCGGGCGCGTTTGTAGTATATCTTCTGTGTACTCGCTTAGTTGATCTTCGCTACAGCCGGCGACGCTGAGAGGATCAGCGAGAGCCGTAACGAAGAAAGGCTTTTGCGAGCGAAGCGAGTAGTGTGGTTCACTGCCTGCCCATAGGACACGCGTCCGGCTGGAGCGCAGATCAACGGGTTGTAACCGCTCTCACGTTAACGAGTGCAATTCTGGAATAAGAATAGCACCATTAAAGGACTATTTAGGAGAGGAGGATTTTCTTGATTGAGTTGTTAAAAAGCATATATCAGTTATCAGGTGTTGTCCTGCTCATATGTGGTATTTACTACTATTTTCATTTCAAGAAAATTAAGAAGGAAAGGAAATTAACTAAAGTTGAACTCTCCATTTACATCATAACTCGAATTGCATTTTTCCTTTGTGCAAGTAGTTTTCTACTTCTATTTTTGGATAGAAACTATGGCTAAAAGTTACAAAGTAATCAGGCACGATTGTTATGAAAGGGGAATCTTAATAAACTATGAAGAAAAACATTCTTTACTTTGTTGCGGGATTCCTAACTTACTTCGTAGTCTCAACTCTTATAAAATTATTATAAAAAGAAGACTGATTGTACAAAAGGGCGCAGTTGTGGAAGAAGCACTGTGCCTGATAGTTTTGTAAATTTAGTAGATAAAAAGGTGGGGGTATGTTGAAACTACCAAAAATCTCAGAAATTAAATTTTTGAAATTAATGATCCATTCTTTTTTAGTTGTTTTTACTTTAACTCTCATAACCCTTATTGGTAAAGACTTACTAGGGTGGGCACTTGGACATCCAATTGAAAAAGATGTTAGGTATGTATCTACTGGTTTATTTATGATTTGGTTGTTATTTGCTTTGCAAAAAGATAAATATAAAAGAGAAAATAGCGATTGTTGAAAACTCTATAAAACAAACGAGTGCGTCTATGGAAGTGAATTTAAAACACGCGCAGAGTTAATCGGTGCGGAACGCGTCTGGTTGCAGCGCAGATCAACGGGTTGCAACCACCACCCCGTGATCGGTTGCGATTCCAGCACAAAGTATTAACCCTATTCAGTATACAGGTCAATTTAAAAAGTAAGTGCCACACAACAATTCACTTGAAACTAGAAGGATGAGAATGGCGATTGGTGTGGGATATTTAATTGCTTTGTTTGGTGCGGTTATTGCATATGTTTTAAGTAAAGGGAAGTCGAAAATAAGAAAGCGCCGAGTGAAGGGAATTGTTTTTATGTTGCCAATATCACCGGCGATTGCTTTTGCAGTAGATTTAACGTATGCCGCAATTGTTAAAAATCCTTGGGAGACATTATTCATACTCCATATATTTCCAATCGCTTTCATAAACGGATTCATTATGTTGTTAATTTGTATATTTAAAAAAGAAGAAATAGCTCAACCATCATAATGATCGTAACAAACGGTTGCGATAGTCGCCCATAGTTGTCTCAAAAACGGCCTATTTTTAAAATTGAGGATTAGGAGGTGTAGTGATGACAATTTTTTTCAGATACTCTTTTATTCTGCTTATTTTCCTCCTGTCCGGTTGCAGCGGCATATCGAAATATGATGATCA
>NZ_PDZE01000027.1:0-4179 GCF_002743415.1 Sporosarcina sp. P3
TCATTGGAAAACAAATCACTAAAAACGTTGTATAGTGAAGGGCTTTATGATGATAATGCGAAAAAGTGGCAGGAAGCATTTCCATTAAAAGAGCAGTTTGAAAAGAAAAAACAAGTAGTAGAACAGTAATGCTAAAACATGAACAAATAAGAAGAACATTATATTAGTTAATTCTGTGGTTAAGGAGTGAGAAACAATGACAAAGTATACGATTGTTGATCAAGAAACATGCATTGCTTGCGGTGCTTGTAGTGGTGTCGCACCCGATATATATGATCATACTGACGATGGCATATCCTATGTAACTCTTGATCAGAATGAAGGGATAGTAGAAGTTCCAGAAGATCTATTTGATGATTTAGAGGATGCATATGAAGGTTGTCCAAGTGAATCAATCAAAGTTTCAGATAATCCATTCCATGGAAATCCAGTAAAGTATGAAGAAGCTATGTAATATTGCGTATTTATACATGCTGAAAATTAATGATTGCTATTAAGTTTTATCAATTTCAAAAGTAGGTGTAATTGATAAAACTATAATAATTTTATGCATATAGAAAGAAAATAGTGAATGGGGTAGTTAAAATGTACACAGAAGACGAAGTTTTCGATATTACGATAATTGGCGGAGGACCAGTTGGGTTATTTACGGCATTTTACGCTGGACTTCGTCAGGCGCGAGTGAAAATTATTGAAAGTTTGCCGCAGCTAGGCGGCCAACTTTCTGCTCTATATCCTGAAAAGTATATTTACGACGTAGCAGGTTTCCCTAAAATTACTGGCCAAAAATTAGTTGATAATTTAACGGAGCAAATGAGTCATTTCAATCCGGTAATAGCTCTAAATGAAGCAGTTGAAAAACTAGTAAAGCAACCTGATGGAGTATTTAAGATCACAACAAATAGTACAGATCATTTTTCGAAGACAATTATTATTACAGCAGGAAATGGTGCATTTAATCCCAGGAAACTTGGGTTGGAAACAGCGGACAAATACGAAGGGAAAAATCTGCATTACTTTGTAAGTGATATGCAGAAATTTGCTGGAAAAAAGGTTCAGCTATTTGGAGGTGGGGATTCAGCCGTTGATTGGGCACTCATGCTTGAACCGATAGCAAAAGAGGTGACACTTACACATAGACGCGATAAATTCCGTGCGCATGAACACAGTGTGGAATTGTTAAAGAACTCTCAAGTTAAAGTTATGACTCCTTATGTACCACTAGATTTTATTGGTGAGGACGAGATTGAATCTGTCGTACTCGAGCATGTAAAAGGTGAAGGTACACAAAGCGTCGAAGTCGATGATGTAATCGTAAATTATGGATTTATCTCATCGCTAGGTTCAATAAAGAATTGGGGGCTTGAAATTGAGAAAAACAGTATAGTGGTTAATTCAAAAATGGAGACAAATATTGCTGGAATTTATGCTGCCGGAGATATTTGTACATATGAGGGCAAAGTGAAGCTTATCGCTACTGGTTTTGGAGAAGCACCTACAGCAGTTGGTAATGCAAAGGTATATATCGATCCCAGTTCGAAAGTTCAAGCCCCACATAGCACGAGTGTTATGGGAGAGAGTGAAGATAAAATAGTTTCCGTTACACTTTAATTGTAGTGAAAAAAATTAATCGAAACGAGGTTTATCTCGATTTTGATTAATTTTTTTTGCGAAATATTTACTAGTCAAGTGTTTCTAGCGGATATTCATTAACCAATATAATCAAAGGAGAGAATTGTAATGATTACTAAAGTTGAACATATAGCAATTATTGTAAAAGATATGGAGAAATCCATTTTATTTTATTCGGAAGTATTTGGTTTTAAAGTACGTTTAAGGGGTAAAAACGCCAATCGAGAAATGGCATTTTTATATTTAGGAACACAACCCGATACCGAGATTGAATTAATTAGAGATATTGAACCAATAGGTGAATATACAAGAAGTGGAATTGTAAATCATCTTGCCTTTACAGTAAAAGATATCAATCAATCTATTCAATACTTTAAAAATAAAGGGATTGATTTTATATCAAGTGTTCCCCAACCAACACTTGAAGGAGGGCGTATGATTTTATTTTATGGTCCGAACGATGAACTTTTACAATTGGTGGAGCGAATAAATGCTTAAGTAAAGGTAGTGCATGCCGATCTTTGTAAACACAGTTTGATATATATTTAATTAGAGGTTTGGTAAGTTGTGAAGTATATAATGAAAAAGGTTTAACTTACCTAACCAATTAGTTGCACGTAGTTGAAGTATAAATAAACATTTGGCATAAGAGTGTCTGGAATCTCAGTAGTGATTACTAGTACCAGTAATGGTGGTGCAAGTTATTACTCTATGGTCTCAGATGCTTTTTAGTTCTTCTGTCATTTGTGTACTAATAGTACAGAATTTTCGATTCTTTTGAGCCTAATGAGCAGTAGTTTAAATATTGCGAATGCTTTAATATGAAAAATAGATAAAATTATTAATCTAAAATGATGTGTAAGCTTTAAGTGCAACACATTTTTATCAATTGGATAAATTAGTTGTTGGTATATCACGAGTAGATTAATAGCCTTTATTATTACCAATGAAATTTGAGCGTTATAATGTGAAACAAATTAGTAAGGAGGAGGAATTTAGTTATGACAATTCAAATAAAAGATCAAAAACAAAATCAGCTAGATCAAGTTTTGACCGAAATTCGTGCTCGGCGTGGAGAATTTGAACAAAAGAGACACGTACCTAAGGATATGATAGCTCAACTAAAAAAATTAGGCGTTTATAGTGCGCATTCACCGCAGTGTTTTAATGGAGATGGGAGCTCACCAATGGAGTTCCTTAAATTGATTGAAAGTATTTCCGAAGCGGATGGTTCGGCTGGTTGGGTAGCAAGCTTTGGTTCTGCGGCAGTCTATCTTGCAGCTTTACCAAAAGAGACACTTGTTAAACTTTATGCAAATGGTCCAAACGTTGCGTTTGCAGGTGGTTTATTTCCGGTTCAGCCAGCAAAGAGAGTGAATGGTGGATGGGTTGTTAACGGTCTTTGGAAGTTTGCTAGTGGATGTAAAGGGGCTGACATTCTTGGTGTTGGTATAGGAACTGGGGAAGGCGGTAAACCACTCACAGCTGTACTAAAGCCAGAAGATGTTGACATCATTGAGAACTGGGAAGTGATCGGAATGCGTGGAACTGGAAGTCATGATTTGCGCGTGAAAGATGTCTTTGTTCCAGATGAATGGACATTCGTTCGAGGTGGGACTCCGACTATTGCAGAGCCGATCTCACAATTCCCATCTATTGCCTACGCGGCACAAGTATTAGCTGTGGTTAATCTTGGCGTAGCACGAGCTGCACTTGATGAAATTACTCTGATGGCGGGTCGCTCTGGTATTACGGGTGCACCGAAAATGGCGGATAGGGCATATGTTCGAATGTCAGTTGCCAAAGCAGAAGCTAGGCTAAGATCAGCACGCGCATTTTTCTACGAAGCCACCGAATCTGCTTGGGAATCAATTCTTAAAGGGGAGGGTGTTTCCGCAGACCAAACAAGCACGCTACGTTTGGCAGCCGCCCATGCTGCACGCGAAGGTGCAAGCGCTGTTCAATCAGCTTATTTGCTTGCAGGTACTTCAGCTATTTACGACGGGCATCCGTTGCAACGATACCTTCGCGATGCGATGGTCGTCACTCAGCACGCGTTCCTGAACGAAAGCATGTACGATGGGGCAGGGTCAATCCACTTAGGCGTACCACCTATGAAAGGCTTTATTTGATTAGAGTAATTAATATATTATAAGTATCCTATATATTAGTGTTTTTAAACAACTAAGCGGATACCATCCAGAGATATACAAAAGTAAGAGTGACGAGCATGTTGTAAATCTAAATGATTCAACGCTATAAATACTAATTAACAAATAGTTTCAAATGAAAACGCTATCATTTTTAGGGGCAAAAATATGCATTCTTCGATAGTCATTCTTGAACAGTATCCATTTGATAACAGAATATTGTTTCAGAGAAACTAAAAATAAAAATTTAGGGGGAAATACGATGTTAACACCAGAAGATAACCAGTTACTAACTCAAACAGATGCAGGAACACCGATGGGTGACGTGTTTCGGAGATATTGGATACCAGCACTTCAAACAGAGGAGCTGGTAAGTGACGGCAAGCCACAACGCGTG
>NZ_PDZE01000028.1:0-3579 GCF_002743415.1 Sporosarcina sp. P3
AGAGCGGTCGCGCAGGAAGTATGAGCAGTTGCGGCTACTCATAGAGCGGTCGCGCAGGAAGTATGAGCAGTTGCGGCTACTCATAGAGCGGTCGCGCAGGAAGTATGAGCAGTTGCGGCTACTCATAGAGCGGTCGCAAAGAAAGTATGAGCGGTTACGACTTCCCGTAGAATGATCTTCACATTCCACAGAGCGCTTGTGCAAAACATGATGCTTCAACTATATTATCCGAACAATCTCGCGACAAATTACGACAAGAATCAGTTCATTCCTCCTATCATTCGTCATTTTCATACTTTCATTAAAAACAGCAAGCTAAAATATACTTTATTTCTCCACAATCTTCTCCACAGATTAAATCCCCGTTTGAACACATATGAACATAGTTATCCACTTCATCCACAGTTATTTGTTTATTAGTCCACATAGTTATCCAAAATGTATCCGTTTACCATTCACAGGTTACAATTGTTACCCACATTCTATCCACAAATTGTGTATAAGTACGAATGTTCCCTATTGACAATCTAATATTCGTCTAACAAAAAAACACACAATTTGCTGAAAGTTAGCAAACTGTGTGTATCTTCATTAATTCCATGATTTTAATGGCATTCCAGGTCGACCGTTCATACTAGAATCACTTCGAACGCCACTTTTCCACATCTCATAGCCAGCCGCGGCAATCATCGCCGCATTATCTGTACATAATGAAATAGGTGGAACATAAAAAGGGATTCCCTCTTTTTCAAGTGCAGCAGTTAATGATTTTCGTAGTCCTTGATTGGCAGCTACACCACCTGCCGCAATCACTTGCTTCACATCATATTCTTTTGCAGCTTTCACTGTCTTAACTGTCAGTACATCGACCACACTTTGCTGAAAGCCCGCCGCAACATGATCATGATTAATTTTTCCGCCTTTTTGCTCAATATTATGCTTATAATTAATAACCGCAGATTTTAATCCACTAAAACTGAAGTCATACGAATCTTTTTCGAGCCAAGCACGCGGGAAGTCAATACTTTCGTCACTTGCCAGCGCCAACTGATCTACTTGTGGGCCTCCAGGATAAGGCAAGCCTAGTACACGCGCTACTTTGTCATAGGCCTCTCCTGCTGCGTCATCACGCGTTTCACCGATCAATTCAAATGAACCATGTGACTTCATGACGACAAGCTCCGTGTGACCACCCGAGACAATGAGCGCCAGCAAAGGAAACTCCATCTCGTGGATCAATTGATTGGCGTAGACATGTCCTGCTATATGGTGGACACCTATCAACGGTAACTGATTTGCAAAAGCGAAAGCCTTCGCTGCGTTGATGCCGATTAATAATGCCCCTACTAACCCAGGTCCTTCTGTCACAGTAACTGCTTCCAAATCACTTGGTACAAGTTTCGCTTCGTTCAAAGCTTCCTGAATCACCAGTGTGATTTGTTCCACATGCAGACGCGAAGCTATTTCGGGAACAACACCACCGAATTGCTTTTGCTGCTGGATTTGTGACGACACTATAGATGAGACAATTTCTGTTCCATTTTTCACTATAGAAGCTGCGGTTTCATCACAACTCGTTTCAATACCTAAAATATAATGATCTTTATCCATTAGAATTCCACCCACATGACGAGCCCATCTTCATGGTCGTCTGTATAATAGTTTTTCCTTATGCCGCCTTCATGAAAGCCTAACTTACGATACAACGTCCGTGCTGGTTCATTGCTTACACGCACTTCAAGCGTCATAGTTTTCACTTCATTCAAGCGGCACAGTTCCATCGCCTGACGCATCAGATCTTCTCCATACCCTTTACCTCGGTAAGCCGAGAGTACGGCCACATTAGTAATATGACATTCATCTAGTACAATCCACATACCACAATGTCCAATTACTTCACCGTTAAGATCCGCTACAATATAATGAGCATACGCATTTCCTGTTAATTCATGCTCGAAAATCTCTTCTGTCCAAGGCGTCGCAAATGATTCAAGTTCTATACTAGCAACTGCCGGTATATCTTCATGCGTCATCTTTCTAAACAGTACTTCATTACTCATGGGAAGACTCCTTCTTCACCAAATTGGCTTCTGCCTCAGTAATCCGCTTATACTGTGGCGTAAATGTATGCACTGCTTCCGATTGATCTGCACTTTGAGCCAGTAATATAGCAGAAGATGCACGTGGTACATTCAATGCGAATGAAGCGATATGTGCTTGTTCTCCAAGATGATCACGAATAATGGATGTATGCAGTTTTACATCTTCTCCCACAAATAAAACTGCTTCGTTACACTCTTTTAACTTCTTCAGCAACTCTGCCAGTAAACAGTGCTGATCCTCGAGCACATTGACTAGTTCAGTCCCATTTGAACGATAGACACCTGCGTAGACATTAGATCTTCTTGCATCAATCACGGAACAGATGAGACCGTTAAACAGTTGTCCATTAACTGCTAAAGCCTTCAGACTCGATACACCGTAAAGAGGCTTATCAAGCGTCCAAGCGAGCGTCTTCGCAATTGTCACGCCAATACGGACGCCTGTATACGATCCGGGACCCTCAGAAACAGCAATCGCATCTATTTCCGAAGGAGTAATGTCTGCTTTACGACACGCCTCTTCTACTGCTGTCATTGCGCGTAGCGAGTGATTGATCTTCATCATGCTTGACTCTTCGATCAGTAATACATCGTCTTTAACGATGGCTACAGATAAAGGTGAATTTGCTGTATCTATACCTAACCATATCATGTAAAAATCTCCTCACAAATACGTGTAAATCGTTCACCTTTTGGCGTACATTCAACTCTGCGGGAATCAGGCCCTGTATGATGGATGACCAATTCCATCCGATGTTCAGGCAATTCTTCTTGAATAAATTGTGCCCATTCCACCACCGAAATCGCATCTCCATAAAACAGCTCGTCCCAACCTAAATCTTCTTCGCTATTGGCTAACCGATATACATCCAAATGATTGAAGGGGTAATTCCCTTCATACTGCTTGATAATCGTAAAAGTAGGACTACTGACTGTCCGTGTGATACCGATTGCTTTTGCAAGTGCTTTTGTGAATGTTGTTTTACCAGCTCCGAGATCACCTTCAAGTGTCAGCACGTCAGGAGGTCTTAGATACCCACCGATCTCGGCAGCTAGCTTTTCCATCTCCTCAACGGACTTGATTTCTTTCTCCCACACAGCCAACTCACCCTTCTCTTCCTATTATAGTACTAGTGTACAGAAAAATCTTAGAAAACAAAAGCCAAGAAGACAGCCTTGTTTATTTACAATAAAAAAACGATCACACCCGTTGAGGTGAAATCGTTTTGGAATGTTAAAATATGGCGGTCCCGACGGGAATCGAACCCGCGATCTCCTGCGTGACAGGCAGGCATGTTAACCGCTACACCACGGGACCACTGAAAATAAGCAAAAAAAATAAAGCCTAGCAACGTCCTACTCTCACAGGGGGAAACCCCCAACTACCATCGGCGCTGAAGAGCTTAACTTCCGTGTTCGGTATGGGAACGGGTGTGACCTCTTCGCCATCGTTACTAGACTCTTTGAGTAAAGCTTG
>NZ_PDZE01000029.1:0-3076 GCF_002743415.1 Sporosarcina sp. P3
AACTACTTTTTATAATAGGTTAAGTCCTCGATCGATTAGTATCTGTCAGCTACATACGTCGCCGTACTTACACCCCAGACCTATCCACCTCATCATCTTTGAGGGATCTTACTTACTTGCGTAATGGGAAATCTCATCTTGAAGGGGGCTTCATGCTTAGATGCTTTCAGCATTTATCCCGTCCATACATAGCTACCCAGCGATGCCTTTGGCAAGACAACTGGTACACCAGCGGTATGTCCATCCCGGTCCTCTCGTACTAAGGACAGCTCTTCTCAAATTTCCTGCGCCCGCGACGGATAGGGACCGAACTGTCTCACGACGTTCTGAACCCAGCTCGCGTGCCGCTTTAATGGGCGAACAGCCCAACCCTTGGGACCGACTACAGCCCCAGGATGCGACGAGCCGACATCGAGGTGCCAAACCTCCCCGTCGATGTGGACTCTTGGGGGAGATAAGCCTGTTATCCCCGGGGTAGCTTTTATCCGTTGAGCGATGGCCCTTCCATGCGGAACCACCGGATCACTAAGTCCGTCTTTCGACCCTGCTCGACTTGTAGGTCTCGCAGTCAAGCTTCCTTATGCCTTTGCACTCTGCGAATGATGTCCAACCATTCTGAGGAAACCTTTGAGCGCCTCCGTTACTCTTTAGGAGGCGACCGCCCCAGTCAAACTGTCCACCTGACACTGTCTCCTGCCCGGATCACGGGCAAGGGTTAGAAGTCCAATACAGCCAGGGTAGTATCCCACCAATGCCTCCTCCGAAGCTGGCGCTCCGGAATCCAAGGCTCCTACCTATCCTGTACAGGCTGCACCGGAATTCAATATCAGGCTACAGTAAAGCTCCACGGGGTCTTTCCGTCCTGTCGCGGGTAATGCGCATCTTCACGCATATTATAATTTCACCGAGTCTCTCGTTGAGACAGTGCCCAGATCGTTACGCCTTTCGTGCGGGTCGGAACTTACCCGACAAGGAATTTCGCTACCTTAGGACCGTTATAGTTACGGCCGCCGTTTACTGGGGCTTCAATTCGGAGCTTCGCTTGCGCTAACCCCTCCTCTTAACCTTCCAGCACCGGGCAGGCGTCAGCCCCTATACGTCATCTTACGATTTTGCAGAGACCTGTGTTTTTGCTAAACAGTCGCCTGGGCCTATTCACTGCGGCTCTCTCGGGCTATTCACCCTACCAGAGCACCCCTTCTCCCGAAGTTACGGGGTCATTTTGCCGAGTTCCTTAACGAGAGTTCTCTCGATCACCTTAGGATTCTCTCCTCGCCTACCTGTGTCGGTTTGCGGTACAGGCACCTCCCGCCTCGCTAGAGGCTTTTCTTGGCAGTGTGAAATCAGGGACTCTGGAGATTAAATCTCCTCGCCATCACAGCCTGGTGTTGGATGAGAACGGGATTTGCCTCGTTCTCCACCTCACTGCTTAGACACACAACCAACTGTGTGCTCACCCTATCCTACTGCGTCCCCCCATTACTCAAACGGCGGGGAGGTGGTACAGGAATATCAACCTGTTGTCCATCGTCTACGCCTATCGGCCTCGACTTAGGTCCTGACTAACCCTGAGCGGACGAGCCTTCCTCAGGAAACCTTGGGCATTCGGTGGAAGGGATTCTCACCCTTCTTTCGCTACTCATACCGGCATTCTCACTTCCAAGCGCTCCACCAGTCCTTCCGGTCTAGCTTCAACGCCCTTGGAACGCTCTCCTACCATTGACCCTAAGGTCAATCCACAGCTTCGGTGATCTGTTTAGCCCCGGTACATTTTCGGCGCAGCGCCACTCGACCAGTGAGCTATTACGCACTCTTTAAATGATGGCTGCTTCTAAGCCAACATCCTGGTTGTCTGGGCAACGCCACATCCTTTTCCACTTAACAGATACTTGGGGACCTTAGCTGGTGGTCTGGGCTGTTTCCCTCTCGACAATGGATCTTATCACCCACTGTCTGACTCCCAAACATAAATCATCGGCATTCGGAGTTTGTCTGAATTCGGTAACCCGGGATGGGCCCCTCGTCCAAACAGTGCTCTACCTCCGAGATTCTTTCGTTTGAGGCTAGCCCTAAAGCTATTTCGGAGAGAACCAGCTATCTCCAGGTTCGATTGGAATTTCACCGCTACCCACACCTCATCCCCGCATTTTTCAACATACGTGGGTTCGGGCCTCCAGTCAGTGTTACCTGACCTTCACCCTGGACATGGGTAGATCACCTGGTTTCGGGTCTACGACCCCATACTCATTCGCCCTATTCAGACTCGCTTTCGCTGCGGCTCCGCTTTCTCAGCTTAACCTTGCATGGAATCGTAACTCGCCGGTTCATTCTACAAAAGGCACGCCATCACCCATTAACGGGCTCTGACAATTTGTAAGCGCACGGTTTCAGGATCTATTTCACTCCCCTTCCGGGGTGCTTTTCACCTTTCCCTCACGGTACTGGTTCACTATCGGTCACTAGGGAGTATTTAGCCTTGGGAGATGGTCCTCCCGGATTCCGACGGAATTTCACGTGTTCCGCCGTACTCAGGATCCACTCTGGAGAGAATGTGCTTTCGATTACGGGGCTTTTACCCTCTTCGGCGGACCTTTCCAGGTCGCTTCATCTACCACATTCCTTTGTAACTCCGTATAGAGTGTCCTACAACCCCAAGAAGCAAGCTTCTTGGTTTGGGCTCTTCCCGTTTCGCTCGCCGCTACTAAGGGAATCGATGTTTCTTTCTCTTCCTCCGGGTACTTAGATGTTTCAGTTCTCCGGGTGTGCCACGAGTATGCTATGTATTCACATACACGTACTGTCCCATTATGGACAGTGGGTTTCCCCATTCGGAAATCTTCGGATCAAAGCTCACTTACAGCTCCCCGAAGCATATCGGTGTTAGTGCCGTCCTTCATCGGCTCCTAGTGCCAAGGCATCCGCCGTGCGCCCTTTCTAACTTAACCTATAAAAGGTCCAACTTCATCCTAGCGATAGGATTCAGAAGGTTAAAAAGATTGCTTGAATCGCAAATATGCGACTCGGTTGATTACTTGATTACTTTCAATGTCGTTTTATCCAGTTTTCAATGAACAAG
>NZ_PDZE01000004.1:0-307953 GCF_002743415.1 Sporosarcina sp. P3
TTATTGTTATAAACCGTGTTCCGACGGTAAATAACTTAGGTTTGGCACCTATGACTCCGACTGGGCTCGAACCAGCGACCTCCACCCTGTCAAGGTGGCGCTCTCCCAGCTGAGCTACGGAATCGATCATACTAGGATGTGCAGTTTAAAGTGAGCTAGTTAGGCTCTCAAGCACAAATACTATAATAGCATTATCTAACTTGGATGTAAACAAGAAAATTAAAAATCGATAACTTTTCTATGTCGCCAGAAAAATTACCGATTTTTATGGAAATTTATTAGGTTATTCAGGACGCTTCTCCTTTCGTTTTACTGCATTGGATTTACTTGTTCTTCTATCGATTCATTCTCGAAATATAAAAATTCTTCATGATCCAGCTCACTCATACGCTCTTTGTTAAAGCCATGTGCCAAGTGCCCTTCAAATACGTTTTCCCACCATGTTTCTTGTGTATTCATAGTATGTTCTCTCCTTTTTAATTGGATTGGTTTCTGTACCGATCTATATCTTATATTCGTCATGACTGACTCGCTTATATGTAGTATATACATAACTCGCGGTGGTAAAACTCCGTAATTAGTCCAAAATAGTTTGGACAATTTATGGTCCTTCGGCTTCTTGACTTTTGTTTTATTATATGTTTTACAATTCATGTTTCAGTGAAGATCCTGGTATCTACTAGACTCGTCCTCTATTATAAATTTCAAGTAGTCTAGTTCTTTTTACATAATCACTTTAGTAAAGCACTACAATAAGTTTTATAAATCCTCAATATATATTTGTTTAATCTTAAAAAAGACTTGTCAGCTCCATTTGGCCTGACAAGTCTTTTGGAATTATTTAATTTGAAGCTAATTTAGGTGTATTGTTTTTCTTATTGCCCATCCATTGGAATACGAACAAGATAATAAACAATAGTAAACCGATAATGTCTGTCATGGTTTCAGGATAGATCAATAACATACCTGTACCCATCGTAATGATTCGCATAATCCAGTTCAGTTTATTGTACCAGAAACCAATTAAGCCTGCCCCAATGGCGACCATACCAACAATGGCAGTCAAGGTCACCCATACAATCTCGGTTATACTCGAGTCGAGCATCAGCATCGCCGGATTAAAGACGAACATATACGGAATGATAAAGGCGGCAATCGCCAATTTTGCAGAAGTGACACCCGTCTTGATCGGATCTCCACCCGAAATACCAGAAGCGGCAAAGGCGGCCAATGCAACTGGCGGTGTGATATCGGCAATGATACCAAAGTAAAATACGAATAAGTGTGCAGACACTGCTACTACAATCGGTACAGCGGCACCTGTAGGCTCATCCAACATCAATAGTGTAATGATGGCAGGTGCTGCAATCGTTGACGTAATAACATAGTTTGCTGTCGTCGGAGAACCCATACCTAAAATGATAGCTGCGAACATCGTAAAAATCAATGTAAGCAAAACATTACCACCAGCTGCTGAGATCAAGCCAGTTGCCAAGCTCAGCCCGAGACCTGTCTTGACAACAACTCCGACAATAATACCCGCACAAGCAGTGGCAGCCGCTACAGCCAAAGCTGTGCGTGCGCCGTCTACTAACGCGTCAATCATATCTCTAAATCCGATTCTCGTTTCTTTACTGATTGCACTAACAGCGATTGTTAATACGATACCAAGTAAGGCAGCTTTCATCGTTGGAATACCAGCCAACAAGAAGACAATAATCCCTAAAATCGGTAGTAATAAATAAATCTTTTTCAGTGTTGCTTTACGGTTTGGAATTTGTGAGGCATCCATACCTTGCAACCCAACACGTTTCGCTTCGAAATGAGTCATAATCCAAATACCCGTGAAGTACAACAACGCCGGGATAGCGGCCGCTTTGGCAATTTCCCAATACGTCACACCGCCAATGAATTCCACCATCAAGAATGCAGCGGCTCCCATAATCGGCGGCATAATCTGTCCGCCTGTAGAGGCTGCTGCTTCTACTCCGCCAGCGAATTCTTTACGATAACCTAACTTCTTCATCATTGGAATTGTGTACGAACCGGATCCCACAACGTTTGCTACGGAACTACCTGAAATAGTACCTTGCAACGCACTTGAGAAAATTGCTACTTTGGCAGGTCCACCAGTCAAACGACCTGCCAATACTACTGCTAAGTCATTAAAATAGTTACCTACACCCGTCTTGACTAAGAATGCTCCGAACAACAAGAACACGAATATAAAGGTAGCGGATACACTAATCGGTGTACCGAGGATCCCGTCCGTTGTAAAGAACATTAATTGAACGAGATTTTCGACGCTTTGTCCTCTATGTGCAAGGAACCCTGGAAAATAGGGTCCAAAGAATGCATAAGCCAGAAACACCACGGAAATGATCGTGATTGGTAATCCTACCGCACGTCTTGCTGCTTCTAGTGTTAGAAGAACTGCTAAAATCCCGATAATTAAATCCAGATCGGATACTCGCCCTACACGAAATACTAGTTCATTGATAAATAGCGGCCAATATAAACCTACGGCTATAGCCAATAAGGCAAGAATAATATCGTAGAATGGCACTTTGTCACGGCGTATACCGATCTTTTTTCTAGCAGGGAACATCAGGAAAATAAGTGATAAAGCAAATCCTAAGTGAATAGACCGTTGGATTTGAGCTGTGAACGGTTTACCGATCGCTGTATACAACTGGAATATCGAGAATGCCAATAAGCCGAAAAATACAATCTTACCAAGTAAGCCTTTTAAATTTCTCGTATTGGATTCAGGGTCATACTTTTGAAGAATTTCGAGTTGCTCTTGCTCAGAAAGCGTGCCCATTTCTTCATCGGAGATAGTGGGAATATCTTTTTCCCAGTCTTTATTATTTTCCATTTAATCTGACTCCTTTTAACAACTTATAATTTGACACCTTCGCCACATGAAATTCATAAGAATGACCCTTTTGAAGAAATTCTTTTAGATGATAGTCTTGTTGCTCATATCGCAAAGACAGATCTGCATTCACCCTACCTATATAGAGAACAAACGAATCTATCACGCGGTTTTCGAATGTAAGCGTATAAACACCATCTTCTACTTGCAGTGTTTCGCCTTCTTCGGCATAACCTGGTAATCCGATGGCTACGTCTTCATACTGCATAAATTCGAAACGGAGCTTTCCATTGTCGGTAATGCGATATTGCTCTATCACATTGGACAAATGGATCGAGTGGATATACTGAACTTGGAAATTTCGATTCTCGTGTAATGGAAGATAATACGCTTTTGGCTGTTCGCTCCGAACCTCTTCAAGTACGATCATTTGTCTGTATGGATAAAACCATATGATCAGCATTACAATTGCTATCAGAAACGTCAGCAGAAGAACGATTTTTCGTGATTTCATCCGCTTAATCCTTTCTGTTACATTACATGCAATAGACATAATAATGTATGAATTCCGCTAATAACTTTTAAAAATGAAGAATGGGACGGACAAAGCTTTCGCTTTACCGTCCCTCCCGATCCTATCAGATGACTTACTCAGTTTATTAGTTTACTTCGTCAAAGTACTTCTGAGCACCTGGGTGTACAGGAATACCAATACCATTCAAACCATTTTCTGCTTTAATCAAAGCACCTTTGGCATGTTGGATTTTCGAAGCGTTTTCATAAATTGCCTTTGTGATCTGGTAACCAAGTTCTTCAGAAATATCGTTCTGCATAACCAGCATTGCACCTACTGATACTGCAGGTGTTTCCACTTTAGAACCATACGTTCCAGCAGGGATCATTTCTTTCGCGTAGTATGGATATTTCTCGATTAATTCTTCAGCTTTGTCATCTTCTACCGGAACAATGAACACTTTAGAAGTAGCATTTAGACCTTCAACAGCACCTGTTGGAGTTCCAGCTGTAATGAATGCAGCGTCAATTTGTCCAGCTTGTAGACTTTCTTGTGACTCACCAAAGTCCAAGTTTTGTGCTTTGATATCACTTAAAGCTAAACCGTGTATTTCAAGTAATTGCTCAGCGTTAGCCGCTGTTCCTGAACCTGGAGCACCGATCGATACGCTTTTGCCTTTTAGATCTTCAAACGTCTTGATATTGCTCTTCTCTAATGTAACCAATTGAATGGTTTCAGGGTAAAGTGAACCAATCGCAGATACTTCGTCGACTACATCTCCGTCAAACATCATTTCGCCTTTAGAAGCGTAATATGCGATGTCTGTTTGTACGAATGCAATGTTTGCATCTCCATCTTTAAGCGCTGTCATGTTCGCAGCAGATGCTTGAGATACTTCAGCAGTCGTCTTGATTCCTGTCTCTTGGGTAATGAATTCAGCAAATGATCCACCTAATGGATAATAAGTTCCTTGTGTTCCCCCAGTAAGTAAGCTCAAGAACTTGTAGTCTTGCTCTGTCTTACCTTCTTCTTTGTTTCCGTCAGCATCTTTGTCGCCGTCAGCTTTTTCGTCGTTGCCGCAAGCTGCGAGCACAAGAAGCGCAAGCATGGAAACTAACGCTAGTAAGCGAAGTGAGTTTTTCTTCATGTGACCATCTCCCCTTTACAATTTGTAGTCATAGACATTACCATTCTACCATGAAAGCGCTTTAACTTGTCAATATAATAATATATATAATTTTTCTGTACCATTCATGCTATTCGTCCTTGTCAATATAATGCTTTTACCGCATGTGGATACCTAAGATTCGTATTTTTTTATCTTTTGAAATTTGCATTGGCTAAACGGGAAAACTTGTGCATTACCCGCTCAATACGTGCTTTTAATAGGACGACTATCCGGCTGTGCGTCCGTTCAATTCTGTTGGGGTCGTTGCTCGATCGGTTGTTGGGTACGGAAATCACTGAGTGTCTGCTTTTTAAACCCGCACAGGCACGTGGGGGATTGCCTACAGCCAGGAGCCAGCTGGCGGTGGTGCTGCCTAGTTGTCTCCTGGCCACGGCCTCCCCCGCAGTTGTGCCTGTGCTACTAAGTGGTATGTAGTTAGGTTGTGGTTCTAACGGTAAGGAGATCTGCAGCCTGATGATACGGATTTTCTATATCGAAAGGAGTAAACGCATTCCAACAAACATCCAAACGCTCCAATTCAAAGAAAAAACTGCCGCTAGACATGATGATCTAGAGGCAGTTCGGTTCGTTTAGTAGCTCTTGCCATTTTGTACATCTTTAAATGTTAGGCCTGCTTCTTGCAAATCACGTGTTCTGTGCGCGATTCTTGATGCCGCACACGCCGCCACACTGGCTACCAAGTCATCTAAGAACGTATGAATACCAATTCCTTTTTTTGTATCCAAATCGTTGATGATGCCGACTTTGTTCTTATCTAAGTGACCGAATGTAGTCACTGCGATTGAACCGTACGTGTAGACTGCACCCAAAGCGATCGTTTCATCGACTCCGAATAAGCCTTCATCGGATTCAACGACTTGCTGAAGTGGTTCCGATAACTGACCTCTTTCAGCCATTTCATCCAATTCTACCCCTACTAATATGGCGTGTTGCAGTTCACGTTTGCGAAGAACGCTTTCTACTGAGTCGACACACTGTTCCAGTGACAAACCTTTGTTATACGGTACTTGCAGTTCATAAACAATTTTTGCAATATCTTGAATTGTAACTCCACGACGGATCAGCGCGTCTTTTGTTGCTGCTGTCACGATGTCCGAATGAACAATATTCTTACCTTCATCCATATTATTTCCCCTCTCTCTCTTCATACGCAATAGTTTTCACTAGCTTTACACTGTTATTTATCGGTATGATATTTACTAAGTGTACATTAATTATGGAGGTCCTACAAAATGAATCCAGGAAAAATTGAAGAAATCCGTTTTTACAGCAATGAACTACAAGAAGAGATGGAACTGTTAATATATTTACCAACACGCTACTCCCCTTTATACAAACATAATGTCATGCTCGTATCAGATGGCAAAGACTATTTTCAATACGGACGGATTGGCCGAATTGTTGATGAATTAATGGAAGAAGAAATCATTGAACCTGTCATCATCGTAGGTATTCCATACAAAACGGTACAAGAACGCAGACGTATGTATCACCCAGAAGGTGATCGACACAAAGCGTATATCCGCTTTTTAGCACACGAGTTAATTCAGTATATTGATGAAACCTACCCAACATACCAAATGGGTTCTTCTAGAATGCTTATGGGTGATTCTCTGGCAGCATCTATCTCTTTACTGACCGCTTTAAAATATCCAAATTGCTTCGGAAAAGTAGTGTTGCATTCACCATTCGTCAATGAACAGGTACTTGAATCAGTGGAGGCCAATCAAAACCCAGCCAACCTATCTATTTATCATGTGATCGGTGATAAAGAAACCTATGTACCCACAACGGCTGACGGCAGATTGGATTTTCTCACACCTAACCGTGAGTTGCATAAAGTCATAAAAGAAAAAAGATTTCCTTACTATTATGCAGAGTTGGATGGAGATCATACATGGAAGTCATGGCAACCTGATATTCGCCGTGCGTTGATCGAAATAAACAGCCTTTAGTAATAGAAAGAGACATGTCGGTCTGTTTTCTGCTATACTTAAATAGATGTACCTAAAATTCAGTCAATTCACAAGGAGGTAATCTTAAATGAAATACGGTATTGTTGCATTCCCTGCAAAAAAACTTCAAGATTTAGCAAATGGCTATCGGAAAAGGTATGATCCCCATTATGCGCTAATCACACCCCATATGACGCTGAAAAATCCTTTCGAAGCGAATGATAAGGAAATTGAAGAAGTAGCAAATGCGTTAAAAGACATTACAATTAAAAACAGTCCTTTTGAGTTGAACGTTACAAAAGTTGGCTCTTTCGCGCCGACTACGAACACTATCTACTTTAAAGTTGTACCAAATGATGAAATTCTCGCGTTACACAAAGATTTAAATGTAGACTTCTATCATGATGAAAATAATTATGCGTTTGTTCCGCATATTACCATTGCGCAAAACCTGACTTCTGGTGAACATGATGACGTCATTAACCAAATGAAAATGGTAGGTGTTGACCATTCGGAAGTCATCGATCGCATACATTTACTTTATCAACTAGAAGACGGATCATGGACAGTGTACGAGACCTTCCGTCTTGATCGTGAGTCTTGATTTGCAGATTACAGTAAAAATCGTCACAGATGAAAAAGGACAGCAGGATGCGTATACTGTCCGCAAGAAGGTATTTGTGGAAGAGCAAGGCGTTCCGCTGATTCTTGAGTTGGACGAACACGATCAGGAAGCTATACATTTCGTCGTCTACGATGAAACAGATCAACCAATCGGTGCCGGCCGAATGAGAGGTCTAGTAAATGCGCACGGTAAAATAGAAAGAATTTGTATTTTACCTGAACACCGCGGTAAACATCTTGGTTTTTTGATAATGAACACACTAGAAGAACACGCAATAAAGAATTCCATGAAAAAACTTGTTCTCAATGCCCAGTCCTACGCTGTGCCTTTTTATGAAAAGCTAGGTTATGTTGTAACATCTCCTGAGTTTATGGATGCGGATATTCCTCATCGCGCCATGGAAAAAAGTTTGAAGAACTACTAATAGCGCAAAAAATCCCCTTCACCGCTTTAAAAGTGGTGAAGGGGATTTTTTACTGTATCAGACGTATGTGTTAATCGCTCGGCCCTTTCCTACTACATCTGCAATTTCAGGTGAGAATTGGGCTGGATTTGGAGCAATAAATCCATTTTTCACTAAAGGTTGAGGTGCGCGTTTTTTTTGCTGCTCCAGTTGTTCTTCACGACGTTTTGCTTCATCTGCTAAAACGTCTTCCCAATAACTCGATTCCTCGTCTTGTAGACGTACAGGACTGACTCGGTCGATATAAGCAAAATTATGCCGTTCATTATTCATACGTTCTGCATACTGTTGCGCTTGATAGTTTGGTATTGGTAGAATATAACCCATAATGCACACCTCCCTTTCACTAGAGTATCATTACTAGTTTACCCACTCAGCAAACATTCTAAACATCTTTTAGTATATTTATTTTACTTTCCGCCAAGCATTTGTGAAATATCGTTCAAATTCAGCCCTTTACCACTCGTCAGGATCGAGTTGACTAATTCATCTTCTACTGATTGTGGCACATCTTTGTTAGCTACTTGGCTTACTTTTTGAATAATTTTTCTCACTTGTTTTTCATCTTTGAAGTCGGCGTATTGGATGGCATTCGCTAATGCAAAGACTTCTTCCATTGGCACACCCGTCTTAGATTCTATTTTTTTAAAGAATGAATCATTCATATTCAGTTCTCCTCCTTAGAAATAGCTTCTGCCTACGATGATCAATAAAATAAACAGAACTACAATCAAGACGAATGAAGAACCGCCATATCTTCCGCCGTAACCTCCACCGTATCCTCCGCCATATCCGTAACCACCAAAACCTTGAGATGGATAACATCCGTACATGAAAAACCCCTCCTTCCTTTCTCCTCTACTATATGCAGAGAAGAATGAATTGGAGAGGGCATTTGAGTAGTTTAGACATTTCCTTTTGACGTAAAGAGCAACGCACCGATCAGTCCGAAAATAATTGCCGCACTGATTCCCGAACTTGTCACTTCGAACATGCCAGTTACCACACCGATCAGACCATGTTTTTCCGCTTCCGCCAATGCGCCATGTGTCAACGCGTTACCGAACGACGTAATGGGAATCGTAGCGCCAGCACCCGCAAAATCAATAAATGGTTCATACCAGCCGATGCCATCCAGCACCGATCCTGCTACAACCAACGAAACTAATGTATGGGCAGGCGTTAATTTGGCGACATCCATTAGTAATTGCCCAATGACACAAATCAAGCCACCAACTATAAACGCAGTGATGTATATAGATATCATTCGGCCGGCACCTCTTCCATCGACAATTCAATTGCATGAGCAATACACGGAATCGTATCCCCTTGTTGAAACGACAACGGAGATAGTAAAGCACCGGTTGCCAACAACAAAACCCGCTTATACTCCCTCGTCAGCAATTTTTGATAAACATCGGACAAAAACACTGCGGATGAACAGCCAGATCCGCTTGCTCCCGCATTAAAGGACGGATCATTTCCATAAAACTCTTCTCCGGCATCTCGAAAGTTTTTCGTATGGGGTAAACCGTTTTCATTTGCTAACGCTTTAAAAATATTGAAACCATTACTTCCTAAATCTCCTGTGATAATCGTGTCGTAATCATCAATCGTTTTACTATGTCCCGTTAAATGATTCATTAATGTATCAATTGCGGCAGGAGCCATCGCAGATCCCATATTCAACGGATCCGTCATCCCCATATCTATCACTTTACCAACAGTAGCGCAAGTAATCACTGGAGTGCCTGGTTTATGTTGTCCAATCAATACTGCGCCAGCCGCTGTGACTGTCCACTGTGATGTTGCGCCTTTTTGCGAGCCATACTCAATCGGATAACGAAACTGTCGTTCCACTGCGTTATGTTGACTAGAAGATCCCGCAATGATCCAGTTTGCTTGTTTAGCATCTGCAAGTAAAGCCGCAGTAATCATAGAACTAACGGAAGTAGCACATGCCGAAAATAAACCCATATACGGTATAGCCAATGCTTCGGCTGTAAAATTAGAAGGTGTCATCTGATTGACCAAGTCACCTGTCAATAAAAAATCAATTTTCTCAGGCTGTTTTTTTGCTTTACTGAGTGTAATCAACACCGCATCATACATTAATTGCCTATGACCGTCTTCATTTGTCGTCAAATTACAACGCTCATCATCATACAATTTGTCGAATTGTTGCGCAAACACGCTTTTCTTTTTTTCCAATGGGCCTGCTGTTACGCCTGTTGCATAGAGACTCGGCTTAGATTGAAACGTTAAAACTCCTTGTTTTACCATGAAACGACACCAAATTTCACTAAAATCGTCTTAATCAGCGCGACGACGAATGCTGAAAAGACTCCAAATAAAATAACTGAACCAGCTAGTTTAAACATATTTCCACCTACACCTAGTACATATCCTTCTGACTTATGTTCAATAGCGGTCGAGACAACAGCATTTCCAAACCCTGTAATCGGTACCGCTGCTCCCGCTCCTCCAAATTGAGCAATCTTTTTATATAATCCAAACCCCGTTAACAGCATGGCTATAAAAATCATCGTAGCAACAGTCGGATTACTTGCTGTACGCTCCGTAAAATCAAAGTACGTAATATAAAATAGTGCAATGAACTGTCCAATCAAACAAATCGTACCACCTACCAAGAAAGCTTTAATGACATTTTTCATAATCGGTGGCTTAGGTGATAATTCTTTCTCTAGTTGGGCATACTTTTCCTGTTGCATTAGGTTTGCTCCTTTTCGATTGATTTGATTTTATCTATTTTTTTTCGATAATCCTTTCGATTTTTTTTATTGATTAATTTCTCCGTCTCCAACAATGTTTTACTATCTGCTGACACCATGACTTTCAAGTCAGGATACTCTTTTTCCAATTTTTTTTGAATATCCGAAGCAATCGTTTTCTTTTTAAATCGGGAAAACGTATTGACACGAATTCCTGCCAGCAATTCATCTTCAAATAGAAGTACTTTCGCTAGCTTCACATGGTCATTACTCATTAAGACTTTTTCTACCGAACGCTCATCATGCGAAGTGGTATTTTCAATATACGTTCCTTTCTCACTGCAACCAGTGAGTAAACTAAGAATAATGAACAATATACTCAGCTTTTTCAAATGCAACGCCTCCCTTCTGTCTAGCATGTATCTTTTATGTCGGATTTATGCATATAGTAGCAAGCGCCCTGTCATGTCGATTAGCCATGCATAAAGTATAGAGAACGACAAACAGGAGGTGGACAGTAATGGGATGTGAAAAGAAAGACAGCAAACATGGCGGCTGTCAAAAGTCGAATTGTATTTGTGAAGTAGTACGCTTTATCCAGCGCGTCCAGAATACGAGTCCGGAGGTGGATTGTGTAGAGTGTGACACAGATTGTTTCATGACACCGCTTGGCAGTTTAGTCAGCCCAGTTAGAGGTCGTGTCAACACACGCGTGTTCAGTTTACTGACGGGTAACGGGGACTATTTCAAAGCAGTATTCAGAGGTGGTAAACGTAAGCATTATCCTAAAATGACGGCAGAAGATTCATTGGCTCATCACAAGTCAACATCTTATAATCATACGAGTTGTGTTTCCGTATTTTTCCGTGTTCAGACAGTGTTTGATTCTTGTTGCGCTACCATTCAAGTATTGCAGCCTTTGTATGACGGCAAGCCGTTCGATATTACTACAGATGGAAAGATCTGTTATGAGAAGATTTGTAAGGTGAATGGTTTCGGACCTACGAATACGTGTTTGACTGTTGATTTAAGCTGTTTCTGTGGCGTTCAGTGTATCGATGATGTGTTTATCGATTTCTGCGGCGAAGATTGATTGGTTACTTGCAATGCTAACTGGCGAATCCTATATGAATAGGGTTCGCCTTTTTTAGGTTTAGAACGTAAAAAAAGACGAACCCATTTACTAGGTTCGTCTGTTTAGAATTAAGAATTAAAGAGTGAATGATTGCCGTTTCCAGAGAATATCTAAAATTTCTTCCATACGGATGGATATCGTTTCTTTGCTGGAGTTGATCCAGACCATTTCGTTTTCTACATTGTGTAGCTTACCTTTAATTATACCATTCTCCGTGACGATCTCTAAAGGAGCGTACAGTTCTTTGCGGAATGGGTGTTGTAAGTATTCTAATCTTTCACGGAAAAGTCGAGTAGCTGCTGACTCTTGCGGACTTTCTGGTGATTCTTGTGCCATTGAAATTTCAGGAACAGGTAAGATATCAGGACGTTCCATGGATCTCGAATGTTCCGGTTGAAAAATGGACGTGCTTTCCTCTTCTTCTGTAATAGGCGTAAACCGATAGTGTCTAATGATCGGGCTAGAGATGAACAGTAACGGCTTTTCATGACGCATTTTCATCACTTCCTTTTAGTTAGCATATGTGAGCTAAACGCCTAATGTTCCGAAAAAAACAATATTCCTCGTTCATAAAGAACTAAGGAATACTGTCGCAAGGCCTAAATATATGACGACACTGATTACGTCGTTAAGAGTGGTAATAAATGGTCCTGAGGCAACAGCCGGGTCCACTTTAAGTTTATGCATAAATAATGGGATAAATGAACCAGAAATAGTGGCAACGAAAATGGAAACCATCATGGCTGCTCCTACAAGTAAAGCAATAACTAATTCATGCTTCCAGATAAAGATCAATAAGACTACGAAAATCGCACAAATTACACCTGTAATAATTCCAGTACCCGCTTCTCGTATTAGTAACTTGATCTTACTTTCATCTTCAATATCACGCGTTGCAATACCACGAACCGCAACAGCCAGTGACTGTGTCCCACTATTTCCGGCAGTTCCGGCGATTAATGGGATAAACGCTGCCAATAGAGCAACTTGAGAAATCGTTTCAGTAAATAAATCAATTAAGTTTGCTGTCAACATTCCGAGTATCAATAAAATCAGGAGCCACGGAATCCGTTTTTTCGCAGCAGAGAATGGGTTCTTATCAAATGTATCCATTGTCGAGACACCGGCAAGCTTAGAATAGTCATCCGATGCTTCTTCATCGATAACATCAATAATGTCATCTACTGTGATAATCCCTAAAATATGTTGTTGGAAGTCAACAACCGGTACAGCCAAGAAGTCATAGTCTTGAATCGTGCGAGCAACGTCTTCCTGGTCATCGGAAACAGACACGCTCACGACACGATCACTCATGATGGAACGAATGAGTGTGTCTTCATCCGCAATAATTAAGTCACGTAACGAAACGACTCCAGTTAAACGCTGAAATTCATCTACAACAAATATATAATAAATCGTCTCAGCGCTTGGTGCTTCACTACGCAAAATAGTCATCGCGGATCGAACAGTGGAATTCTCAGAAACCGTGACGAATTCTGTCGTCATGATCGAACCGGCTGTATATTCCTCATAGTGTAGTAATGCTTTAATTTGAATCGCTGCTTCTTTATCCATCAACGTTAGATAGCTAACGACTTTCTTTTTATCTAGTTCTTTCAGGACATCAACCGCATTATCCACAAACATGTATGAAATCATCTCTGCGGCATATGTCGCGTCCATCTCCTCAAGGAACTCTTCGTATTCATCTTCTTCAATTTCACTTGTTTCAAATACTTCCGCAAGTTCTTTTGGTGATAGATAAAAATACATCAATTCCCGAAGCTCTGCACCAACTTCTTCATAAAAAGTCGCTCGATCATATGGATGTAGTACTAGATATTCCTGTCTGAACGAATGGATATCTTCGTTGATCAGCAATTCTCGCAATTTATCTACATCCAAAACGATTTCACTTTTCACTTGTTCTGGTTGAGTAGTCATGATTTCACACCATCCCTTCTGCCTATACAGTACGCCCTCACGCACTAGTAAGTTCCTCTACACCGTACATATTACGTTACATTAACAAAGTTGCTGTTGTTGAGAGAATCCGTACACTTGCTGACTTTGCCGTAAATAGTATTTCATATCTTCCGGCAACGGACTAGTAAAATGCATTCTCTCTTTCGTGATCGGATGAAGCAAGCTAACGCCAGAACAATGCAATGCTTGGCGTGGAAATAGGTTTGAGTTTGCACCGTATAAATCATCCCCAACAAGCGGATGACCGAGCCATTGCATATGCGCACGGATTTGATGTGTACGGCCTGTGTGCAACGTCAAGTCTATGACGGAGAAATCATCTGCTTCATTATGATAATGGGCCTGTACCGATACATCCGTTTTTGAATATTGACCATCTTCTCGTACAATTCTTTCAATAATACTGCCTTCTTTTCTGCCAATCGGCTGTTCGATCGTCACAAAAGGTGTTGTCATGATACCTTCTGCGAATGCTGTGTATTGACGCTCAAACAAATCTTGCGCCATCTGCTTGCTCAATAGATGATGAATATGGCGGTTTTTTGCCACACAAATAATACCTGATGTATCCGTATCAAGCCGTGTCACCATATGAGCGGTTGAAAGTATACCTTCTCTTTCAAATTTCCCACAGACAAAATTCGCAAGCGTTCCAGAAGGATGATTGCGAGAAGGTATTGTACTTTGTCCCGCTGGTTTGTCAAGCACTAGAAGGGTTTCATCTTCATATAAAATGGATAAAACGCCTTCTTGTGGAGTCAACCCCTCACTTACCTGTTCTGGAGGAAATACTATTGTCACTTGATCATGTGGCTGCAACGTATGTCGCACGTTTTGAGACTGTCCATTCACCAGAATCTCTCCGCCGCGATATTTAATAGCTGTTAGTGTCGTTTTAGAAATTTCATGCTGTGCCAAAAATTCACGAAGCAATCCACTTTCCTTCACAACGAATTGTAATTGAAACAACGTATTATTTTTTCTTTTCATCATCTTCACGTTCATAGATTAAGTCACTCGCTACGAATGATTCTTCTACACGTTTCCAGAATGGGAAAGGACGGAAGCGTGCAAAGCCCATTTTTTCATTGGATACTTTGTATTCAATGGATTTAACATCTTTATGAAGGAGTTGCAAATGATCGACTGTTACCATGAAATCAGGACCTTTTACAGGTGTCAATGTACAGATGTGATGATCCGGTAAAATGAGTGGAGATCCGACTGTACGGAATACACGATTATTAATAGAGGCCATTTCCGTCAATTGCATAGATGGCAATGAAGGGTGGATAATCGCGCCACCAAGAGATTTACTATACGCAGTTGAACCAGATGGTGTTGACATGCAAAGTCCGTCTCCTCTAAAGCGTTCAAAATGTTCTCCATTTAGTTCAACATCCATCACTAACGTCACTTCAGGTGACTTAACTGTGGATTCATTCAACGCTAAATAGGATGCACTTTTTTCAGAATGACGATAGTTAATCGTCACTTCAATCAAAGGATACTCGATGACTTCATACTCTTGTCTAGCGATCAAAATTACCAATTTTTCTATTTCAGACGGTTTCCAATCTGCATAAAATCCTAAGTGTCCCGTATGAATACCCACAAATGACGTCTTATCCAAGCGGTGTATGTATTTATGGAAAGCATGTAACAGCGTTCCATCCCCACCGATGGATAAGACAATATCCGGCTCTTCTTCATCGTATTTCAAACCGAAATCGCGTAAATACACACGTGCTTCTTTCATTAGCTTATTGGATATTTCGTCATTTCGCGACTGAATTGTGAATTTCATTACGTCACTTCCATTCTTTTTGTGAAATTTTTTTGCCATATATTAATTCACCTTTTCCAGTACCGGCTTGAATACCTCTTCGACGGCTGTACTGAATTCCTCGCCATAGTTATCATTACCCTCAATATTAAAAATCAACGCTCGCAATTCTTCTGCAACGCCCGTTAATTGTATTTTCTCATCTTGCCAAATCAAAACAGGTTCAACTTGTTGTAATAGCGTATCCACTAGTCCACTCCAGCTGTCTTTTGGGAAATATGCATAACGATAGCCGTTTTCATGATCAAATATATAGACAAATGATTGTCGATCTGTGTCTGTTAACATTTTTCCAGTTGGGAAACCTAACGGCCACTCTGCCTCAGGATTCAATGTAAATTGTACTTCATTATCGATCTGACTTGTTTCAATGATTGTATTTTTTATATCCAAGACATCCACTTCCTTAATTATAGACTTTACGTTTAGTCTACCATATGCCACACGTAGTTGCATTTCGTTATTGTGCATTATGGTAAGAAAGTTGGTATAATAGATATAATATATGAATTCATTTAATATCTTGTATAAACAGGAGGAAAAAGTATGAATCTTGACCTCATTAACACTCGGTTACTCCTTGAAATCAATACATTGCAAACTCTTGGAGCGGTTCAGTCCTTTGGTAATCGTCCATCGACTAGCTCCAATGAATTTCAAATGATGCTTACACACTTGTTAGAAGGCAATCAAATGAACCCTGAATCCGTACAACCATCCGGGCAACTATTCAGCCAAGGAACCCCATCCATACCGTTCGGAATAGCCACAAACCCGGTTGAAGAAAATAGCGCCACACCACCTGCCGCTTCGTCATCAGGAACCAACAATCTATATGCTGACATCATCAAACAAGCTGCTGACAAATATCAACTACCGGAAAAGCTAATTGCCGCTGTCATTAAACAAGAATCCAACTTTAAAAGCAATGCAAAAAGTCACGCTGGCGCAGCCGGACTCATGCAACTAATGCCAGGCACAGCCAAATATCTCGGTGTTTCCGACCCTATGGATCCAAAGCAAAACATCATGGGCGGAGCCAAATACTTGCGCAACATGCTCAACCAATTCGGCTCAAACGAAATGGCACTTGCGGCGTATAACGCCGGACCGGGGAACGTAAAAAAATACGGAGGCATCCCCCCTTTCAAAGAAACCCAGAACTATGTAAGAAAAGTCATGAACTACTACCAGCAAATGGTTTAATCTTCAAGTTGCCGACTTTTCACCGTGTTGATCAAGAACGATCTAGTTGATTGTAAGCGCAAGGCACCGATCAACGACACCTATCCTGTCGCTACTTATCTTTAAAGTCACTATTCTCCACAATATATAAGATCTACTTAACCAATCTGCTATATAACAAGAACCAAAATAAGTTCTTTTATTTGTATAGAAATTTGTTCGTTGATAGAATACAGATACAGATGAACGAGGGGGTGTGAATTTAATGACTCGAAAACCTGTCATCCCTTTTGAGGAGATCGGCGAGAAAAAGTTACATGAACTAATTGATACATTTTATGCAAAAGTGGCTGTTCACCCAGATCTCATTCCAATATTCCCTGATGATTTATCCGAAACCATTAGGAAGCAAAAACAATTTCAAACACAATATCTAGGTGGACCCAATTTGTTCACTGAAGAGCACGGACATCCTATGATGAAAGCTCGACATAACCCTTTCCCTATAACACCTACACGCGCAGAAGCATGGCTAGCTTGCATGGCTGAGGCAATGGACGACGTAGGACTGGAGGGTCCACTTCGGGATGTCTACTATAAACGCCTTGTCTTAACAGCCAACCATATGGTAAATAGGAACGAGGAGGAAGATCAGTGAACTATCTAACTGTTATTGATGATACGTTACACTACTCTGCTTCAGTAAAGCCCATTGAACTCTATGTATTTCTAGATCCTTATTGTAAGGATTGTTGGTCACTGCAACCGATGCTACGTAAAATGCAAGTCCAATACGATCATTATTTTACGTTACGTATTGCGTTGAGAACACCTATGACAAAACTGAATCCACCTGCTTTGATTGATCCGAATGATGCGCAATCCACCAAGCGGTCAAATCCTTGTTTTCCTAATATTGCGGTAAAAGCTGCTGAGTTCCAAGGTAAGAGAGCTGGATTCCGTTACTTGTCTTGTTTACTAGAGTATTCCTTTTTGAAAAAGCGTGACGTCGCATCCTATTCAGTACTCATTGAAATTGCTGCACGCATTAATTTAGACGTAGATGAATTTATCGCAGATTTTACTTCTGAAGAAACATCACGTGCTTTGCAAATTGATACGTATTTAGGTAACGAAATGGAAGTGGATGAAGCACCAACTTTCGTCTTCTTCAACAGCAACATTGAAGACGAAGGACTGAAAGTGAGCGGTCTCTACGACTATGCAATCTACGAACAAATTTTAGAAGAGCTAATCGGTGGACAACTTTTACCAGAGATGCCTCCTTCTATTGACTCTTTGTTCAACCGCTTCGATCTACTCACAACGACAGAAATCGCAGAAATGTGTCACGTGACAGAAAAAGAAGCTGAACGCGAGTTAAAGAAACGCCTACTGAAACAAGAAATCGAACGAATCCCATTTCAGGATCGTACGTTATGGCGAAAAAAGCAACCTAATTGTTCACTAATTAAATAGTCCTTATACTAGTCGAAGCCCACCAATTACTTGGGGGCTTCGACTTTTTACTATGAAGATAACATAAAGAAAAGAGCATCCGCTCCTGGGGGGGAGTGAATGCTCTTCTTCAAAGGGAATGGGAGAAATGTTCACGTTCAAACAAAAGGGGTGTATGTTTGGTATGTGATTTATTCCACATTTACACCATATCATAAATGACTTATGACTTCAACAAATTATAACAGCTTTCATCCAAATGTCACAGTCTTTGCCAACCTTTGTCGAAACATGTAATTGAAAATTATCCCCTTTTTGCTAGTAGATGTTCCAGCTCATCCAATCGTGCTTCAAATACTCGGCAAGCTTCTTCAATCGGCTTGTCAGATGTCATATCGACACCCGCTTTCTTAAGTACTTCAATAGGATAATCGGATGAACCTGCCTTCAAGAAGTTTGTAATATAACGTTCTACTGCAGGCTCTCCCTCTTCTAGAATCTGCTTACTGAGCGCTACAGCCGCACTATAACCTGTTGCGTATTGATAGACATAATAATTCATATAGAAGTGAGGAATACGTGCCCACTCCAAACCAATTTCCTCGTCACTAACAATCGCGTCGCCGTAATACTTTTTGTTTAAAGCATAATATTCCTCTGTTAATTTTTCAGCAGTTAACGGCACACCTTCTTGATCTAGCTTATGAATTAAGTGTTCGAATTCCGCAAACATAGTCTGACGGAACACTGTCGCACGGAATCCATCTAGCCAGTAGTTCAACAAGTAGATTCGCTGATCTTCATCTGTCGTCACCTTTAATAAGTGATCATTTAGCAATGCCTCATTGACAGTTGACGCTACTTCCGCCACAAATATAGAATAGCCGCTATAGATGAATGGCTGATACTTACGGGAATAATAACTGTGTACACTATGTCCGAACTCATGTGCTAACGTAAATAGATTGCTTACGTTGTCTTGCCAGTTCATTAGGATGTAAGGGTTTGTTCCGTAAGAACCTGAGGAATACGCGCCTGAACGTTTCCCTTTATTTTCACGAACATCCACCCAGCGATTATCAAGACCTTCTTTTACAACAGCTCGATAATCATCACCGAGTGGATGGAAACTTTCAAGCATAGTTTCTTTTGCTTCCTCGTACGTATATTTCATCTCGGTATCTTCCACTAGCGGCGTGTAGATATCCCACATATGAAGCGTATCCACATTCAATACTTTCTTACGCAATGCAACATAGCGATGCAATAAACCAAGATTTTTATTGATTGTAGACAATAGATTTTCATATACTTGCTCCGGAATATGGTTATTGGATAATGCTGCCGCTCTTGCAGAACTATAATTTCTAATTCTAGCATTCACATTATGCCCTTTTACATTCCCGCTTAACGTCGAAGCAAATGTATTTTTGAACTCCCCATATCTTGAATACATTTCTTTAAATGCTGCTTCGCGAACTTTCGGATCCTTGCTCTCTAGGAATTGTGAATAACGACCATGTGTCAATTGAACTTCATTGCCATCTTCATCTTTGACCAAACCGAAAGTTAAATCCGCATTGTTTAACATGCTAAATGTTTCAGAAGATTTTCCGGTTACTTCAGACAACTGCGCGATTAATTGTTCTTGTTCTGAAGATAAAACGTGCGCACGCTCTGCATTCAACTCTTCAAATTCCTGTTTGTATAAACGCAAACCTTCATGTGATTCAATCGTTTCATTTAATTGCTTTTCATCAATAGAAAGTAATTCTGGAGTGAAATAAGATAACGCTGTAGATATTTTCACAACTAACGTTCTAATTCGTCCGTCCATTGCCTGATAAAAACTATTCGTTGTATCCTGATCTGTTTTTAGATGGGCATACGTATACAATCTTCGTAGACGTTCCGCCAATTTATCACGATAGGTTAACGCTTCAAATAGTGGACGAGCGCCATTTCCAAGTGTTCCTTTATACTGTTCTGCTTCTTTAGCCATTTCTTCAATTTTGCTGTATTCTTTATCCCACTCTTCATCAGAAGAAAATATATCTTCTAAGCGCCATGTTTCTTCTTCCGATACTTCATCGCGCGTCAATACTTTGTTTTCATTCGTCAATCCAATTCCTCCTTCTGCATTTACCGTTATTTGATTCCCTTGTATTTTCTCAATTCTTCGCATGCATTGCAAGAAATCGCCCTGAAAGTATTTCCAGCACAAAATCTCTTCCTGTAAATTTATCCAATCGGTAGATATCTATGCGTTGCTCCCTCAAGAAATCCACATAGTTTTGACATGCTTCCAATTGTTGGCTCGAATCCCCTTCAAATGTTTTGACAAATGAATGAAGAATGGAGCGATCGAATTGGAAAGGTGTCCTCCTCGTTTGACGAATGGCCGCAATTAGTAGTAGTTGCCATTCACAATCAGACTCTGTAAATGCTGCTTGCCCAAATGTCGGAACACCAATCCATGCGGGTAATTGAATAGGTTGCACACGCATTTCATAACACGCACGCAAAAAGCGATGATGGATACCTCTTTGATTATACCCAATTACCGACCGGAGATACTTTCGACGTGCGGATTGATAGTGACGTGCGAGATCTTCTATATCTTTTGTAGATGGAGTCGCAGGAATAGCGAATGGAATCGTTTGATGTTTGATTCGCATAACGGAGTGACACATCGCAAACGTAGTACCACGAAGGTGAATGAAGTGACTGAGATAGTGAAATTGTTGCTTTGATGGATTGTATGTTAAAAAAATTGATACTGTTTCTTTCGTACTTGAATGCATGTGGCGAATAAAGTGTTGGTGGAATTGAGTCAATCGATAGGTAAGAACAAATGCTAACGTGTCTTGAACTTGAGGAGGTGTTAGTACGATCCATATAGGGAGCATATTTACGCTATGGTAGCCTGCGTTACGCTCGAGAATACGTGCAATGGGGATTGTGCTGCATTGAAACTCGATAGGAATTTGCTCGTTTTGCCATGTGACCAGCAGATCAGGACGTTGCCGAATAGCAGGCAGATACGGTTCCATTTCAGTGTGTAAGGGAAGTTGTGTAAATAGTTCATAGAGCTGGATTTTACCGAGCAGATGGGTTGGGGACTCCCCTTCTGAAAAGCTGTCTCGGCAGGTGGTTTGCTTTAAGTGAGCAAAATGTGGGATTATAATGTCGCCGACTTTCAGGAGTACGTGTTCTTTGCATTGAGGACAATGAAAGGTTTCGTTTTTACGCCACTCTCGTAAGTTGGACAGGGACAACTGCCGTGTTAGCACGACTTGCTTCCCGCCACTTGTAAGAGCTGTTAACAAGGCCTTCACACTCCTTCTCTTCTATACTACGAATTTTCTGTTTAGTTGGCAAGAGGCAAGCTACATGTTTTGAACTAGGTTAGTACATTGAGGAGTTTTCCACAGTACCCAACTAAGAAATGCGGTTGACGGAAAGACTAGGCGGCTGCGAGTCTTTGTTACTTTTAGTTGGGGTCGTTGCTCGACTGGTTGTTGGGTACTGAATTCATTGAGAGTTTGCTTTCTGGACCCGCGCCGTAGTGAAGACAATGAACTTGCCACTTAGATTGCCAGCTAAATCACAACCTCCTAGATGAACAAGAAAAAGAAAAGCACTTGCAAGCAACCGAACGCCACTTATTACACACGCTTTACAAAAACGCAACCCGACAAGTACTTGACCTAGCCCCACTTACTACCAAACAAAAGTCTATCGGTAGTTGTGGCAACAAAAAAGGCTACCAAGATACTGGTAGCCTTTTAGAGTATTATGAGAAATATTTAGTTACTTGTTCAAATACGTCAGATCCCATGACTTCCTTGCCGTACTCATCTATACGATGAATAGACATCTTAGACACTGCACCGTATTCTGTTACCATGCTGGCAATGTCCTTCGCACGTTTTTTCTCAATGCGAGAATAATCGAAGCGTAAGTTGAGATAATAACGATCCTCGAATGCATATAGTTGCGAATCAAATTCGTCTTCTAGTGACATCATCTTCTTAGCTAATGGTATAATCTGGTCAAACTCATTGAAAACAAATAATCTATCTGTAACTTGCAACTCTTCTTCACTTTCCTCTTCAGACTCAGTAATCGCATCGAAAATTGGGTCGAATAATTCTTCTGGATCTTCAATTCCAAAAGGAAACTGTGATGATTCTGCGTTCTTCGGAAGATGTGCGCGTGTTACAATCACTTCAATGCCTTCATTCATAGCGTTGACTTGAATCCAAAGTGGACCTTCCACTTCAAATTCCGTATCATCACCAAGTTCATCCATCATATCCCAGAAGAGCTCTTCGCTTTTGTCGCGGTTATACCAGACGTCTTCTTTACTAAAACCACGGGCTTCAATATCTCCATAGGATAAATTAAACTTTACCGTGTTTTCATTAATGCGCTCTATTTCCATCCCTTATCTCTCCCTTCTGTAGAACAGGCCCTCCCCTGTCATATACTAATACACACTTGCAATGCTTATTACTACTATATGTCGACTTCGACGTTTTCGTAAGGGTTAATTGTATTTCATTTTACTAATGTTTGCATTGAAGTGGCTCATCTAGAGGAATACAAGGGAATATCAATTCAAAAAAGCTGATAGGCACAATTGTATCCCGTGTCATCCCTATCAGCTTCTGTTATTAAGATTAGTTTACCATTCGCCGCGCTTCGAGCAGCTGATAGGCTCTAACTTTTCTCGGTAGGAAACGACGAATCTCATCTTCATTATACCCTACTTGGAGTCTTTTTTCATCTAGAATGATTGGTCTTCTTAAAAGACCTGGATGTTCTTGTATCAATTCATATAGTCTTTGAAGTGGAAGACTTTCCACGTCAACATTTAGCTTTTGAAAAATCTTGGATCGTGTTGAAATAATTTCGTCAGTACCATCTTCTGTCATGCGAAGAATTTGTTTGATCTCTTGAATATTTAATGGTTCAGAGAAGATATTACGCTCTGTATACGGAATCTCATGTTCCTCCAACCATGCTTTTGCTTTTCTACAAGATGTACAACTAGGCGATGTATAAAGTGTGACACCCATTTATTGACACGTCCTTTCCCACGGCTTACGCTCATTAGATTTGGTATATTTGCAATTCGTGTAGTTCACTTTAGAATTATTATAATTAATGTCTATACTGTTCATTATACACATAATCATTCTCAATTAATATAGTTTTTCGAAAAAACTTTTACGGAATTCACAATTTCTTATTTTTCAACATTTCAGTAGAGAATCATGCAGTTTTCTGCGATAAATGAACATCTTCTCCTTTTATACCCAGAGTAGAAATGTTTTAAACATCTCATTTGTAAATACATGCATTCTCATTTAGAAAATGCTTCTGCTAATTATTCCCTCACTATATAGTACGTACAGGTGTACTGAAAGGTTTCATGTTGCACAAATCTTTTTCTTTTCATCTAATCAAAGTTGCATTTTTTTTAAGGTATCGCTATAATCTTAAGCAATAAGTGAATGGCAATGAAGGAAAAAGTATTTTTGTGATAGTTTTTGTAGAGAGCTTGTATAAGGTGAAAACAAGTAAAACTGCACAAAAAGAATGGGCTCCTGAGCTTGATGGATGAAAAGAGTACTCCATCACGTCTTCCCACGTTACGGGAATTGAGCGGCTACTTAGTAGCAATTCGGGTGGTACCACGGTTACCTTTCATCAATCGTCCCTATGTCTAGGGATGACTGATGTTTTTTTTATGCCTTTTTTCACGTACGATTCAGACTGTTTCGTTCCAGTCGACAATTAAAAGGAGGATACATGATTATGAAAACCATTTTTTCAGGCGTACAACCAACAGGTGTCATCACATTAGGAAACTACATTGGCGCATTTCGTCAATTCGTTGAACTACAAAACGACGAGGAGTGTATTTTTTGTATCGTAGATCAGCACGCAATCACAGTACAACAAAATCCAGATGACTTAAAACAAGCGATTCGTTCATTAGCCGCAACGTATATCGCAAGTGGAATTGATCCAAATAAATCCACATTGTTTATCCAATCAGAAGTTCCAGCTCATGCTCAGGCTGGATGGATCATGCAATGCATTTCGTACATTGGCGAACTCGAGCGTATGACACAATTTAAAGACAAATCAGATGGAGCAGAAGGTGTCTCTTCCGCACTTCTTACCTACCCTCCATTAATGGCTGCGGACATTTTATTGTATAACACGGATATCGTGCCTGTCGGGGAAGATCAGAAGCAACATTTAGAGCTAACTAGAGATCTAGCAGAGCGTTTCAATAGCCGTTATGGAAAAGTATTGACCATTCCAGCCGTTCGTATTCCTAAAAATGGAGCTCGGATAAAATCTTTACAAGATCCACTGAAAAAGATGAGTAAATCTGATCCAAATAAAAAAGCGACGATTACGATTTTAGACACACCAAAAGAAATTGAAAAGAAAATTAAAAGTGCAGTAACCGATTCAGAAGGTATCGTGAAATTTGATGTAGAAAACAAACCAGGTGTTTCTAATTTATTAATTATCGAATCTTCATTGAGTGGTTTATCCATAGAAGAATTAGAAGCAAAATACGAAGGCCAAGGCTACGGAGCATTTAAAGCGGGTGTCGCTGATGCGATTAACGAACACTTAGCTGGAATCCAAAAACGTTATCACGAACTAATCAACTCTCCTGAACTCGATGCAATCCTCGACCAAGGAGCTGAAAAAGCAAATGCCATCGCTGCCACCACCCTCAAAAAGATGGAGGCCGCGATGGGCTTGGGACGTACACGGTAAGTAGCAATAAAATAATCGCTGCTACCAACATCATAAAATCCGTCGACTGCAATATAAAAATTAAAATCTGTCGGTAATTATAACCAAGCGCAGAATAATTCAAGTAAAATAACAAATTAGCCAACGTCACGACAATCACACAATAACTACAAACAAATACTAAAAATCGCGTCACAGACATCTCGTCCTTTACCCTTTTCATTCATTCTATGTTCAGACTAGGTGTAATTAGACGAGTCCTAAAAGTCATAACCAAAAAAGACTGAAAACATCTCCCGAACCAAGGAGCATGTCTTCAGTCTCTTTTATTGTAAATTGATTTTATTTGGTTCGGGTTTTGACTTTAAGTTTTTTAACGCTCCGATGTTCACTTGATAGAACAACACACTAGTTGACCGTAAGTGCAAGGCGACTCCCGATGGATCAGCCCGATCAGGTGAGACAACTATAGGGAGCTTGCGACCTAGTTGGCTCACCGCGGGCCCATGGGAAAGCGTCCGCCTGGAACGTCGGTCAACGGCGCTATACACCTTGGCCATGGCCTTTGACCTTGAATTTCTTCCATTTAAAAAACGGAAAGGAGTCTAAAAAGACCCTTTCCGTTCACTTTATATCTTCTTAAACACCAACGAAGCATTATGTCCGCCAAAGCCAAGAGAGTTACTCATAGCATACGTAATATCCGCCTTGCGCGCCTCATTCACTACGTAATCCAAGTCACACTCTGGATCCGGTGTCTCATAATTCATCGTAGGAGGTAAAATCCCTTCCTGCAACGCCTTGACAGTGAAAATCGCTTCAATACCGCCAGCTGCACCAAGCAAATGACCCGTCATTGACTTAGTCGAACTCATCGCCAACTTATACGCATGATCACCAAACACGGTCTTCGCTGCCATCGTCTCAAATAAATCATTATACGGTGTGCTCGTGCCGTGCGCATTAATATAATCCACTTGCGTAGGTTCAACGCCCGCTTTTGCTAATGCTTGTTGCATCGCACGCGCACCACCTTCTCCGCCTGGCGCTGGCGCTGTAATATGGTGCGCATCTCCAGTGGAACCGTACCCAACGATTTCTGCATAGATCTTCGCGCCACGCGCAACCGCATGCTCGTATTCTTCCAATATCATAATTCCTGCACCTTCACCCATTACAAAACCATCACGGTTTTTATCGAACGGACGGGAAGCTTTTGTAGGATCATCATTTAAAGATAATGCTGTGCTTGCGATGAAGCCCGCTACTGCAAGTGACGTGATAGGTGCTTCAGTTCCACCTGTGATCATAACGTCTGCATCTCCACGCAGAATTACTTCAAATGCATCTCCGATAGAGTTGGTACCCGATGCACAAGCTGTCACAGAACAAGAGTTGATTCCTTTAGCACCTGTGAAAATGGAGACTTGTCCTGCAGCCATATCCGGAATCATCATTGGAACGAAAAATGGACTGACACGTCGATAGCCTTTTTCAAGGAATGTATTGAATTGTGTCTCATGTGACTCCATTCCACCGATCCCAGAACCGATCCAAACGCCTGTACGAAGCGCTAAGTCGCCTTCAAGTTCCAAGTTCGCATCTTTCATTGCCATCATCGCGGATGCGACTGCATAGTGCGTGAACCGGTCCATTTTACGAGCATCTTTACGTGACACGTATTCTTCGATATTAAAACCTTTGACTTCTGCCATTACACTGACTGGAAATTTCTCTTGATCCAGTCTTGTCATGACGTCAATACCGGATTTTCCTGCTAACACTGCTTCCCATGACTCTTCAGCTGAGTTACCTACCGGAGAAACTCCACCTATACCCGTTACCACTACACGTCGTTTTTCCAATTTCAAACTTCCTTTCTATTGTCAACTTTTATTTTCCAGGTTATTTACTTACCCCATTTTATACATAAGCCGCCCCATGTCAAGCCGCCGCCAAATCCTACTAGAACAATCACATCATCGTCTTTCACTCGACCTTCAGCTAAATCGTCTGTCAATGAAATCGGTATAGATGCCGCCGATGTATTACCGTACTTATGAACGGTTTTAGACATTTTCTCAACTGGTAAGCCTAAGCGCTCACGGGACGCTTCCATAATACGAATATTCGCTTGGTGAGGAATAAGATAGTCTACTTCATCTGTCTTCAAACCGGCTTTTTCCGCAACGCTAACTGCTGTTTCCCCCATTTGACGTACCGCAAATTTGAACACTTCACGGCCATTCATTTGTAGAAATTCGTCATGATAGAGATGCTTTCCACCTGAACCGTCTGCTCCTAATTCGAATGAAAGAATTCCTCTTCCTTCACTCACTTTTCCTACAACTGTTGCCCCTGCACCGTCACCGAACAAGACCGCTGTGTTACGGTCTTCCCAGTCAACGATTTTCGATAACTTTTCCACGCCTACTACAAGAACATAATCATATGTGCCTGATTCAACAAATTGCTTTGCTGTTACTATACCGTAGATGAAGCCTGCACATGCTGCAGAAATATCCATCGCTGCTGCGTTCTTCGCACCGAGACGTTCCTGAATCATCGTGGCGACAGATGGAAAAATATGATCCGGTGTTACCGTAGCCACTAAGATCAAACCGATTTGGTCAGCACGGATGTCTGCTGATTGTAACGCATCTTTCGCTGCTGCAAACGCCATGTCTGATGTGTCAATGTCATCTGATGCAATTCTACGCTCTTCAATTCCAGTGCGCGTGCGAATCCACTCATCTGAAGTATCTAAACGCTTCTCTAAATCTTCATTCGTTACCACGTTTGATGGAACATATTTCCCTATCCCTAAAAGTCCAGCTCTCATCTCATCTACCCCGTTCCTTATCATCTAATATTAGTACCTGGTAGTAATTATAGAAGAAAAAATAGGTTTTTTCAAGAAGAGGACACGTTTCCGTCAAATATAATGTATAATTTCATTTCAACGTTTTAGCTTACTATGGTATGATGTACTATGAAATAGACTAGTCGAGGTGAAAATCATGCACTATATTATGACATTTGTTTGGTCGTTCCTCTTAGTAGCTATGTTAAACTATGTTGCCGGCTCCATTGGGGGCAATGCATTTGACTTCATGGCGGGCGTTACCGTCTCAATCGTTTTGGCTATCCTTGTATTGATTATTACTACAATCATTCCAGACGAATCACCAGCAGACGTTTGATTTACGACCAAAAAGCGTAAGAACTGTTCAACAGTTCCTACGCTTTTTTTGATCTTATCGAACAACTTCCACAATCAATTCTCCTTCTTGCATAGAGAGTTTGATTTGCTGTCCTTCCACAAGACCGCCTCGTATAACCTCTTTCGCAACTTTCGTTTCCACATGTCGCTGAATAAATCGTTTCAATGGCCGCGCACCGAAGTCCGCATCTGCCCCTTCTCGAACAATCCAGTCGAGTACGTCGTCGTCATAGACCAACACTACATCTTGCTCTTCCAGACGCTCAACCAAATCACCAAGCATCTTGTCAGTGATTGCTTTAAATGAATCAGTAGTTAATGAGTGGAAGATAATGATATCATCCATTCGGTTCAATAACTCCGGTTTGAAATGACTACGAAGTGCTGCCATGATCAAATCTTCTTTGGCATGCTCTGAATCGTCTAACTCATTTTCAAGTAAATAAGCCGATCCGATATTCGATGTCATGATGATGACAGTGTTTGTAAAGTTAACTAAACGTCCTTGACTATCTGTAATGCGACCATCATCTAAAATTTGCAGTAAAATATTCGCTACATCAGGATGCGCTTTTTCAATTTCATCCAATAATACAACAGCATATGGATTTCGTCGTACCGCTTCCGTTAACTGACCGCCTTCCTCATAACCGATGTATCCTGGAGGTGCACCGACTAGACGTGACACACTGTGTTTCTCCATATACTCGGACATATCGATTCGTACAAAGTGGTCTTCCGAATCAAATAACGTCGCAGCCAATGTTTTCGCAAGCTCTGTCTTCCCTACGCCAGTCGGCCCAAGGAATAAGAACGACCCAATAGGCTTGTTCGGATCTTGTATCCCAGCACGCGCACGCCAGACAGCTTCTGTGACGAGTTGGACTGCATTGTCTTGTCCAATGACGCGCTCTTTCAATGTTTCATGCAAGCGCAATAACTTCTCACGCTCTCCTTCAACCAGCTTTGTTACCGGAATACCTGTCCAGCGAGCCACGATGGAAGCAATCTCTTCTTCCGTTACTTCTTCACGCAAAAGACGTAAATCTTTTGTTCCTTCTAATGGACTTTCCAATGCTTTCAATTCTTTTTCCAATGCTGGAATTTTACCATACTGTAATTCAGCAGCTTTATTCAAATCAAAACTGCCTTGCGCTTCCTCAAGTTCTCTACGGTAGCGATCCAGCTCTTCACGTGTACTTTGAATCGTTTTCAATGCCGCCTTTTCTTCATCCCACTGTTCTCGCATACCTTGTGAAGAATCTTTCAAGTCTTGTAGCTCTTCTCGCAAAGTCTGTAGACGCGACTGACTCATCGTATCTTTCTCTTTACGCAATGCTTGCTCTTCAATCTCGAGTTGCATAATTCTACGAGTCACCGCATCCAATTCAGATGGCATCGAATCGATTTCCGTACGAATCATGGCGCTCGCTTCATCAATTAAATCGATTGCTTTGTCCGGCATGAACCGTTCCGTTAAATATCGATCTGATAAAGTTGCGGCCGCAACGATTGCACGGTCATGAATACGCACACCGTGGTGCAATTCAAAGCGTTCTTTTAATCCACGCAAAATCGACACCGTATCTTCAACAGACGGCTCACGTACCATCACTTGCTGGAAGCGTCTTTCCAGTGCCGCATCTTTTTCGATATACATTCGGTACTCATCGAGTGTAGTCGCACCAATACAGTACAATTCACCGCGCGCCAACATCGGCTTCAACATATTCCCTGCGTCCATCGCACCTTCTGTTTTCCCGGCTCCAACGATCGTATGAATCTCATCAATGAACATGATGATTTCGCCATCGCTATCTTTTACTTGTTTCAAAACACCTTTCAGACGCTCTTCAAACTCTCCACGATACTTTGCACCCGCAATCAGCGCACTCATATCCAGTTCGAAAATTTTGCGGTCTTTCAATCCTTCCGGCACGTCACCTTTTACAATACGCTGTGCCAAACCTTCCACAATCGCAGTTTTACCGACTCCCGGCTCCCCTATGAGGACTGGATTATTTTTTGTTTTTCTTGATAGTATTCGGATGACATTTCGAATTTCTTCATCCCGGCCAATCACCGGATCCATTTTCCCGTTTTTCACTTCTTCCACAAGATTACGACCGAATTGCTCTAATGGTGAGCGCTGATCTTCTTGCATTCCATCCATGCGCATATACATCCGCCTTTCATTTGTTTGACTTTGACTATCTTTGATTAATTAAATCATAGTACATTTTTTGGGTAAAGTAAAAGATTAACACTCGAATTAGCCAACTATTTTTAGATAGAAAAAGCCGCCCGCAATTATGCGAGCGACGTATATTACACTAGTTGGCGAGGCGCAACGACTACCCCATCTTCGTCTGCGTAGACATAGTGACCTGGTGTCCATTCCACGTTTCCGAAATGAAGCACTTCGTCTTTTTGTCCTTCGCCACGTTTAATACTTTTGACCGGCATGCTACCGATCGCCATGACACCGATTTCCTGCGTGCCAAGATCCGCTGTGTCGCGTGCACAGCCATAGATAATGACGCCCGCAAGTTTACGATCTTGTGCGATTTCGCCGAGCATGTCCCCCATGAGTGCGCAGCGCTTTGATCCTCCACCGTCTACAACCAATACATGGCCTTGTGGAATCGTTTGCAGTGCTTCCTTGACGAGTACGTTGTCTTCAAAGACTTTCACTGTCGAGATCGGCCCCGAGAATCTTTTGTGCTTTCCGTAGGATTTAAACTCTACTGTGCATACTTGCAGTTCGTCGATGAAGTCATCGCAAAGGTCTGCTGTTTTAACTGACATTTCCCATTCCCCCTAGAACATTCTGTTTGACGCTACCCTATTCCTATTCGACAAAATCCTGCATTTCCTTTTTTAAATCTATATATTGTCATAGAAGTTACAGATATTTGCTAAGGATAATTACAGGGCGTCCGTAAGGGGATTGAAGCTCCAGCTGGCGGACGCTTCAATCCTAGTTACAAAGTGGTGGTAACTAGATTACATACTGCAGATAGGAAGTGAATGATTGTTGTAGTTTCTATTAGTTCAAGTTAAAAGACATTCAATTTATAAAACGATTACAAGCCAAATTTCACCGAATAACAGAAAATGTCACCCACTCAGCTTGTAAGGGATTGGCGCGTCCCCTCCGAAGCGCCAATCCCCGTCCCAACAGCCCGTCAGCCTGACAGCCCAACAGCCGACCCTTTCCATAAAAAAACCACACCGCGTTAAAACGGTGTGGTTTGTATGATAGATTAACGTACGCCTAGGGCAATCTTGGCATAACGTGACATCTTTTCGCGGGACCATGGTGGATTCCAAATGATATCTACCACTGTATCCTTCACCTCTGGAAGTTCCATTAGCTCCTGCTCAATATTCGCTACAATCTGTGGACCCATTGGACAACCCATTGACGTCAGGGTCATTGTAATTTTTGCGACTCCTTCGTCAAGCAACTCCGCGTTGTACACCAATCCAAGATTGACGATATCAATACCCAATTCAGGGTCGATGACGTTTTCCAATGCACCAAATAAGTACTGTTTGATCTCTTCTTCTGTGTTCATCGAAATACTCCTCTCTGCTGTGTAGTAATCTTATCTTACCAACATACTACCTTGCACGCAAATGCAGTGCAAGCCAATCGACTGCTGCCAGCATCCCTGGACGTGAAACAGCGTGCCCCGCCTGTTCATTAGGCATCCATTTCAATAGCTCCGGCTGATCTTCATAATCCTCTTGTATTTCTTCGTAAAACTCTTTCGTCAACGCGAACGGCACCATCGTATCTTGTTCCCCGTGCCACATGAAGAGTGGACGCTGATGCAGTCTGCCTGGATTTTGCGATAGATCCACTTGGTCAAGGGCTGCGAATAGTTGCTCGCGTTCTTCTTGAGACACGGGAATTTCCTTACCGCCACGCTCTGCGTAAGAAATTTGTCCTTTGGCTAGGCGCGTGAATGCAGGTGAGCCCATCATGACGGAAGCTGCGTCGATCCAATCGTAATTCGTCAGGCAGCCGAATGTCGTGATTCCACCCATTGAAGTGCCCCCCATGCCAATTGGTGTATCATCACCGATCAATTGTTTTTCATATAGTTCATCATGTAAAACATCTGCTTCTTTAATAGAAGTCAATACGATATCCCAAAAACTTAATGCTAATTGAAATTCATCTACTGATTCCGAGCGTTCACCGTGCAGTTTTGCTTCAGGTAATAGTACTCGAATTCCTTGTTTCGCTAGATTATATGCGTAATGTAAATTATGTTCTTTCGCACTAGTGAATCCATGAAAAAATAGTACAACAGGAATATGTTCTTTCTCTTTTGACTCTTCTACGATGTGAAGTACCGGGATCTCTTGCCATTTTTCTGAACGAATAATCATGACGTTTCCTCTTTTCCTACAATCATTTACTGTTATGTTAGAATAACAACATATACCAAATAAGACAAAACCTTCGCCTTATTGCTCATTCTTTTGACTTACTTACACGGTTAACGATAAACTATAAAGACATAACACTCTGATAGTAAAAGCAGTAATAGGAGAGGATTTCTTGAAACCACATTTGATAGTAGTAGACTTAGATGGAACATTATTAACGGATGAAAAAGTGATTTCAGCCAAAACAGAACAGACACTTCGCACAGCTGTGTCACAAGGACATCATGTCATGATTGCGACTGGACGACCTTACCGAGCTAGTGAAGTATATTACCAACAGCTTGGTTTGACGACACCAATCGTCAACTTTAACGGCGCTTTTGTCCACCACCCTACCGACCGTTCATGGCAAACAATTCACGAAACGATTGCATTGCCAATCGTCAATGAAGTAGTAGATGCCATGCAGAATTTCTCAGTCGAAAATATCATCGCAGAAGTGAAAGATGATGTGTATACCCACTATCATGATGAGCGCTTTCTGGAGATTTTAAACTTCGGCAATCCGCTCATCACAGCGGGTGACATTCGGAATTCATTAAAAACCGACCCAACTAGCTTGTTAATCCAAGCCGATTCAGTAACAGTTGATCCGATTCGACAGCATCTAGAAGATTTGCATGCAGAAGTCATCGATCACCGCCGTTGGGGAGCGCCATTTAATATTATAGAAATAGTTCGTCACGGCCTCAATAAAGCAGTAGGCATTGATGCAGTTTCGAAATGGATGAATGTGCCGCAAGATCGGATCATAGCATTTGGAGATGAAGACAACGACCTCGAGATGATTGACTATGCAGGTACAGGTGTCGCGATGGGAAATGCCATCGACCGTTTAAAATCCATCGCGGACGAAATAACCGACACGAACAATGAAGACGGAATTTCACGTATACTGGAAGAACGATTATCCTTACAGAAAAACATCGTCGTATAAGGGGGAAAAGAAATGAAGATTTTTGCGGATAGCGCATGCGATTTACCACTAAACTTCTTTACAGAAAACGAAGTTGAACTATTCCCATTAAGCGTTCTTCTAGACGGCAAAGAATACGAAGACATTGTCGAGATCAACTCAAAGGAAGTGTTTGATGCGATCCGTCAAGGACAGCAACCAAAAACTTCCCAAGCTTCACCCGATCAAATGATGACCGCTTGGAAAGACCTTGCAGCATCGGGTGAAGACGGCATCTATATCGCCTTCTCTTCCCAATTATCAGGAACGTACCAAACGGCAGTCATGACGAGCGACCAAGTAAAAGAAGACAACCCTTCTATGAACTTAGCGGTCATCGATACGCACTGTGCTTCACTCGGCTACGGTCTACTCGTTAAAGAAGCTGTACGCCTACGTAATGAAGGCATCGGTATGCGAGAGATCGAACAAGAAATTCGCACAATGGCCACCCATATGGAACATCTCTTTACAGTAGAAGACTTAGACTACTTAGCCAAAGGCGGGCGTGTATCCAAAGCAAGTGCGTTCTTTGGAGGACTGCTCAACATCAAACCGCTACTTCACGTAGAAGACGGTAAACTCGTCCCCATCGAAAAACACCGCGGACGCAAAAAAGTCTTACGGCGCATGATCGAAATGATGGAAGAACGCGGCAGCAATCTACAAGAACAAACCATCGCGATCAGCCATGGCGACGACCTATCCACTGCCAAAGAGTTCCAAGAAATGATCCAAGAAGTCATCCAACCAAAAGCCATCGAAATTCACCAAATAGGCTCCGTCATCGGCTCACACGCCGGCCCCGGAACTATCGCTCTATTCTTCCTTAACAACACAAAAAGCGAATAAAAAAACAGCCCGCATAAACTGCAGACTGTCTAGAACCCAAGATGAATTCCAGAATAGGAACTTATCTTGGGTTTTCTTCATAATGAATTAACGCATGATGTTTACTGTGCTAGCCTAGTTGATCGCAAGTGCAGGGGGGCGAGTGCCAAGATGTGCTCCTAACGCTACGCTTTTATTCGCAAAAGCCGTCTTTCGTAACGACTCTTCCCGGTGGCTCACCGCGGGCCCCTGGGAAAGCGTCCGCCCGGAACGTCGATCAACGGTTCCTTACCCCTTACTTCTTCTCTCCAACAGCTTCCTCAGTCCGACTCTGCTTGCCCTTTCGTATAACCATATACAAAAACAGGCCAAACAGAACAACCACCATAATAGAAGCAATCAGATAAGGGGTATTGAAACCCTTATCCTCCTCAACGATGTATATCTCTGCCAGCTCACGCTCAAGTACTAAAGGATATTTGTTATCCTTCGTCTTCTTAATCAAATCCTGACCTATCACACCGCGAAACTTCTTTTTATCTCCAAATACCGCAGGGTCTAGCTCGAATTTCTGCACTTCCGACGTATTATTGAGCGCAATAATCCACGTCTCCTCATCAGAAGAACGTTCAAACACGACAAAGCCATCTTCATTATGCAAGAGTTTGAAATCTCCTGTACGAAGCGTTTCCGAATCATTGCGAAGAGTGTTCAAATCTCCAATCCAATCGTGTAACTCCATATCCGTCTTAAAGTTAAAGAACGGATGGGATTCCGGTGCTTCTTTTCCATTGACTGCTATTTCTGTCGCATAAGGTACTAACGGAACGCCTGGGAGCATGAATTGTGCAACCGTCGCTACTTTCCAACGTGTCGGTGGGAATTGACGAAGCTCTACCATTTTATATGTAAAACGTGGACCAGTTAAATCATCAAATTGTAGTAATTTCCCTGTATCTTCATTGCTAAACTGGTTTAATGAAGACGTATCCGGGTCTACTTGCACAAACGATTCTTGGATCGCTGCACTTCGTTCTTCAGCCGGCATACTGTCAAATGATGCATCGCTCTGTTCATTTGTAATGACGTATAGATCAGCATTAGCTTCCTTCACTGCTTCGATCATGTCGTTTAGGAACCCCGTATCCGCATGATCCAGTAATGTCAGACGAAGCCCGTCCAATTCATAATCGGAAACAAATTGTACAGCGGATTCCAGCAGTTCTTGCTGTACAGCCGGATTGCTTACTTCACCTACTAAAGGGAAGTCTGCCATGATCTTCAAATCGTTCGCATGCATTTCTTCAATTAATGCAATGAATTCTTCCGCTGTTCCGAAATGCGGCTCAATCTCATCGTAATCCAATACTTCATTGCCATCATACGAAGCCGTTTTGAAAACCGGTCCGACAGAGATCATGGTAAAGTGCATATCGATCAAGTGTTGCAATCGATTGCTGATTCCAGCGAAGTCGCCACCGTTAAAAATTGCTGGATTTTTTGCGTCGGCATCGAAATCATTAGATTCAATCCCATTATTGAAACGGTCAACAAGTAAATCATAGATACTTTCATCGCTGAAAGATCGATCGGTATCTGCAAAAGCGGGTGGTGCTATCGATAGGGCAAGCATACAAGTTGCCAGTAGTCCGATTATTCGTTTCACTTTAGTAAATCCTCCTCATACAAACTCTTCTTTTAGTTTATCAAACGGTAGCAAGCCATGCCATTCTTTCTTGTGAAATCCATGGAGGCGTTCTATAAATAAGACAATCTTGTGAAAGTATGACGCTCACGTCAATAAAAAAAGCAGTAGAGAAAAATCTCTACTGCCGAAGCATAATTATTCGCGATCTTCTTCAGTTAAAAGTTTGAGATCCCGCTGTTTACGCGCACTGACTACAACGGAGACGGCAAACAGTCCCATCAGTACCAGGATTACAAGTAAAAATATCCAGCCAACCTGTGTTGCCATTTGCTCATCTCCTTTAGTAGTCAATAGTGATTATGCGAAAAAGTTGAAGCCCATTGGCAATTTGAAACCTATGAACAGCGTAGCAAGTAGCGCGACGATGAAGAGAATCCACATAAGACCTGTATTCTTCCCTTTATTTCCGCGAACTAGAACCATTTCCATAAATCCGATTGTCAGAATACCTAGGACAAATTTAATACCGTACAACATGGAATCAATGCTCATATGCTTAAAGAATAACGCAGCTCCTGTGATGATGATCAATACATAGAACAGACGCAAAATCATATGTGTAATCTTTTTTCCTTTTGTTCCTGTTGCCATACTGGCTGCTACTAAAAATAGTACAATTCCTACTACCCATGTAAAAATATGCATATGGGTTGTATCAGTTAAAAATCCCATTACTTCCACCTCATTATTAGTATAGTCGATTGATATTCTACCATATCTTTCAAACTACGACTATTCTGTTGCTTATTTCATAGACCTACGTATCATTCGAAACGGTTAACTAGTGTGCCGATTCCTTCGATGGATACTTTGACTGTATCGCCTTTTTTCAAATACGTTGGTGGTGTCATACCTTTACCAACACCAGCTGGCGTACCTGTCAAAATTACATCGCCCGGCTCTAATGTGACGTACTTAGAGATTTCCGCGATCAAGTCATCGATTTTGAAAATCATGTTGGACGTATTACCGTTTTGGCGCACTTCATCATTCACTTTTGTGACGACGGATAAATTTTGCGGATTTGGAATTTCGTCTTTCGTCACCACATAAGGCCCCATGGGACAAGAGTCATCTAAACTTTTACCTAAGAAGAACTGTTTGTGTTCTGTCTGGATATTGCGTGCTGTAATATCATTACCAATTGTGTAACCAAATACGTAATCATATGCCAGTTGCTTTGGAATATTTTTGCCTGTCTTACTAATCACGACAGCCAATTCTCCTTCATAATCCAATGAATCCGTCACTTCACTATGGATTGATAACGATTGCTCGTCCCCTGCGATGGCTGTTGGGGACTTGGTGAATAGCATCAATTTCTCAGGTGCTTTCGATCCAAGTTCCTCTGCATGATCAAGGTAGTTTTTTCCAACGCATAACACGTTTTTCGGTGTGCGTGGAATGGGAGATAACCACTCGATGTCAGTGAACGCATGTTTAAACTGCTCTACGTTTCCTTCAGCTTCCGTTTTCTCTACCAATTTACGAACTTCCTCTACAAAATCCATACCGTGGGAAACGCCTTCGATCATCGTTTTGGGGAAATCAGTTTGTCCCAACGCTTCAGCCATTGCGATTAGATCCCATACAGCTTCCTCGCGTTTAACTTTTGGTCCGAATAAAGTCTGTCCTTCGTAACGGAATGACAATAGTTTCATTTCAATACCCAACCCTTTCCATGTGAATTCACATACTCCTATGGTACGACAAAATCTACTTTTTTTCCTCTTTCACGACGAAATTCTTTCCGTACGACCACTTCCGCCACACAGCTTCAAGCGGCCCCATTCGGAATTTCGTCAACCAAACCTGCGCTACAATAAGCTGAATCGCAAAAATACCGATTGCCAGCCACGTGCCGGTCACTATATCTACTTTACCATACAGACCTACTCCATATGAATAAAATATCATCGTCGCAATCACCGACTGCATAATATACGTTGTAAATGCCATTCTACCAACATTTGCAAAAGGTTGCGTAATATTCTTTAAAAATGGAATTTGAAACAGTAATAAAAATAATGCCCCATATCCAAGCGTCAAAATTGGTCCACCAAATATGGATTGAACGAGTAAGATATTTTCGAATTTCGGATCGTCCCAACTCGGGATGTTCTTCAATACAACGCCAATCGGAATGAATACTAGCATCGCGAATAGCAACTTTCCTTTCAACGCATACATACGCTCAATAATCTTGAATTTCGATAACGCTGCACCGAACATGATCAATGGCAGAATGATAAAGACCGCTGTGATCGACCCGATGATTTCAAACGTGAAAAATTCATTCAAACGGAAAGCGAAAATATCGCCGAACGCACCGTTTGCATAAGCAGCAATCGCACGTTCGATTTGCTGAACATCTTCAAATCCATCCAACATATTTGATGAAGTTGCACTACGAGTAAGTGCCAAAATACTGTATAACAATAATGTCGGCACAAAATAAATAACGAACGAAAGTGCCAGTAACCATTTCTTCGGAATTCGAATCACCGCAATCATGATGAATCCCATGAGCGCATACGTAAACAAAATGTCACCTGACCAAATGAGTACCGCATGCAACACGCCAAAGATCAGTAGAATCCCCATTCGTCGTGCCATGAATGGTGCGAACTGTGTATTGTTTTTCAATGATTTTTCATACTGCATATTCACACCATAGCCAAATAACATGGCGAATAGTGGATAGAAACTAGCTTCTATAAACACATCGATAAAATGAAACATCGACTGCTCATGCGGAACGGTAAACCACGAATATGGATCCATATACGCATACGGCGAATGGAAATGAAGCATATTCGCAATCAAAATCCCGAGTAACGCAATTCCTCTCAAGTAATCGAGTGCTTCCACCCGTTCGGTTAGAGGTGTAGGAGTCAATTTCAAATGAATTCCTCCTGTAAGCTAATAATTTTTGCTCCGCTGAATAAATAGAGCAACATTTCTTTAATCTCAATTGAAAGAATGGATTCCAGTACGTTTTTATACAAATTCAACTGCGTGCCATAACGGACTTGCATTTCTTTTGCAATCGCCTGATCGGAATGAAACTTACTGATATCATCCGTTTTATAATCAACGAGTACCCACTCGCCGTCTTCATGGAACAGACAGTCAGCAATACCTTGTAGCAACTGGAACTCTCCTTCAACAGCAGGAAGTGCATAGGTGAACGGTGTTTCACGCAACACTTGATCGGCTTGCTTCATCCGTTTGCCAAGTGTCGTCTGAAAAAATGCCACAACCGCCTGAACATCAATCGCAGCTGCTTCTTCTTTCGTCAGGAGTTCACGTCTTTCAAGTTGCTTCACAAATTCCGTTGCACTCGCCTGATCTAGTTCCACTTTCAAATTCAGATGTTGCATGACCGTATGCATCGCGGTTCCGATTTCTGCTTTCGTCAAGGAACGCTTCTGCAAAAACGACGGTCGTTCATGAAGGTTCGCGATGCGTTTTGTGACGTCAGGTTCCATTTCTTCAAACGGATCGGCATCTCCTCGTTCGAACTCGAGCAACGCAATCCGTTTCAACTCACTGACCGATTGTTTAGAAGACAGCTCCACCGCATATTCAAACGGATAATGCGCGTCAAAACGACTTCGCACTTCTTCCACCAACTTCGGATCCGCCACGGCCGCTTCTTGATCAACAGGTATCCAGTCTTCGATCTCCACTTCATTTGTACTATGGAAAGCAGAAAACGGGTAAGCATTTACTTCCCATGATGACGGATCATCCATCAGTTCTCCACCCGTCGTCTTACCGAACTTCCCAAAGTCCATATGACGCGCAACGGCTGGACCGATCCAGTCGAGATAACCGGTTGCCCGTGAACGGGTGTATTCCGGCAGTGGTTCATGTTCATCCAATAACTGTGCTTCTTGCCACTTGTTCATCGTCTTTTCGATATCTTTAACAGAGGCAATCAATTCCAAATGCTCTTTAGCACGTGTCATTGCTACGTAGAGCACGCGCATTTCCTCCGCCCGCATCTCCAGCTCCTTTTTCTCCTTAATCGCTAGAAACGGTAGTGAAGTGAACATAATACGTTTATCTGGATCAATTGCTTTGACCGCGAGTCCAAAATGTTGATCAAATAAATAGGGGTTATGGAAGTCCATTTTATTGAACGGACGTCCCATGCCCGCTAAAAACACGTACGGGAACTCCAACCCTTTAGATGAGTGGATCGTCATGATGCGTACAACGTTTTCCTTTTCGCTCATGAACCGTGCTTCCCCAAGATCATCCCCACGTTTACGCATGCGATCGATAAAGCGAAGGAAACGGAACAAACCACGGAATGACGTCTTTTCATAGGCCATTGCTCGGTCATGTAACGCACGTAAATTGGCTTGGCGCTGTTTACCGTTCGGCAAAATTCCAACCATTTCATAATAATGCGTATCTTGATACACTTGCCAGATCAATTCCGATAACGAACCGTGGCGCGCCCTATTCCGCCAGTCTTCTAGTAGTAGGAAAAAGCGTTGCAGTTTTTCTTGTGTAGCAGGATTCACTCCCGCACCACCTGTCTGCATGAATACTTGCACTGCTTCATAAAATGTCACATTCCGATTGACGAGACGAATTTGCGCTAGTTCATTTTCGGTCATCCCTACAAACGGCGCACGCAAAACCGACACAAGCGGAATGTCTTGGTACGGATTATCGATGACACGCAAAGTATTGAGCATAATCATCACTTCAATGGCGTCAAAATAACCGGAGGATAACGAAACGTGGACAGGTATCCCAGCGGCCTTTAGTTCGTCCGCAATTTCACTCGACCACGTCATCGAGCGCATGAGAATGACAATATCGCTATATTCGAGCGGACGTTGCTTCCCACTAAATGCATCTGCTACTTGCGCTTGCTCTTCTTTCCATGCCTTGATCTTCTGCGCAATACAGCGCGCTTCCACTTGAGATTTCTTCAACTCCTGCTGGGCCTCTTGCTCTTCCGACAAATCCTCTTCTTCATTCTCATACAAAATGGTTAGCCCCGCTGAAACGTCTTTTTCGGGATATTGCGCACCGTACTTTAGCGCGGCCGCGTCGTCATACTCAATTTCTCCCACACGTGTCCCCATAATCTGCTTGAAAATAAAATTCGTTGCATCGAGCACTTCTTTACGGCTTCGGAAGTTGGCATTCAAGTCGATTTTCAATCCTTGATCTTCTACATCTGATGAAAAACGCTCATACTTCCCTAAAAACAAGCCTGGTTCTGCCAGACGAAATCGATAAATCGACTGTTTGACATCCCCTACCATGAATAAATTGCCGTCTGTTTCTCCGCCTTGCTTCACTAACTGCAAAATCGCTTCCTGCAAGAAGTTCGTATCTTGATACTCATCCACCAATACTTCTGCAAATCGATTTCGGTAATCGTTCGCAATATCTGAAGGAACGCGCTCCCCGTCCACTTCTTCGGATAAAATCTGTAATGCATAGTGCTCAAGATCCGAGAAATCCACTAAGCCGCGCTCTTCTTTGAGCGCTTGGTACCGCGTCGTAAAATCCTCTACCAAACCGACGAGTGTGTGCATAAGTGGTGCCATCAGTCGGATTTCTTCTAATAATCTTGCAGGTGTGCGAGTAAAATACGTATCTTTTAATGCCGTGACGATTTTCTTCACTTGATCACGCATCGACTTCCCACGCGCAGCCAAGTCTTCGTCACATGAATCTTTACGAATCGTACCCGCTTTCACCCACTTCAACGTCTGGAAATACGCAAAGGCATCTTCCCACTTGCCGTGCAGCATATAGTCAAGCGCACCATCAATCCACGCTTCATCCACTTTCGCAGTTTCTAGCAATGGTAGCGGTCCATCATTCATTTCCGCCACTCGCTGCAAATCACGCGCGATCGTTTTTGCTTCTTCAAGCGTATGCTGGATTGATACTTTCAACGAATCGATGAATGACAATCCGTCAATCGTCGCGTCCTCTCCAATTTCATATTGCTGTGGGATGAGCTCTAACCACTGCGATGGGTTCGGATGCACTCGAGAATAATCATACAGTTTATCAATTAACGTCTCGATCGCTTGATCATTCCGGTCTGCGGTGAAACTATCACTCAGACGATATATTGCTTCGGGATCTGGCTGACTATAGGCATCTTCCAAAACCAGTGCAATCGTGTCATCACGTAAAATCGCCGCCTCGGTTGCATCGGCAATACGGAATCCAGGATCGATATCGAGAACATAGGAATATTGCCGAACGACTTGCAGACAAAATGAATGCAAGGAGGAAATCTGTGCTTTATTCAGCAGATTCAATTGTCTGCGCAAATGCACAGAAGACGGATCTTGAACGATTGCTTCCTCAAGCGCACTCGCCATGCGATGACGCATTTCGGCCGCTGCCGCATTTGTGAACGTCACCACGAGTAGCTGATCGACATCTATCGGCTGTTCCGTGTTCAATACTTTTTCAATCATCCGCGTGATGAGGACTTTCGTTTTCCCTGAACCTGCCGCAGCCGATACGAGAATATCTTTACCGGACGCATGAATTGCTTTCCATTGATCGTCCGTGAAAGTCTCATGTGGCGGCTTATCTGGAATTCGCATCTGGATCGATCTCCTTCCTCATCTTTTCTAATGACTCTTCCGGCTTATAGGCCGAATAGTTCCGTGTCGGTTGTGTCGGATCGGTACTATCGAACTGACAAATTGACTGATACGAACAGAACGTGCACGGCATATGGTCTTTCAGAAGGTACGGATAGACACGCGTATCCCCTGACAACATGCCGTCGCCTGCTTGCTGATGTTTCTTACGGACATAGGAACGTAGAATATTAATATCTTCAGGTGGCACGACTTTTGAATTGGAATAAAACGAGCCATCTTTCTTTAAGCGTGCCGGAATAATCAATGACTCACTATCAATGTGGTCATCCATTGCCAACGCAACGTCTGCATCTTCTAGTATATAGCCTTGCATTTTATACGATTTCAATAACTCTTTTTCCACAGCCTCTTCGTTCAATTCTTTCGTTAAACGCAACATCGGATTGTGAACGTACATATACAACACGCCTGCAGGATTTGCGTAGACTCCGAGCCAATCCTCCGCATGCTCGAGTGCGACGTCTAAATACGTTAGCATTTGCAGTGATAATCCATAGTACACTTCGGTCAAATCAAGCGCACGAGCTGACGATTTATAATCGACTACTCGCAAATACGTCTGATCGTCTTTTTTCATTGTATCGATTCGATCAATTCGGCCTCTAATATGCATCTGTTGACCATTTTTCAAGTTGATTTCAAGCGGTGCAATTTCTTCATTTGGACCAAAACCTGCTTCAATCGCAATTGGCGTGAAGCTTGAATTACGCGCCTGCGACTGTAGTGCACGAATTGTCCGTTGAATGATTTGCATCAATTTTCGTTGAATATACGCATAGCGCTGACTCGATAATAAAATTCTGTGGAAGAACTTCGGTGCCAGTGCATCAATCGCATCTCGGCCTAACTGCCAGCACTGTTCTTTCGTCAACGCTGCCCACGACAAACCTTGGCGCATGACTTCATCGGATACCCACTTCAATGCTGCGTGGAATAAATCCCCGATATCTGGTGCTTCAAGCTGGAATTCAAAACGTTCTTGTAAATTCAAACCATACGTCGTGAAATGTTGGAACGGGCAACTATAGTACGATTCTATCCTCGAGACGCTCGTCGTAAAGGATGATCCATATAAACCTGTCGTTAGTTCCGTATCCAGTAATTCGGTCTTCTGACGCTTCAAAGCAGGTTGGACGATCGACTCTACAACGGAAGACCACAGTGAATCTTCTTTATAATAGGCTAGAACCGCTTGCCATTCAGGTGCGATTTCTTCCTGAGTTGAAGCTTGCCGCATAATCCGAATCGCGTAAGACAGCGCCACTTCAGGATGTTCAATATAGGCAAGTTTGTCTCCTACTTCGGACAATTCCGTTGGCTCCATGACGGCGATTTCCATCGGTATATTCGAAACCATCTGCTTAAGCCTTGGAATATAAAGAGAAGGTATCAACGCCTTTCCTTCTTCATCCGCAATAGGGTAGCTGACAGTCAAATGCGCACTCGCTCCGGTAAACGCCCGATACGCCATATACGATTCGCGCATAAGCTGAAGCTTTGTCGTAGGGGCTAGCGTAATACCAATTTCACTAAACAACTCTCGGTCACTGTCCGACAGCAACCCTTCGTGATCATTGCGCAGAGGCAATATCCCTTCATTCGCGCCGAGGACAAACACCGCTTCGACACCCATCGAATTAAACAACTCCATAGTCGTCACCGTCACTTGATCGAGCGAAGGCGGAATCAATTTGAATTCAAGCGTATCGAATCCTTCATCTAATATTTTAATCGCCTCTGCAATCGGCAGCTCCTTCTCTCCAAACATCAGAACAAACTGCTCCAACACATTAATCCAATTCGTCCACGCTTGTTCATGTTCTGCCGCTGCTTGCAACCGATTAAGTTTATGTTCGGTTTGTTGTAACTCTATAATCTTATCGTAGATACGAAGTGATTCTATCGTATAAAACAACGCTTCCGCCACGTCTCGACCGGTGCGGGCAGATTGTAACTTCTGCTGTAACTGCTCAATTGGCTCGCGAATCATATCACGCGTCTCCGCAAACTCCGCCTGCGTCGCCAGTTCTTCATCTGTTTGGACAGTACGAACTTTTTCTAGACCTCTATAGCGACTGACCTTCCAACGCTCTTCATCTTGCCAACGAGATTTGCCATGGATTCCTTTAGCTAGCACAAAGTTCTCCAAGCGGTCTGCCCGCTCTCTCCATACTTGCTTGCTTTCATTGACAGGGAAAAACAGGTCCGTCTTCACTGACCTGAACACCGCTTCATACGACCAATCAGTTCGCACCGCCTCAAGCAATGAACGCACAAACTCGATCAGTGGATGATGAAGCATCGGTTTCTTCTGACTAATGAACACCGGAATATCGTATTGCGTGAATATGTTCTGAATCAATTCGTTATACACATCCGGTTGTCGGTTTAACACCGTCATTCCTCGGTAACGCTTGCCTTCACGCATCATCTTGCGAATCGAACGCGCCACTGCATGAACTTCCGCACGGCGATTCGACGCTTCAATAATTTGGATCGCACCTTCCGATTCAAACGATTTGGGAGGATAGTGATCAAACTGCTCTTCTAAATGGGCCAATTCTTGATTTGAAAAGCGTTGCAACTGCGTCAAATGTACGCGTTCTTCACGCTCCACGGACTCACTGTATGCCAGTTGTTGTAGCGTTTCGTACTGTTGCTGAGCTGTATGGAATAATTCGTGCTCGCTGTTATGCACTTTTTCTTCCATTGGCAACACGACGGTCACTCGTTTCGTATATTTCATTAATTGTGTAATAATCGTGTATTCTTGTGTCGTGAAATCACCGAAGCCGTCTATGTAGATCGACGCATCTTGCAACCACTCCGAATGCGGCAACTGATCAGCTAGCGCATTGAGTTGTCCTTCACTATCCATGTAGGTCGTGCCTAAACGTTCTTCAATTTTCTCCAGCAACAACTGCAAATCATGCGCTTTGTCCTGCAAAATCCGAGGAGCTTGTTGCTCCGCAAGTGTATTTCTCAATTCACTAAACGCCTGCTGATCAATACAATATTTACTGAACTCTTTCATGACGTCACTAATCTGTTCAGCAAACCCATGCTTCGAAGCCGCTTGTTTAAAAAGCTTAAACGACTCCTTATTGTCTTCCAGCACACTACGCACAAGCATGCGATAGCCAAAACTATCCACTTCCTCACGCGTAATGCCCCCGACCTCTTGCAAAACCCGCCAAGCCAATCGTTTAAACGTCAGCACCTGGGCACGAATCATACCAGACAGCCCCGACTTAACCGATAGACTATATTCCATAGAATACGATAACTGATCCGGCACAATCACCACAATAGGCGCCCCCATCGGCCGCTCCTTTAATTCTTGTGCAATCTCCCGCTCAATAAAAGTCGTCTTCCCCGTTCCAGAACGACCCGTAATAAAACGCAATGTCATGTTTTTCTCCCCTTTCGTTAGAAGTTGAATGTATATAGAGTCAATTATTAAATAAGTAAGTAAGTAGCAGTATAGTGCCGTAGTTCTTGCACATAGTTTTTTCTGTTTGATCAGTAGTTCTTTATTTAGCAGGCAATGCTAAAGCGGACACGCAGCGACTGCAGTATCCAACAACCAGTCGAGCAACGCCCCCAACGCCGTATATCTTTATATTCACTTGAACTTTCTATGAGAAGATAACTTTTCAAAACACAATCCTAAGAACCACAACGTAGTTGATCTGCGTGGAAGGCGGCGACTCCCGCGGGAATAGCATGAGCCTTGAGACCCCGCAGGGAGCGAAGCGGACGAGGAGGCTCAAGCCATGCCCGCAGGAAAGCGTCCGCCTGGAACGCAGATCAACGGTGCTTCCCCCACCATGTCTCACTATTTCAGAAAGCAGAAACTCACTAACTTCAATACCCAACAACCAGTCGAGCAACGCCCCCAACACTACATATCTTATATTCACTTGAACTCTCTAAAAGAAGATAATTTCCCAAAACACAATCCTAAGAACCACCATGTAGTTGATCTGCGTGGAAGGCGGCGACTCCCGATGGATCAGCCCGATCAGGTGAGACAACCAAAAGAGAGCGAAGCGAACTGGTTGGCTCACCGCGGGCCCATGGGAAAGCGTCCGCCTGGAACGCAGATCAACGGTGCTTCCCCCTCCATCACTTCTCTTTATTTCAGAAAATAAAAATCCTGCCACCCTTTCCTCCATTGTACCGAAAGAAAAGAAAGACAGGAAACGTTAACCTTTATTCTTTTTCACCTTCACCCCGCACACTAGAAAAACTCCTAAAATCATCCTCCACCTTCCGCGTCAACCTACGCTCAAACCATTTCCCCACCAACCACAACAAGAACATCACAACAAACATAATCAACGTCCGGATCGGCTGCGTAACAAGCGCCCGCACATCATAGCCGATAAACGTAATCATCATAATCATCACAAGCTTACCAAGCATCAACACAAACAAATAATTCTTCTTATTCATATTCGACAAGCCCGCCACAAGATTCACCAAAGCAGAAGGCGTAAACGGAAAACAAATTAAGACGAACAACGGACCAAAGCCATTACGCTCGACCCACTGAATCAGCTGTTGTACTTTCTTAGGACGCGTCAGAAACGAAAAGAACTTGTTGCCACCAAATCTACGAATGAGCAAGAACACGACATACGAACCCGCTACGGTTCCTGCCCAGGAAAGCACAAAGCCTAGCCAAAAACCAAACGCGATAGCATTGGCAATAACAAATATGAAGAGAGGCAGAAATGGTAGGAACGCTTCCAAAAATGGCGGAATTAAGCCCATCAAAAAACCTAGCGCCTCATACTCCTCTGCTAGATCTTCCACTTTATCAATTGTTAGCCATTCATTCATCGCTGACACCCTCACTGATTTTCATAATTTTTAGTCATAATGCTGTAGAATATGTTGAATTATAGTATACTAGCTCCTAGATTCATAAAAAGAAAGATGGACTGCCTAGTGAATACAACCTTTTTTCATGGCCTGAAAGCAGGATCGAGTATTGCCATCGGGTACTTTCCCGTGGCGTTAACGTTCGGACTGCTCGCTAAAACGACTGGCCTCTCTATTATGGAAGCAACTGCAATGAGTCTATTCGTCTACGCAGGTGCGGCTCAATATATGGCGCTTAGTTTACTCGCGACTGGCGTTGCTCCGTGGCTCATCGTGACGAATACATTTATCGTCAATATCCGGCACTTCCTAATGACCGCTGCTCTGAGCGAAAAAGTGGAGCCCGCGTCAAAATGGAAGAAAGCTATGTACGCATTCGGCATCACCGATGAAACATTTTCGGTTCTTGCCACACAACAGAATCGACAAGTCACGACCGCCTTCACATTCGGTGTAGCCTTGATCGCCTATAGCAGTTGGGTGATCTTCACAGCGGTAGGTCACGTCATCGGAGCCAATTTACCGCAATTTCTACAACAAGCGATGTCTGTTGCACTGTATGCCATGTTTATCGGCTTGCTCGTCCCGTCTATGAAAGGCAATCGTAAGGTAGTGTTGCTTGCAGCGATAGCGGCAGCCATTCACTGCGTGCTCTATTACACGCATCTATTGTCTACTGGATGGTCGATATTGGTCGCGACGCTTGCTTCCGCAATCTTTGTTGAAATTCTATATGTAAAAAGTAATAAAAACGTCGATCGCTTTACTGTACAGAAGGAGGAAAACTGATGGGATCTACTTATTGGTGGATGTTGCTTGGCATGGCCATTGCCACCTATGTGCCTCGAATGATTCCGTTAACCATTCTCGATGGCAAGGAATTGCCGCCAGTTATCAGCGGTGTGTTGCGCAACATTCCTTATGCAGTACTCGGTGCACTTATTTTTCCAGCTATTTTACATATCCAAGATGATATTCTTTTTGGCATCATAGGTGCCGTCATAGCGTTCGCTTTAGCGTTCATCGGCCTCGACGTCATGTTTGTCGTGATTGGGACCATTGCAGCGCTCGCTGTCTACAGTTTATTTTAACTCGTACTCTCACTATTCCCCATAGCGCAGACAATTAAAACAACTACTAACTAGTATTCGTAACAAAAAGCGGTTTTCAAAGCATATATGCTTTTTGAAAACCGCTTTTCTTCACTCTTCGGACTGATTCAGCCGCGCATTCTTCACCATGCGCGACGCAAACCAAAAACCTACTGTCAGTGACACAGCATCCGCCACATACAACATCCAGTTATGCGTATATCCTGCATAAACAGAAGCCGCAATGAGCGCTACTGTCAAAATTAATCCGACGACGTGATGAAATGTCACGCGCGTAAAAAACACAACTAAAATCCCTGGCAATAACATCGCAAACAGCAACTTCGTTTCGAAATCATGCATAGTGTTCTCCCCTTTTATCGCACAACTACGATACCTAAACGGAAGTGATCATGACGGAACAGCACTTGTTGCTTCAGACGTACCTCTTGGTCGCGGCCGATTACTTGTAAACGACAGTGTGCAGCGTTGACTTGGATGGCGTCATACAATTGATCTTCATTGTGAATCGAGATCCCGTTCACCGACTTGATCAAATCTCCTGGCACAATGCCCATCTTCTCTGCTGGTGAATCAGCCAGAACGGCTACTACATACACGCCTTCCGATTGAGGCACTAACAACACTTGCTTATTGCGTTCTGATAGTGAAATCATAGCGCTCAACAAGATTCGGCATAGAACACCTGCAAGTAATGCCGCCCAGCCAAGTACTGGCATCCAGATTGCGCCAATCCCTACAAGCACTACCGCTACACCAAGCCAAGCAATAGCTTTTCCCATCTTAGGAAACAGCACGTCTGGGAACGTCGAACGTACCAGTTGCGAGAATCCGATTACGACAGGCACCGGAATGAAGGAAAATTGCTCTGAGCCTAATGTGAATTGCGGCCAGTATGGAGCAAATTCCGCCACCATATGTCCCGGCACTAAAAATACGACGGGCACGAGCCAAAGTAATTTAGACTGATAAATGGCTCCACGCATTCCACGTTGCGTCGAAACGAATGTTGGAGACGTATGACGCGCCGCGTGACGACGAACCAATAAGCCTTCCGAAATCAACAACAATCCTGCAATAATCGGTACCGTTATAGCCAATGTACCGAAGAAGTCCAGATCTTCTTGAACGAACCATGTGCCGATTGAAAAATCTCCTGCAAAACGATCCAATGCCCAGAGCGCAAAAAACGCGAGAGCCACATAGTAGATCGGTGATGCTAGTTTATAAGAGAATGAGACAATAACGAGCAACATACTAACGGATAAAAGGATAATCCAGTTAAAGTCCACGATCAACCCTATACCTGCGATCAGAATCGACAGGACGAGTCCGTGCAACCAACCTACTGAGAGAATGTGTTTCATTTCAGTAGAACCTTTATGTATGCCCACATTGAAATCTGTTCGTTCGCGGCTTACCCGTTTACTGCCCAGCATATAGGCAGCCACTAAAGCGATTAGCCAGACTGGATTCAGAAAAAAGTAGAGTAATGCTTCTTGTAAATTACGTAATAGTTCGCTAGACATCTTCTGTCACCTTTCCCGCTTATCTTTACAGCTCTTTTCTTCATTGTACAAAAAAAGATAGAAAATAGCGAGTGAGTTCTTAGCGAAGTTCCAATATAAGCTAAATTACACAATAAAAAAAGAGGCTGTCAGCACGTGTCTTGTTGCCAAGACCTTGCCGAACCGCCTCTACTATTATTTTTCCAGTTCATTGACGAGGAAATCGACCGCCATTCGCAATTGTTTATCGTTCTTTGACTCTGCACGATATTCTTCTGTAGCTGTTTTCAATGCCGTGAAGAATTCTCTGTCCATATCATAGCCTTCTTTGATCTCTTGCTCCGCACGGAATGCATGTACAGCTTCTGCCGTTTCACTGTCAAAATAGCCATCTGTTCTACCTGGACGGAAATCAAAAGCTTTGAGCATGCGTTGCGCATAAGCAACTTGATCATTGAAATGCCCTTCTTTCATCGTATCCGTCACCATCTGTAAGTGCTCCGTGAATAAACTGTTCTGTTTTACTTCAATGTCCGCTGCGACCCCTTTACCATGGATCCATTTCTCTTTAGGTGTCAGCCACTTACTCGTGGACAACTTCAACTCTCCGCCGTTTGACAATTCCATCGTTTCTTGAACTGTTCCTTTTCCGAAGCTTGTCGTGCCGATAATTTCACCACGTTTCAAGTCTTTGATCGCCGCACTCAATACTTCGCTCGCCGATGCGCTGCCGACGTCCTGTAAGACCACAATCGGAATTTGTTTCAATCGTTCATTGAATGAAAGTTCTTCGTCTTTCTCCGTTGAAATAGGCGTCAAATTTCCCTGTGCATCTTGCATCACGACAAATGTTCGATCTTCTTCTAACAAACTACTGGAAATTTCAGATACTGCCTGCAAATAGCCACCTGGATTACCACGAAGATCGATGATGATCGCTTGGGCACCTTTTTTGATGACGTCAGACGTAGCCTTTTGCCACTCTTTTGCGGTCTCTTCACCAAACATGCTTAGCGCTATGTACCCGAGCTTAGCATCCCGTTCTTTCATCAGCTCATGTGACACAGACTGCACGGGCATATGATCGCGCGTGATCGTATATTCCATATGCTTATCCGCTTCAGGTCGAAAAATCGTCAACTTCACTTCTGTTCCCTTATCACCGCGGATCATATTCACTACATCGCGTAATGTTTCATTGGCCAAACGTTCTCCATTGACGCGCACAATTTCATCATAGGGCTGTAATCCCGCCTTTTCTGCTGGTCCTCCTTTAACTGGGGCTACAATCACATACTTACCGTTCGTCCGTGTCATTTCTGCACCGATCCCTACACGTGATCCTGCAAGTGATTCCCGATGAGACTCCGCTTCCTGTCCCGTTAGATACGTAGAATACGGATCACCGATTGTATCCGTCATCCCCCTCAATGCCCCTTCAATCAGCTCGTCCTTTTTGACTGGGTATACAGCTCTCTCCTGAATCTTTTCAAACACCTCATCGACTACAGGTAGCTTACTGACCGATTCATTCTTTGCCACCTCCTGCTTACCACAACCATTTAGCCATATGGCGCCGATCAGTAATAACACCCCCACCAAAAAAAGCCTGCTCTTACGCATTCATAACCTCCTCCTCTCTTCACTATATGAAGGGAGACAAGAAGTTACGACACGAGAACAGACTCTTTTTTCAGTCCATCGAATCGACTAATTCATTCAATGCTTTTTCATCTAATGGTCCAATGATTTTTTGTGCTATGCGTCCTTGCGTATCAATCATATACGTCGTAGGCATCGAAAACACACCATATGTATGGGTGACTTCCGCCGTTTTATCTAGTGGAATAGGGAAGCTTAATCCATAATCATCTACAAACGTTTCCACTTCGCTTAAACCAAGCCTCTCGGATTCCGTCACGTTGATTGCGATCAGTTCTACTTGGTCTTCATCCGTTAATTTCGAATAAAAACTTTCCATATGCGGCATTTCCGCTTTACACGGAGGACACCACGTCGCCCAGAAATTTAAAATGACTTTCTTTCCTTTCAACTCAGAAAGCGTCACCGTTTCGCCTGCTAATGTGTCCAGTGTAAAGTCTGGTGCAACTGAATATTGCGCCAACCCTTCCTCTTCGCCTGGCAATGCATCTTCCTCGTTTACTTGTGTAATCGGGGCTTCTACAGGGTCTTTCTGTCCAACTGTATTTTGTACCATAATGAAGATTAATGTTCCGATCACTAATGCCGTAATGATATACCCAAGTGTTTTCTTACTCACTCTACCTCTTCCTTTCCACTAATCGGTTGTGCTGTAGCTCTCTCTATTCCCCACATGAACAAGCCGATGAAAATAGTCGTGATGAATGCTGTATTCAGTAGATTGCCTTGAATGGCCGATCCGAGAAAATGAACCGCTACCAAGACGCCGGCGAGTTCACTCACTGTATTGACTTTCTTTCGTTCACTCCACCAAGACAAGACAAAAATGGCCGCAAATAATAGAACCGTTGCACTTTTCACTACTATACTGCCTTCATTTAGAAAAGTCATAGCGATTTGATAGACAGCTTGCCAACAAATCAACGCAAGCAACAGCGACCATTTATCGATACGCTTCCACTTCTCTTTATATACTTGCCGGAGCATCATTAAACCAGCTACGACGAGTCCCAGTATCCAGCCAAACATCCCGCCATGAAAATAAAGAATAGAGAGTGGATTTTTTAGGACCATAGTGAAATCTGTCAAAATCACGGATAATTTCCAGACAATCACCACATTAAAAAATACATCACCGACTCGTGCGCCATGTACTTTACCAAAATATAAGCGAATGAAAAGATAGGTCACTAAGAAACCTGTAATGAACGCAATCCATGAGGAAGGCATGGTAATGGAACCGATTGGGTAATACTGCGTAACAGGCATTGTCCATCCCCCTGTTCTTTCTGTAAACGTATGAAAACCTACCTTTTCAGGCAGGTTTTCATTTCATGCTATATTAAAAAGAAACGTAATGCAAAGGGTTGACTGCACTCGGACCTGTGGCAGAGAAGTTGCCTACGTGCACTTCAAAGTGCAAATGTGGACCCGTAGAGTAACCTGTCGAACCGACTGCTCCTATTAATTGACCTTTATCGACAGATTGTCCTGAACTCGTACCAATCGTGGATAGGTGAGCATAGACTGTCGTCAAAATTTGACCTTTTACGGAGTGCGTGATCATGACCACGTTCCCTAGGCCCTCCATAGTACCTGCATAAGAGACGACACCATTTCCTGCTGCGACAACCGGAGTTCCAGTAGGTGCGCTAATATCCATTCCACGGTGTTGTTTTTTCACTTTCGATATCGGATGAGTCCGCCAGCCAAATCCTGAACTGAATCTACCCGTTGTCGGCTTTGTCCATGATCCGCTCGAGACAGGCGGAGCCGCATTTGCACTTGTAGAAGCACTTGCACTACTACTTGCCGCTGCTGCCAATCTTTCTTGCTGCAACTTTTGCTTTCTCGCTTGCTCTTTACGAGCGACTTCTGCTAAGCGATTTTGTTCTGCGATAATTTTCTTTTCGAGTTTAGAACTGAATGCTACCGTATCGCTATATTCTTCTTCTAATGCGCCTTTTTCACTTGAAAGTTTTTCTTGACTCTTTTCAAGCTCATTGACCACATCTCTTTTTTCGAGCTTTTGGTTATGCAATTCATCTTTTATCGCTTGAATTTTTTGCTTGCGTTCTTTTTGTTCAGCCAATTTCTGCTCGACAAGTTTCTTCTCTTCTTCAAGTAACTCCATATCTTCTTCTTGCTGTTGAATGATTTTTCGATCGGCATCCATCAATGTAGATACTGCCGAGAAGCGGTCAATGAAATCTGAGAAACTGTTAGCGCCAAGAAGTACATCTAAATAACTGACTTTATTCCCCTTGACTTGCATCACGCGAACGCGCTCACGCAATACTTCGTCTCGTTGTTCGATCCGAATCTCTAATTCTTTAATAGATGCTTGAAGTTCATCAATTTCCTTTTTCGTTTGATTCATTTCAGCAAGGATGCGATCCAAGTTTTGGTTAGTCTCTTCAATCTTATCATTCAGCTTTTTGATTTGGTTGATCAGCTGATCGACTTTTGACTGCTTTTCCTGTATTTGCGTTTCTTTCTTTTGGATAGTCGAATCTAAGTTTTTCTTCTTCATTTCTGCAGCCTTTTTTTCATTCTGCAAATCTTTCAGAGAGTCCGCGAATACATCTGTACTACCAACCGTTGTGGCTAGCAAACATACCGCAAGGACACTTGAAATGATTCTATGTCTTTTTATCAAATCCGTGTTCTCCCCTTAGTAAAAATTACGATTTTAAGAATTTCCTAACTGACATGAAACTACCCCAGACGCCAATAAAGACAGCGACAAATAGTAGTAAGAAGTTTAATTGTAATAGGAAGGGGTTAGGATCGAGCAAATGGAATAATTGATTTTGCAAACGACCTTCCCAGAATTCGTACAATTTCGAGTAAAATGTGGTCATGAGGGCCATTGGAATAATCGCACCAAAAATCCCCAACCACACACCTTCGAGCATGAAAGGAATCCGTACGAAACTATCTGTTGCACCAACCAGTTTCATAATATCGATTTCTGTCCGTCTCGCCACAATCGTGAGTCGAATCGTGTTCGATATGAGGAACATGGCAGTAAACAGTAAGGCCAATATTAAACCTAGTCCCACGTTTCGTCCTATTTTTAAGACATTGAAAAGTTTTTCTACCTTACCTTCTCCGTACTCTACGTCAAACGTATACGTATACGTAGCAATTTCATTGGCGATGGATGCTGTGTTTTTTGGGTCATCCGCTTTTACATATAAGGCATCACCGAGGGGATTGTCTTGTTTGTAGAGCGCTAACTCATCACCGAAAGATTGAATCATTCGCTCCAATTCCTGTTTTCGTGAGGAATACTTGACTTCAGCAACACCTGGGGTTTCTTTAACTTCCTTCAATAGTTCCTGGACTTCTACTTCATTCGCTCCTGGTTCCGCAACGACTTTGATCTCCACATCGTTCTCGATGTTATCGGCCAGTTGATTTAAGTTCATCATGATCACGATGAATACACCAATCAATAGTAAAGTCACAGTCACAGCGCTAACTGAAGCAAAGGTCATCCAGCCATTTCGACTAAGACTTTTGAAACTTTCCCGAATATGACGTCGTACTGTTCTAGATTTCATTGGAGTATTCTCCTTCGTGCTCATCTCGTGTGATGAGTCCGCCTTCGATCTGTATCACGCGATGTGGTTGATTATCCACAATTTCTTTATTGTGTGTAGCCATAATGATCGTTGTACCTTGTGCATTTATCCGTTCAAAAATCTTCATGATTTCCCATGAAGTCTCTGGATCTAAATTTCCTGTCGGTTCGTCTGCAATGACAAGCTTCGGTTGATTGACGATCGATCGTGCAATCGACACGCGTTGCTGTTCTCCGCCAGACAATTCATTTGGAAACATTCTCGTTTTCTTAGTGAGTCCCACTAATTTCAACACGTCTGTCACTTTTTGACGTATGACGCTCGGTGATTCTTCAATTACCTCTAGCGCATACGCTATATTTTCATAGACGGTTAGTTTTGGCAGTAGTTTAAAATCTTGAAACACTACGCCAATTTGTCTTCTCAAATAAGGGATATCTCTTCTTTGCATTTTTGTCAGATCGGTATTGTTAAAATAAATCAATCCACTAGACGGGACTTCTTCACGATACATCATTTTAATGAACGTAGATTTACCTGCCCCACTCGGCCCGACAACATATACAAATTCCCCTTGATCGATTTCGACATGAATTCCGTTAGAGGCTACAACACCATTCGGGTACTTTTTGTATACATTTTTCATCACAATCATACATCATAACCACCTGAATTTTGTTTTTCTCTCATATTCGCCATTTTTATTATAGCATGGGCTTAACTCTACCATGTATTACAGTTATGTATCAATTGATTAAGACAGCAAAATTGTAAAAATCTAGTTTATCTTTTGGAAATATGTACAAAAAAAGATCGCCCCCAAGAAAGTCTTGGAGACGACCGGACAGTTCATTATTTCTTTTCAGCTAACCAAGCAGCAACTGCGTCTGCTTCTTCGCCTTGAATAATACCAGGAGGCATTGCGCCTTTACCGTTAATGATAATATCATGGATTTCTTCTTCAGAGTGTGTAGCTCCAACGTTTTCTAGTGCTGGACCTGCTCCACCTTCCAAGTTTCCTCCGTGACATGATGCACAGCTTTGTTGTACAACTGCTTCTGCATCTACATCAGTAGTAGCTGCGCCGTTGTCGTTGTTTGCGTCATCTTTTGGTTCTGAAGCGTTATCGTCGCCTCCACCACAAGCGCCGAGAACTAAAGCCGCTCCGAAGAGTGTAGCCAATAGTTTGTTCTTCATGTAATATCCTCCCTTTTACTTAAAATTTTCTAACACAACAAGTAGTATACCAAATACCGACCGAATTATGGTGAAAATAGATGACAAAGTTATAAACTAACGAGGACCATCGCGTTCCTTTTCTATTTCAAGCCATAAAAAGCCCTTTTGGTAGTGAATACATATATAGTATTCACCAGAAAACCCGTTCTTAAACATAGTATTTTGTCATGTGGGTAACATAACAAGGAAATTCAGCGTGTACCACATAATTTGAGTTAAATAAAAATCACTCTTTGTCATAGTCTGTAATATTGTAACGTCTTTGTAATATACAAGGACGTTACAATATTACAGAATGAATTTTCATTTACTATGATCTACTTTCAGATCTACATGACAAAAATCTTTCCATGTACTTTTTTACATGTGAGCTACTCTGTGAAAATTAACAGCTCAGCCAACTTAAAGTGAACCGCACTGAGTGTCACCCACTCAAATTATAAGGATTGGTGCGTAGGAAGGGCGACTCCCGATGGATCAGCCCGATCAGGTGAGACAACCAAAAGGAAGCCTGCGACCTGGTTGGCTCACCGCGGGCCCATGGGAAAGCGTCCCCTCCGAAGCGCCAATCCCCATCCCAACAGCCACTCCAGCCTCTCTACCTTAAAACCCACAATGAACATACCCAATTTAATTAAAAAACAGCCGCAACAAGTCATTAAAAAATGACCTGCCCAGCTGCCTAAGTATACTTAAGAAATTCTAGAACGCAAATACGCATTGATAAACTGATCAATCTCGCCGTCCATTACAGAACTAACGTTACCCGTCTCCTCATTCGTACGGTGATCCTTGACCATCGAATACGGATGGAACACATACGAACGAATCTGACTGCCCCAACCAATCTCTTTCTGCTCGCCACGAATATCCGCCAAGCGCGCTTCCTCTTCCTCTACGCGAATCTGGTAAATCTTCGCCTTCAACAGATTCATCGCACGCTCACGGTTTTTGATCTGTGAACGTTCCGTCTGACACGTAACAATCGCACCCGTTGGAATGTGCGTCATACGTACAGCAGAGTCCGTCGTGTTAACATGCTGTCCACCAGCACCACTCGAACGGTACGTATCGATCTTGATATCTTCCGTCTTCAGATCCAATTCAATGTCGCCATCAAATTCCGGCATGACCTCAATAGAAGAAAATGAAGTATGGCGTCTACCTGAAGAGTCAAATGGCGAAATCCGAACGAGTCGGTGCACGCCTTTCTCTGCTTTCAAGTAACCATAGGCATTATGCCCTTTGATGCCAAGCGTAACAGACTTCACGCCCGCCTCGTCACCTGCTTGGTAATCGAGAGTTTCGACTTTAAAGCCGTGGTGCTCAGCCCATCGAGTGTACATACGAAGCAACATCGATGCCCAGTCCTGAGACTCGGTACCGCCTGCGCCTGAGTGTATTTCAACTACTGCATTATTTTTATCAAATTCATCGCTCAATAACATTTGAAGATCGAATTGCTCCATCTTCTTTTTGAACTCTTTTAATTCGGAAATAAGTTCTTCTTGTAACTCTGCATCTGCCTCTTCTCGCAGAAGTTCCAAGGTCATTTCCAAGTTTTCTTGTATTTCGTTCAATTCGTTATATTCGCCGACAATGTCTTTCAATGCATTCGATTGTGAAATAACTTTCTGCGCCGTATCCTGGTCATCCCAGAATCCTGGCTCCATCATCATTTCTTCTAATTCCTGCATGCTAGCCTCTTTGTTTTCTAAGTCAAAGAGACCCCCTAAAGTCCGCTAATTTCTTAGCTGTTTTGTCGAGATCGTTGCGCACATCGGATAATTCCATCATAATTGTTTCCTCCTGAGTGGTTGTTTCTTTTTATGATTTGCCGTGGCAGTTTTTGTACTTCTTGCCGCTACCACACGGACAAGGTTCGTTACGTCCGATATTGACCGTACGTCGAATCGGCTTTTTAGCAACCGGCGCGCCGTCTTCTTTCGGGTTGTTCGCTTGACCTTTTGCTACTTCTTCGCGCTCCAAGTTATTGCGGATTTCTGCCTTCATGACATACTTCGTCGCATCGTTTTCGATGGCCATCAGCATATCTTCAAACATTATAAAACCTTCTGCTTGGTATTCACGAAGCGGGTCATTCTGTCCGTAAGCACGTAAATGAATTCCGTTACGGAGCTGATCCATCGCATCGATATGATCCATCCACTTGGTATCAATCGCACGCAACAAGACGACCTTCTCAAATTCACGCATACGCTCTTCGGACATTTCTTGCTCTTTCTCATTATAGCGCGCAATGACCAATTCGTGAATAAATGTTTGTAACTCTTCTGCTGTTTTACTTTCTAAGTCTTCGATTGTCACCGTATCTTCAGCTAGTAAGTTTGCTTCCAGATAGTCTTTCAAGCCTTTTGAATACACCGTATTGTCTGCAGTGTGAGTCGCCACTACGCGTTCAATTACGGAATTCAACATATTTTCAAGAACGGGGCGAATATTTTCTGAACCAAGTACTTCATTACGCTCTTTGTAAATGACTTCACGTTGTTGACGTAGTACATCGTCATATTGCAATAAACGTTTACGTGAATCAAAGTTATTCCCCTCTACTCGTTTCTGAGCAGACTCAACTGAACGTGACACCATTTTCGATTGGATCGGCGTTTCATCGTCCATACCGAGTTTAGTCATCATCGATTTCATTTGCTCAGAACCGAAACGTCGCATTAATTCATCTTCTAATGAAAGATAAAACTGCGTAACCCCTGGGTCACCTTGACGTCCTGAACGTCCACGGAGCTGATTATCAATACGTCGTGACTCATGTCGCTCTGTACCGATGACCGCTAAACCGCCAACATCTTGGACATGTTCACCTAGTTTAATATCTGTACCACGACCGGCCATATTGGTTGCGATCGTTACGGCACCTCTTTTACCCGCGTCTTGAATGATTTCGGCTTCTCGCTCGTGATTCTTCGCGTTCAAGACATTATGCGGAATACCGTATTTTTTTAGAAACGCTGAAATAATTTCTGACGTTTCAATCGCAACCGTACCGACAAGCACCGGTTGGCCTTTTTCGTGTCGATCTTTAATTTCTTCCGCTACAGCTCTGTACTTTCCATCCATCGATGCAAAGATCAAGTCTGGACGGTCATCACGTGCAATCGGTCGATTGGTCGGAATCGCAATGACGTTCATATTATAAATATTGCGGAACTCTTCTTCCTCAGTCTTCGCTGTACCCGTCATGCCGGACAGCTTTTCATACATACGGAAGTAGTTCTGGAACGTAATCGTCGCAAGTGTCATCGACTCGTTCTGTACTTCGAGTCCTTCCTTCGCTTCAATCGCCTGGTGCAGTCCATCACTATAACGACGGCCTTTCATCAAACGACCCGTGAAGGAGTCAACGATGACCACTTCGCCTTCTTCTACTACATAGTCTACGTCATTATGCATACTTACATGCGCTTTCAATGACTGATTGATTGCGTGGTTGAGCGTCACGTGTTGCAGATCGAATAAGTTTTCAATGCTGAACGCTTTCTCAGCCGCTTCGATCCCTTGCTCCGTCAACACAACACCTTTCGTTGATTCATCAAATGAAAAATCTTCTTCTTTTTTCAACGTGATCACAAAGCGATTGGCTAAGCGATATAATTCTTGCGCTTTCGCAGCCTGACCGGAAATAATGAGCGGTGTCCGTGCTTCATCGACTAAAATGGAGTCGACTTCGTCAATGACGGCGAAATGAAGTGGACGCTGAACTTTATGTTCATTATATAGCACCATGTTGTCACGCAAATAGTCGAAACCGAGTTCGTTGTTCGTGCTGTAGGTTACGTCTGCTTCGTACGCTTCACGTTTCTCTTCTTTACTGAGGCTGTTCAAGTTCAAGCCTACGTTCATGCCGAGGAATGAATACAACTGCCCCATCTCTTCCGCGTCACGACTAGCCAAGTATTCGTTGACAGTTACGACGTGGACGCCTTTGGAAGTCAGTGCATTTAAATAAACGGCGAGTGTAGAAGTCAATGTCTTCCCCTCACCGGTCTTCATCTCTGCGATATTCCCTTCGTTAAGCGCTGCAGCACCCATGATTTGCACGCGGAATGGGTAGAGTCCGAGCACGCGTCGTGAGGCCTCACGCACGACAGCAAACGCTTCAGGTTGTAGGTCATCGATTGTCTCGCCTTGTTGGTAGCGTTGTTTGAATTCATCTGTTTTGGCTGTTAGTTGTTCGTCGGATAGCTTTTCCATGTCGTCTGCCAATAGTTCTACTTGATCGGCAATTTTTTCGAGTCGTTTTAGGTCTCGTTTGTTTGGGTCGAACATTTTATTTAGTACGCCAAGCATTTATTGTCACATCCTCATAGCTTCTTTAATTAGCAGGACGTGCCTGCTAGTTGTAAGTTCGGTGTCTAGGTATTTTTGAGTCACAGTCCATTTTAGCATTGTAAAAAGCTAGGTGCAAATGGGGCGCTGTATCTTTTTTCCTAAGTTTGTCTTGGGTTAGGGTGGAGGTGCTGTTGGGGTTGGGGATTGGCGCTTCGGAGGGGACGCGTTCTGGAGGGCCCGCGGTGAACCAACCAGTTCGCGTTGCTCTCTTTGGTTGTTTCACCTGATCGGGCTAATCCTCCCAGAGTCGCCCCTCCTACGCGCCAATCCCTTACGAGCTGAGTGGGTGACAGTTTCTGGTGTGCATTGTATGTGGGATTGTAATCGTGTTTGTATTCGCTTTTGATTCATCTTTGAATTTAAATAAGTTGGAGCCAACATTGGTATGCTAACTACAGTGAATCACTTATGTATTTCCACCTTACGCGTAGGATTGTAACAGAAGCTGGGGCGACTCCTGAAGGTTCCGCGAAAGCCTTAGCGGAGCGTTAGGAGTATGCGCTTTTGTAGGCTGCTATTGAGCAAGCCACGCGCTCAGGAAAGCTTCCCCTAGCTGGAGTGGAAATCTCTTTGTACCCACTGATTGTGTTCTAAAGGTAACACTTCTATTGGGGAATGAAAAAACAAGCCCAGCTTGAGCTGGACTTGTTTGGGTTGTGTATTAGTTTGTTTCGATTAGGCCGTATTTGCCGTCTTTACGCTTGTAGACGATGTGTGTGCCGTCGGAATCTGCATCTGTGAAGATGAAGAAACTGTGGCCTAGCATGTTCATTTGAAGGATTGCTTCTTCTTGGTCCATCGGCTTCAAATCGAACTGCTTTGTGCGTACTACGTCGAACTCCGCGTCGTCCTCGAGGTCTTGCGTATTATTGCTTTCAGTTGACTGGAAGAAAGCGGCTACGCCTTCGCGCTCACGTGATTTACGATTCACACGTGTTTTATATTTACGAATTTGACGCTCTAGCTTGTCGACGATTAAGTCAACCGCTGCATACATATCGTTGTGACGCTCCTCTGCGCGAAGTGTCAAATTCTTCATGGGAATTGTAATTTCCACTTTTGTTTGTTTATCACTATAAACTTTCAAGTTCACATTAGCTGTAGCGTTTACCCCTTCAGTAAAGTAACGCTCTAGTTTCTCAACTTTCTTTTCAACGTACTCTCTGATCGCCGGAGTTACCTCGACGTTTTCACCGCGAATATTGAAGTCTAACATATGAACTCCTCCTTTATTTAAACCCTCATTACCTTACTTCTTCATAGTACCCGTAAAACCCTTTTCAAAACTTAAGAAATATGTGGAATTGTAAAGAAACTTCTGGTTTTTGTTGATTTCACTCTGTTTCTTTCACTTTTCGTGCATGATGTTTTAATTCTTCCGTAATCAGCGTATCCACATTTTGATCTTCACCAAACTCAAATCCATACTCAAAACCAAATTCGGTTTCTTTTTTCCAAGCCACATTTCCTAAGATTTCAAAGGGATGCTTAACGATTGTAAACTCTAATTGTAGCGCTAACATTTCGGAGCGCACAGGTAGATCTAGATGCGTCACGAACTTCACGCCACCCGTGCTAATATCCAAAATTTCACATCGCCCTTCATTAGACAAGTTTTTCTCTTCATTTTTCAATTGAATACGGAATGTGGCCGGTATGTATGAATTGAACGAATACCGAAAGTAATCATGACGATTATAACGCATAGGACGATTCCTCTCTATTGAATACCTATATGTAAAAAAGCCGAAAGAGATTCCTCTCTTCCGGTGGTCAATGCTTTGAATCGAAATAGGCACCGTCTTGAGACATCTTACCGTATGGATTTACATAGCTATTCATATTTTCTTTTTTGGCTTGAGATTGTGAAATATTTGCGCGTATCGTATGGGTGAAACGTTCCAGACTAGTCTGTACATCTTTCTCCAAACGAATCAATTCTTTACCGAATGCATCTTCCTCCGCAGTGAAAGGCTGGACTATTTGTGACTGCAACACATCGCGTTCATTCAGTATCTTGTCGATTTGCTTAATCACGTCGTCACGCTGTTCTTCCTCCACTGCCTGTACAAGCGCAATTAATTGTAGAGAACGGTCACGCCACATCGTCATAGCGGGTCGAATCATATCTCACTCACGTTCGAATATTGTTTCGAGCGATTAATTTGGATGACTTGCTTCCACGTATCACGGAATTCTGTAATGATGCCTGCCGCTTCTTCAAACATCGCGGGATCATTTTGGATATTCCCTTCGATTAAGCGGCTATTTACGAATTCATATAGAACCAGCATGTTTTTGGATACGTCATAGGATGTATCCAATGTCAGCATTAATTCAGTCACGATTGCTTGCGCTTTTTGAATCGCAATATTCTTTTGCTCCAAATTACCTTTAGCCAACTCCATCTTGCCTTGCTGAATAAATTTAAGACATCCGTTATAAAGCATTAACGTCAACTCGCCAGGTGTGGAAGTAATTACTGAATTATTTTGATATGCTGCATAAGGGTTGTTAGTAGCCATTTTATGTTATTCTCCTTTTTTAGCTAAGTTGCGTTACATGCCGCCGCCAAGTGAACTCATCAACGCTGCAGACTGGGAGTTAGCACGTTGGATTGCTTGTTCCATCGCGTTGAACTGCTTATAGTACCGGCTTTCCATCATCTGAAGTTTCGTTTCGAAGCGCTCGATTTGTTTGTCCATGTTTTTTAAAGAACGACCAAGTGCAAATGTATCGTTTACAGCAGTAGAACTACCTGCTTTGACGGTAATCTTTTCTTGTGCTACTTGTAATTCATTTCGGTATCGTTGTGCAATTCCTCCCTCTTTAGGCTCAGTATTGCTTTTACCGATTAAATCATAGACTGCGTTTGGATTTTCTGAAATTGCAGCACGAAGTTTATCTTCATTGATAATTAATTTACCGTTGTCTAAATAACTCTTTGTTGGCTCTATACCTAAATCTTTGAGACTGATTGTAATTTGTTTGTTATCTTTATCGAGACTCTTACCGTCTTTATCAGTAGTGTTTACAGATATAGACATAATAGAACGCAAATTATTTAACATAGTAGAAAGGGCTGGGTCACCTTTTAACGTACCACTCATAGCCTTTTCTTCCCACAGTTCAATTTCTTTTTCTTTCATATCAGCTTTTTGTTCTGCCGATAGTGGATGGAAGGACTTGAATTGCTTCTCCTTGATCTTACTGTTCAGTTTTTCAATCATTTCATTATAATCATTGACGAATTCTACGACGGAATCTAAAACTTTTTCTGTATCTGTAGAGGAACTGAATGTAACAGGATCTGTGGTAGTTTGTTTTAGATTAACTTGAAATCCATTAACCTCAAAACTGTTTGATGATCGCTTCATATCCAAACCATTAAAATTAAAACTAGCATCAATACCTTGTTGACTCGAAGCAACTCCTGTACTCAACCCAAGATTTTCAGCTAAACTCCCACCATTCTTCTCCACAACAGTGATATCGCCAAAACCACTATTCTTAGCACTCATAGCGATTTTTCCAGATCTATCGTCATAAAACGCACTAACGCCTGTCTTACTGTTTATATTTTTTAAAACTGAATCCAAAGTATCTGTAGCTTTGACTTCAATATCAACGGCTTCTTTTCCAGGTGCAGTAATCGTCAATATTTGGTTTTGAGAATCATTTTCTTTGATAATGCCAATGTCAGCAAGAGTAGACTTTGCAGCTTGTTCACTCGTAATGTTTGCCTCATCTTTTTGTAAAGAGCCACCACTTTGCAAAGTAGCTTGCTTAGCTAATGTAGTTATCTTAATAGATCCTGAGAAGTCCGCACTTGAATTTTTAGAAGTTATACTTAGTGCATCTTCATCCGACACACTGACGTTTTTCTTCATATACGTACTTTGCTTCATGACGGTATCAAATAGCTTGTCACTTGATTTTCTCAAGTCCCGGTTCGTGGAACGATAGTCATCGAGTTGCCATTGTGTGTATTGTTTCTTTTGTGTAATTTTATCAAGAGGAATCCGATGCGCTTTCATCATGTCTCTGATGATTGATTCTGTATCAATTCCCGATGCCAATCCACCGATTCTCATCGTGCCTCACACCTTTATTGTTAAATTTTATGATCGATTAGTAATCCAATGAAGTCTTTCATAGCTGCGTGTATGTCGAGCAATTTTTTGGGTGGTATTTCACGAACTACTTCTTCTGTGTCTGGATCTACAATCGTTACGTAATATTCATTTAGCTGTTCGTGGAATATAAAGCGCAACTGGACATTTGCACTTTCGAGAAATTTGTTCATGCCATCTGTTAATTCTTTCGTTTCACTCTTTGACAACTCGACTTGTAACTCCGGTGTCAACTGTTGTGCTGGCTGACCAATGGGTTGACTGTTTGAAACTTCTCTTTTGTTTTCAACGGACCCACTCTCGTAAGTTGTTTGCACTGGTTGCATTGCGGGGCCATCGCCTGTTCGGCTGATCATACTGGTACCCCCCGTCTTCAATGAACAATCGTTATGTATAGTATCGGATGAAAATATGGGATGTTGAGTATAGCTACATTTTTTCTTCTATAGCTTCCTTCTTACGCGAATAAATAATTTCCACGTTATGAAATTCAGACTATTATAACAGTCGAAAGTAATGTATGATTAGAACAATCCATATGAATAAAGGAGCATACATTCATGTTTCATTCCATTAAAACAAAAATAATTCTTCTTGTTGTCGTGCTAGTTGCTGGTGGCGTTCTGACCATGACGGGAATTAGTAGCTGGTTAGTCAAGGAACGAACAGAGGAAAACCTCATACAATCGAGTAGTACGCTGCTAACTGAAATGAGTGCTTCCATTGAAGCGGATTTGCAACAATACAGTAAAGGGTTAGAGTTGCTCACCGATTCGTCGGATTTTACGAATGCGACTGCCACAGCAGGCGAAGCAGAACTTGCGAAAGCACTTAACCACACATTGGAGACGTATCCTGACGTATCGAGTACATATCTTAGCTTTGCGACCAAAGAAACGATGATTCGTCCTTACGTGGATTTGACCGACTTCGATCCATCTACACGTGAATGGTATCAAAATGCCGTGACAGAAACGGAACAAGTACATTGGACTAAACCGTATATTGACGAAGCGACAGGTAATTTTGTCATTAGTGCTTCAAAAGCCGTGATGAACGGCAACGATCTAGTGGGTGTCGCGGGCATCGATATTCAGTTATCGACCATGTCTGAAGATATCTCAGCGACCGCTATCCCACACGATGGTTATGCATTCATTCTCGATTCTGAAGGAACCGCCATCGCTCACCCTTCGCTTGTTGGAGAGAATGCGATGAATCGTGACTATGTAGCCAAAATGTATAAAGAGTCGGCTGGTCACCACACATTTGAGCAAGAAGGCGTCAAAAAGGTCGATATGTTCACTACGATTCCGAATTTCGACTGGAAACTGGGTGTCATCTATGATCAGAAAAATATGCAATCCCTCGCCACAGGTTTACGCAACGTCATGATCGTTGCAGCTGTCGTGACTTTGGTGTTACTTGCGATCATTCTATCTATCTTTATCAGCCGAATGCTGAAGCCGATTTTCCGTTTACAAGAGACCGTGCAGCAAGTAGCAGACGGTGACTTGACGGTTCGGGCGAACATTCATTCCACAGATGAAATTGGAGATCTAGGCAAAGGTTTCGATCAGATGCTTAATCAAATGAACGGTTTGATTACGACCGTGACACATTCTGCATCCAATGTACTCGCGAGCTCACAAAACTTGAGTGCTGTCTCCGAAGAAACGAATGCGACGAGCGAAGAAATTGCAAGTGCTTTGGCGGAAATCACTAAAGGAGCTGTCCAGTCCGCGGAAAATGCGGACACGGTGACCACTCGTGCGGAGCTATTAAATCAGCAAATCCAAGAAGCTAATGTTACCGCGGGTGAAATGGCAAGTTTGGCAACAGAAGCCGTAACCTATAACGCGGAAGGTCGCGCACAGATGAATGTGTTAAGCTCTGCATTTAACAATTGGAATCAAGACTTGCAACAAATGGGCGGCATGATCGGATCACTAGAAGATAAAGTCACAGCGATCAGTTCCGTCATTGACGCCATCACATCGATCTCTTCGCAGACCAATCTACTTGCGTTAAACGCTAGTATTGAAGCAGCAAGGGCTGGTGAACACGGCAAAGGCTTCGCAGTAGTCGCAAATGAAGTCCGTCAATTAGCGGAGCAGTCTGCGAGTTCAGCGGAGCAAGTACGCTCGACAATCCAAGAACTGCAAAACGGCACGCAGCACGTTATTGAGCAAATGGACAATACGCGTAATACATTCGAACGCCAAAGCACTGTCGTACAAGACACAGAAGGCATTTTCGAAAGTATTTCTAGTTTCATTGGCGATATGCAATCCCGTATCCATCAAGTCACTACCGCACTCCAAGAAATGGACGCCCATAAAAATGATGTATCTGAACAAATTCAAATTTTATTGTCGACGACAGAAGAATCGGCTGCGGCTTGCGAAGAAGTGAGTGCGTCTTCTGATGAACAGCTTCACGCAATCGGCTCGGTTACCGAAGCGGCTGAAGCCTTGACGCAGTTGAGTGAAGACTTGAGTTATGCCGTAGAACGATTCAAAATCTAACACGATCCGCCAAACCTTATTGAAGGTTTGGCGGATTTTTTCATAAAAGCCAAGGCACTCTGAGAATCTCTGCATAGAATAAGGGTAGTTCCACATTTGGAGGTGAAATCAATATGGGAGAATCAGTTAAAGGCTATGGTTGCGGTGGCGGTTATGAAGGAGGCTTCGGCTTTTCCATGATCGTTGTTCTGTTTATCTTATTGATCATTGTCGGTGCAGGATTTATGGGTTACGGTTGCTAATTACTTAAAAAAAATGGAGGTGGAGACATGTTTGGATTCGGTGGATACGGACGCGGTGGCGGTGGCTACGGAGGACACGGAGGACACGGGGGACACGGCTGTGAGTCTGGTGGATCGTACGGCAATTGCGGTTCTTATGGAAACGGATTTGCATTGATTGTCGTACTATTTATTTTACTCATCATTGTAGGCGCTGCTTGCCTATAAGACTTTACAAAGAAACCTGTCAAATCGACAGGTTTCTTTGTTTTTCTTTATAAAACTATGAACATATAGGAAAATTAGCCGATAACAAGCTAGGTACAATATAACATCACACATCTTAGAAGGAGCTGAACCTGCATGTTACGGTCTATAAAGACAAAGATTATCTTCACTGCTATCATGTTATTCATTTTAGGTATTGCACTCATGACCTGGATGACGAATGATCAAGCAAAAAAACAATCGATGGCCAATGCCACTGATTCAAGTAATGCCATCATCAATGAAATGAGTTTTGGCGTGTATCAATTTATGGACAAGTATGAAAAAGGATTGGCGTTGCTAGCGACAACCGATGCCATCACTGAATTTACCGGAGAAAACGGGAAAGAAGTGTCTGTCACAGAAATAGAGGAACGTTTACAAGCTTTCTTGTCTATGTATCCAAGTGCAGATGCGGTCTATTATTCATTGACATCCAAATATACTGTCATTAAGCCGGATGATGATTTAACTGATTACGATCCGACGACGAGAAACTGGTACAAGTTAGCACAAGCACAACCAGACGACGTGCAATGGACGGAGCCGTATTTGGATGATACAACCAATCAGTTTGTCATCACAGCTTCCAAAGCCATTATGATCGATGGTACGTTTGTCGGTGCTCTAGGACTCGATATTGAACTAAGTGCTTTGACAGACGAAATAGCGAGCCGCGATATCGGGTATAACGGCTATCCAGTGTTGCTCGATGATCAAGGGTTGGCTATTGTACATCCTTCCAAAACAGGAACGGACGTTACAAACGAAGCCCATTTCAAAAAAATGTATGAGGCCGACAGTGGTGTCATCCAATACACCGACGATCAAGGGATCGACAAGCGCAATATCTATACGACGATTCCCGACTTCAACTGGAAAGTTGGCGCTGTCTACGAAGAACGTCATTTGAGTGCGTTGGCCAATTCATTACGTAACTCTATGCTAATTATTGCGCTCATTACATTAATTCTCACATTCGTCGGTCTATTTATTACGATCAGTCGGATGTTGAAGCCACTCGATACCGTCAAAGATTTAATGGCCAAAGTGTCTGGCGGCGATTTAACCGTACGTTCAGAAAACCAAAGTGCAGATGAAATTGGCGAACTGAGTCGTGACTTCAATCATATGGTGCAAAATATGAACGACATTATCACAGTCGTCCATACATCAGCAGACAATGTGCGATCGAATTCCGAAAGCCTAAGTGCTGTATCAGAAGAAACAAGTGCTTCAAGCAATGAAGTCGCAATGGCTGTCGGAGAAATTGCGCAAGGTGCTGCAAAATCTGCCGAAGATGCTGAAACCGTTACAGAACGTACCGACCTTCTCGGACAGGAAATCAATGAAATTCGAGAAAAAGCAGAAAATATGCTGGAGATCGCGAAACAAACGGGTATTCAAAACGACAATGGTCAGCAACAGATGCACGCGCTGAAAACTTCATTTGCGACTACCGGTAAAACGCTAGAGGAAATGTCCAACGACATCGATTCACTCGGCGGAAGAGTACAAGCGATCGGTAGCGTCATGGAAACGATCATGAACATTTCCAAACAAACGAATCTCTTAGCACTCAACGCAAGCATTGAAGCAGCAAGAGCAGGCGAACACGGCAAAGGATTCGCAGTCGTAGCAGAAGAAGTCCGCACCCTAGCCGAACAATCCGCCCGCGCGACAGACGATGTCAAAGTCACGATAGAAGAATTACAAAAAGAATCACATATCGTCTCTGAACAAATGCAACAAACGATCCACACATTCCGCGACCAAGGCATAGTCGTTGGAGATACGGAAAATACATTTGAAGAACTTTCTTCACTCATGGACACCATGCAAGAATCGATCCACACCGTATCCAATGAAATCCAATTAATCGTCACACATAAAGACGACGTGTCCTTAACCGTTCAAACGATGTCCGCCACCTCCCAAGAAACCGCAGCAGCCTGCGAAGAAGTGAGCGCATCATCAGAAGAACAACTCCGCGCAATCCAATCGGTGACAGAAGCAGCCGAAACATTGACGGAACTGAGCGAGAAACTATCAGAAGTCATTGCACAATTTAAAATGTAATTTATTTTAGGGAAGATTTCCGTCATGTTTTTTGATGGAGGTCTTCCTTTTTTGTTTGGAGGTTCATTGTTTTGGTGGGTGTGCTCTATTGAGTGGGTGATTTGCTCATTGTTGTTGGATGAGCGCTCTATTGGATTGATATCCGCTCATAGCTGTTGCGTGAGCGCTCTATCGGACATATCACCCCGGTTACGCTCATTGTCACTGCGCATACGCTCTATCCAACACCGCATCCGCTCATACTCAACGCGCGAGCGCTCTATCCAACATGATATTCGCTCAATCCCAACACGCAAACGCTCTATCAAACATCGTATCCGCTCAATCCCTTCGCGCAGCCGCTCTATCACCATATCATCCCGGTTACGCTCATTGTCACAGCGTCAGCGCTCTATCCAACACCACATCCGCTCATACTCAACGCGTAAACGCTCTATCAAACATGATATCCGATCAATCCCAACACGCAAACGCTCTATCAGACATCATATCCGCTCAATCCCTTCGCGCAGCCGCTCTATCAAACACGAAATCCGCTCAATCCCAACGCGCAAACGCTCTATCAAACACCGTATCCGCTCAATCCCTCCCCACAACCGCTCTACCCAACCCAACATCCGCTCAACCAACCAAACCATCCACCCTCCCCCACCTCAAAAAAACAACCAAACCCCCTAAACTCCCCCCAATCAAACCGCACACTTTCCCCTAACCAAAACACTCACTTTCCCCAAGCAAAACGACAACACACCGATTCGATATCTCCTTCAAAACTTTCTATTATATACATACCCAGGGAATACAAAGTGTCGTGCACGACCTGAAGAGGTCGCTTTTATGGAAAGCAAAACAAATGAAAACTTTGAAGAGGTAATGGAACAATACGAACCGATGATCTCAGCCGTCATGAGAAAATTACACATCTACCGTGATTTTGACAACTTCCGCCAAACGGGACGCTTCGCACTTTACCAAGCATGGACGCGATTTGACGAATCGAAAGGAAGCTTTACTCCATTCGCCTACCGTTCCATCTACGGCGCGATGCTCGATGACTTAAAAAAAGAGAGTCGATTTAGCGAAGTCAATACATCAGTCGAAACCGAGACGTTAGAAAACCTAACACAACATGACTTCATCGAAGATCCAAACAACGAACTACACGAAATCCTCACCGCACTCCCAGCAAATGAACGCGAACTACTCGTCAAACTATACGTAGAAAACAAAAGCCAAGCCGAATGCGCTACCCACTTCGGCATCTCCATTTCGGGAATCAAAAAACGTCGAGCAAAACTACTGATGAAATTAAAAGATCAACTAACCGCCAAACGAAACGTAGAAAGCTAAAAAAGCAAGAGCCGCCCGAATGGGTAGCTCTTGCTTTTGTTTGCTCTATTGAACCTGTCTTGATCTCTGCTTTTGAACAATCACTTTATACTCAAAAAAATTCAAGTGAAACGTCACTACTAAACGTCAGCCCTTCCACTTCCGAAACCCACGACGCTGCGCAAAACGCGCACAAGACGAACACACTTTAATCTTCTTATCATTCGGCAAATAATATCCTTGATAAACAGACGTCCGCTTCTTACAATACTCACATTTCGGCTTAAAGAAATCAAACAACATACTCTTCCCTCCTGACCGCTAACGAACACAATTCCAACCAAACGATTCATAATTACACTGATTATACCACCCCACCAACCAAAACAGTGAAAATTTCACGAAACCATTCGACAGAAAAAGCGCTCCTCCGCAGAGGAACGCTATGTATAATTCTATTTACTCATCCGTTATTTCGTAATTCCCACGCTTATGATTCTTTCGGATCAGATACGTCTTATATCCTTTCCTTACACCGAGCGCCATTTGCGTGAACCTGGCCGACAATCCATTCTTCAACATGCACGCTCGCTGGTATTTTGTTTGAAATACTGAATAACTACATTTCACAGTAAAAACATTACCGTCCCGGAAAATCACTTTTGTATGATGTTTATCGAATGGCAAGAATGTTAAGACGTGTGCCAATGAAAACCACACGCATTCATTACTCGAAGGCGAATTACTCGGGAAAAAGTATATATCCAATCGCTCATTGACCATGACGGGTGTCATATGGATTTCCCCCATCAATGCCTTGCCACCGTCGATCCCACCGCGCAAACTCGTCCCGTAAAACTTCATGCTCAAGTCCACTACTTCAGTTGGACTTTTATCCACCCGTATAAAATCACCGTCTTTCAGTAACACCGCACATAACTTTCCCTCATCGTCATAATACGGATATACTAGACTCGTACCCGGTGAAATCACTGACTTTGTCTCTTCGTCCATGCCCCAATATCCTCCTTTTTTATAGAAACTCCTTTCGATTAGTGGAATAAAAGGGTATACTAACGATATGTTGGTATACACCAGCTAGTAAATCCTCGGGTCTGTCTCCCATGACATGAAGCACTCGGGGATTTTCTCTATCCACTAGGTGACGCATTGCGATCTCACCTCCCTTCAGATCCTTACGTTAACGCACAAAAAACAGGCCAATAAACAGAGTTTTAGTTATCGACCTGCGTTCATTCATTTTGAAAGACAGTAAGCGTTTACATAGCATATCACGTACAAAGTACCTGTCTTAAGGACTAGTATATAGTACTATAATGATTTCGTCTACCTTCATTTCCATTATTCTGATTTTATTGTTGAACCTCTATATAATATGGCAGGTTCTGTATGTTGATCAGACATTTTGACAAAGCATTGCGTTTAGCGAATGAAGTGAATTAAAATACAATTCGAGACATTATGCAATTTTGAAGAGCACTAAGGAGGATTTTTGTATGGTTAAGGATAAAATATTGCTCATCACAGGGGCTGCACAAGGAATAGGTTTCGAAATATCCAAAGCGTTCTCAGAAGCTGGCGCCATCGTCGTGTTGACCGATGTGAATGAAGAAAAGGTAAAAGAAGCGGCTGTCACGTTAGGTGGCAGGGCAATCGGCTTAAAATGCGACGTCACGAAAGAGGAAGATCTTCAGCAAGCAATCGATGAAGCAATCGCCCGCTTCGGCAGAATCGATATCCTCATTAACAACGCAGGTTTGCAGCATGTCTCAAAGCTTGAAGACTTCCCTACTGCACGATTTGAACTGTTAGTAAAAGTTATGCTCACTGCCCCGTTCATCGCGACTAAGCTCGTCTTGCCGCATATGAAAAAACAGCAATTCGGTCGGATCTTAAATATGGCGTCCATTAACGGACTCGTAGGCTTTGCAGGAAAAGCAGCGTATAACTCGTCTAAACACGGTGTAATCGGATTGACGAAAGTAGCCGCACTCGAAACAGCAGCTGACGGCATTACCGTGAACGCGATTTGCCCAGGCTACGTGGATACACCTCTCGTGCGCAATCAATTTGAAGACTTAGCGGAAGTGCGCGGTGTCCCTCTCGAATCCGTACTCGAAGACATTATTTACCCCCTAGTTCCACAGAAACGTTTATTGGATGTGAAGGAAGTAGCGGATCTTGCGCTATATCTTTCAAGTGATAGCGCGAAAGGAATTACCGGTCAGGCGATTGTACTCGACGGTGGGTATACAGTGCAGTAAGATAGAAGCTAGTTGTCGAACCACGCTATTCATTCAACAACAACTCCAGCAACCAAAAAAGTTCTCAACCGACCATTCGTCGCGTTGAGAACTTTTTTCATATTACAACACACTTAATTCCGAATCTTTCCTATCACTAATGAACATACAACCCGGCGAATGCGTGATCATAATAGACGGCTTACTTTGCATCGCTACGGCTTGCGGCGTCACACCACACGCCCAGAACACTGGGATTTCGTCTTCGTGGATCGTCACGGCATCTCCAAAGTCTGGTGCGGAAATGTCGTCAATTCCAATAAAACTCGGATCGCCGAGATGAATCGGTGCACCGTGAACGTCAGGGAAACGCGTCGTAATTTGAATCGCGCGAATCGCGTCTGACGCTTTCATCGGTCGCATGCTGACTACGGTCGGCCCTTCGAAAATACCCGACTTCGTGCACGCAATATTCGTCTTATACATCGGAACATTGCGATTTTCCTCGATATGCCGAATAGGAATTCCATCCGCAAGTAATGGTGCTTCAAACGTGAAACTGCAGCCGATTAAAAAGCCTACCATATCGTCTTCCCAGTAATCCGTAATATCGTGTACTTCTTCGGCCAACACGCCGTCCCTATACACACGGTAACTCGGTAGTTCACTGCGAATGTCTGCATCTTCAGCAAGCTTCGCCAGACGATACGAACCCGGTTCTGTGACATCTAGTAACGGACAAGACTTTGGATTGCGCTGGCAAAACAGCAGAAAATCAAGTGCATGCTCTTGCTTTAATATGACCAAATTCGCTTGTGTAAAGCCAGTCGCCATCCCGGACGTCTGCCCCGTAATGACTTGCTCTCGGATGAACTTCCGAACTTCCTTCGCTTTCATTGAACGATACGCTTCCATCCATACACCCTCCTAACGATCACTTAAAAAGTAATGGAATCTGTTCGATCAACGTAATAATACTCAACACGCCCATCACGACCACAACAATCGCGCCGCCAATCGTCAACCATAGCGGATGCTTGTATTCACCGACAATATTCTTCTTATACGCCGCAATAAGCAACGTACCTAGTGCGAGTGGCAGAATCAATGCATTCAATGCCCCTACTAATAAAAGAATCGTGACCGGCTTTCCAACGAACGCAAATGTTGAAGTCGAGACGATGATGAATAAAATAATAATCCAGTTATGATACTTTTCGATGATTGGGTGGAACGATCGGATGAATGAAACCGATGTATATGCTGCACCGACAACGGATGTGATCGCAGCTACCCACATGATGACACCAAACAATCTCAATCCAAGTTCTCCTGCTCCTAACTGGAACACAGATGCTGGTGGATTGTCTGGATCAATTTGCAACCCTTGTGAAACGATGCCGAGTACAGCTAGGAATAATGCTACGCGGATAACGCCCGTCACGACAATACCTGTGACAGAACTTTTTGTTACCAATGGAACAGAACCTATGCCTTTAATGCCTGCATCTAACAATCGGTGTCCACCGGCAAACGTAATATATCCGCCGACTGTACCGCCGACCAATGTAACGATCGCGAAGAAGCTAATTTCAGAAGGATTAAACGTTCGGACAATTGCTTCACCGACTGGTGGTGACGTTTTGAACGCAACGAATACGACTAAAATAATCATTAACACACCAGCTACGGCAACGACCTTGTCCATCACCTTGCCTGCTTCTTTGACCATGAATATCAAAATTGCAAAAACCGCACTAATGACCGCGCCCATGATCGGATCAATACCCGTCATCGCGTTCAGTCCTAAACCTGCACCTGCCACGTTACCGATATTAAACGCAAGTCCTCCTACGACAATAAGGAAGGCCAGAACGAAACCTAGACCGGGTAACACTTTATTGGCAATTTCCTGTCCACGTAAGCCGGACACTGCGATGACTCGCCAAATATTCATTTGAGCAAAGACGTCTAGAATTAATGAAATCAAAATGACGAAACCGAAACTTGCAGCGAGTTGCTCAGTAAATACGGTTGTCTGCGTTAAAAATCCTGGTCCAACAGACGAAGTCGCCATAAGGAATGCGGCACCAAGCAAGACGCCACGCGTTACTTTTTTCTGTTCTTGCTCATGAGTCAGTCCCAACTTCTCATTTTTCATACAGCATCCTCCCGATCAGCAATAGCCGTCACAGTAATTTCCTCACTGTTTAGCCGGTCTGTAATATATTTTGCAAACTCGACTGCATGCTCTCCATCTCCATGAATACAAATTGTGTCTGCACGTAGAGCCACATCTGTCCCTTGTTGCGAACGTACTTTACCTTCTTTGACCATCGTAATGACCTGCGCAGCCGACTGTTCTTGATCGGTAATCATCGCGTCATCCTGCGAACGTGAAGTGAGCATGCCATTTGATTGATACGTACGATCGGCAAACACTTCATGCGCCGTCACGAGTCCAATCGCTTCCCCTGCTTTCGACAATTCACTATCCGCAAGAGCGAATAATACCAGTGACGGAGATACATCATAAACAGCTTGTGCAATCGCCTCTGCAATTTTCTGATCTCTTGACGCCATCTGATACAGCGCGCCATGCGGCTTCACATGCTGCATCGGTTCTTGATGTATAGCTAAAAATGCTTGCAACGCTCCGATTTGATAAACGACCATATCATGCGCCTCTTCGGGAGTAATGTTCATATCTCTACGCCCGAATCCAACTAAATCCGGCAACCCCGGATGCGCGCCGATTCGCACTCCGTTATCGATCGCAAGTTGAACCGTCTCCCGCATCACAGAAGGATCGCCTGCGTGGAATCCACACGCTATATTGGCAGAGGTTACATATTTTAAAATCTCTTGTTGTTCTCCTAATGTATACCGACCAAAGCTTTCTCCTAAATCACTATTCAAATCTACTTTTGCCATGTGTATGACCCCCTTTATTTTTTACGAGACGAATCAAATCCGTCAGAATCCAGATGATTCGTCCAATTTACCAATAAGAAGTAAGCGTTTGCATATCATTCAGTTCCGTAATTCGAAACCGAGGTTTTGAACTTGAAACTTAGTCTATCATAAAAATCTTTTGCTGAATAGACCATTGTCGAAAAATGGTGAGTATTTTTATTATCCAAATAATAAGCTTGTATTTTCTCTTTAGAAATTTATAATAGAACTATGATTCGTTTTTCAGAATAACAGTTTCGAATTTCGGAATTTGAAGGAGATGTTACGATGAGTGATCAGAAATCTCTCGATATAAAAGTACTTGGCGACTCCGCCATCATTATAAAACTAGGCGAAGGCATCCACCCTTCCATCCACCAGCAAGTGAAAAATCTATCTTATCTTTTGGATGAATACCCATTTGACGGATTTATCGAGTCAGTTCCTGCTTATAATAGCTTGGCAGTATACTACTCTCCGTATCTCGTCTATCAATCAATGAATGGCTTTCAGATCGACGGCACACCTATTGAAAAAGTCACCGATTATATTAACCAGCTGGCTATCCAAATTTCCGACCTGCCTGTTACCGAAGGAAGATTAGTCGAGATTCCTGTTCTGTACGGCGGAGAATTCGGTCCTGATTTGGAAATCGTGGCAGAAACGCACGGCATGTCTGTCGAAGAAGTCATTACCATTCATACGACACCTGAATATCTCGTCTACATGATTGGCTTCGCTCCAGGATTCCCGTTTCTCGGAGGCCTCGACGAACGCATCGCGACGCCAAGAAAATTAACGCCACGGACATCTATTCCTCCTGGCTCTGTTGGAATCGCTGGTAAACAAACGGGTGTCTATCCACTCGAAACGCCAGGCGGCTGGCAAATTATCGGACGCACACCGACCGACCTGTTCGTTCCCGATATGTCTCCCCCGTCTTTATTGCAGTCAGGAGATAAAATTAAATTTTGCCCGATGACGCAAGAAGAGTATGATGAGCAAAAGAAGGTGATCGCATGTCAGTAAACGTATTAAATGCAGGACTTTTAACTACCATTCAAGATATTGGTCGCACCGGTTCCCAAAAATTCGGGGTTCTTGTAAGCGGTGCCATGGATAGCTATTCGATGCGCATCGCGAACTTGCTTGTAGGCAATAATGAACGTGAAGGCATTCTAGAAATCACGTTATTTGGCACGACGCTACAGTTTGAGGAAGATACATTGATCGCGATTACTGGCGGAGATCTTCAAACGACAGTTGACGGCATACCGGTGGCGAATTGGCGGCCTTTGATTATTCAAAAAGGTTCAATACTAAAATTTGGCTTTGCAATTGAAGGTTGTCGGGCGTATTTGGCGATTGCCGGAGGGATTGACGTACCGGTTGTCATGGAAAGTAAAAGTACGTATATGGTGGCGGGAATTGGTGGTTTTAACGGAAGAGCCTTACAGCAAAATGATCAGCTTTCATTCGGCCCATTAACGGAATCAAACGCAAAAGTCTTTGCGTTGATTGAACAAAACGGCACGCCAGACTGGGCTGTACCGCATCATCCGTTAATCAGTTTGGCATCCACGCAAACGATTCGCATGATTGAAGGCACGGAATATAAGCACTTTGACGAAGCGAGTAAACAACGACTTGTGAGCGAGCCGTATGTGGTTACACCGCAATCGAACCGGATGGGCTTACGGCTCGAAGGACAGGCGCTTTCGTTAACAGAGAAACTGGAACTATTGTCAGAAGGTGTGACATTCGGAACGGTTCAAATCCCTCCTAACGGCAAGCCGATTATTTTAATGGCGGACAGACAAACCGCTGGCGGCTATCCGAAAATCGGTCAAGTCATCACCGCCGACTTAGGTAGCCTGTCACAAGCGAAACCGAACGCAAAACTTTATTTCCAACTCATTACACACGCACAAGCAGAGCTTGAACTCATTGCTAAAGAAGAGCTGATCAAGCAAATTAAAATCGGTATTCAACATAAACTCCACTACTAAAACAAAAACCTTTGCGTTTCAGCCTAACTGAATCACAAAGGTTTCTTTCATCCTGTATAGCCAAGTTGCCTGGAAATCTCTAAGGCAGCTTCTTTCACTTTAGGAACAAGTATTTTCAAATTTTCATCCTGATAATTCGCTTCAATACCCGCAATACTAATCCCCGCAATAACATCTCCATTAAAGTCAAAAATCGGTGCAGCCACAGAAGAAGTGAAATTCTCAAGCTCTGAATTACTGAGCGCATAGCCGTTCTGACGCGTCTCCTCAATAGACGCAAGCAACGACTCCCGATCCGTGAACGTACCGTTACCTAACTGCTGTAATTCGGTCTTATCCAAATACTCCGCGATATAGCTATCCGAAAGATGAGATAAAATAATGCGCGAACAAGCCCCAGCATACAATGGGCTGCTTCTGCCAATCGCCGTATACAAACGAACTTTCTGGAACGTATCGATCTTCTCCACATAAATCGCCTGATCGCCTTGCCGGACAATCAAATTAATCGCTTCTTTCACATCGTTATGTAGCTCTTCCATAATCGGATATGCAATCTTGCGAATATCCAATCGTTTCGAAACGAGACTGCCATATTTCAAAAACAACAGACCAAGACGATACTGTGAATCCGCGCCTTTCTCGAGAAACTTCATTTCTTCGAGTGAAGACAGCATGCGGTAGACGGAGGATTTCGGGATGCCCGATAGGTCTATGATTTCTTGGAATGTTAGGGCTGGGTGGTCAACGAATAGGTTGAGTATGTCTAACGAACGGACGACTGTTTTGTTGTTTGTGCTCATGTTGGCTCCTTTCCAGTGGGTAGTTCACTTCATTTGTCATAGATTGAATAGAATCTTATATGGTTGAGTATAGCATCCAAGTGAATTGTTGCCTAGACTGCTCTTATAGGACCAGAACCAACTACTATCATTAACTTATAACTACAACTTAAAAATCATGCTTCACTTTAATAATTGCAGTATGCCTTGTGTCATCTGATTAGCCTGGACTAACATGGCTTGTGAAGCTTGTAATAGAATTTGATGTCCTGTTAACTGAGTAATTTCCTTGGACATATCCGTGTCTCTAATTCTAGATTCAGATGACAAAATATTTTCATGGTAGTTCGCTACGTTATTTCCGGTATGTTGCAAAACATTTTGATAGCTACCATACTTTGACCTTTCAGAAGATATTTTCTGAACCGCTTGATCAACCAATGAAATTGCCTCTTCTGCTTCTTTCCGATTGGAAACGGTTAGTTTCGAAATACCTAAAGCTGATGTTCTAGCATCCGTCAGAACGATTTTCATATTTTGCCCCGTATTCGCTCCTACTTGTAGCAACAACATAGTCCCTGAATTTTCATTGCCATTGTTTTCAATAGAGTTGCCTAACTCTATACGCCATATATCTCCACCTGTACTAGTGTCTATTTTGTTATCCGAATGAAATATGATGAACTTCCCATTTGGTGACCACGATGGATAGATATTATGAGCATGCTGGTTGGCAGTTTCCATTTTACTCGTGATGTCTGTCTGCCCTGTTCCGTCAAGATTCATCATATATACTTGTGCATCGTCTATAGCCCCCGCTGGCGATGAATAGGCAATTAGCATTCCATCAGGCGATATTCTAGGTTGAACTCCATTTGAAGCCAATTGTGTAATACTTAGCGTGTCTAAAGCTAAGCTATAGATACTATTGTTTGACTCATACACGAGTTGCTTCCCGTCAGCTGTTAATACTGGTGAAGCTGCGTTTTTATCTGACAACACTATTTCTCTGGACAAATCAAATATCGATACAGACTCTATCCCAGTAGCAGTTTTAAAATAAACAGTATCACTATTCGTATTCCAAGCTGGCCGTGATCCAAACGTTTGATCAACAGGAACAGTAGAATCGGTTGTCAATTGAATCACATTACTACCATCTAAGTTAGATATATACAAATTACTGTCTTTTACATAAGCGATAGACTTTCCATCTTCAGAAAGTGCAGGTTGACTAGCACCTGACACAGCTAGTTGTTGATCCGATCCGTCGGCATTCATTACATAAATATTTGTATCACGTGTAAAAGCAATTCTATCGCCTTTCCAACTTGCTTGTGTATCATATTCAACAGTAGAAGTCAGCTGTGTTTCAGAACCATTAATCACTGTAACACCAGACGCTCCAACAATTTCACTTGTTCTATTCAATAAAGGAATGGTATTAAATTCTGTATTATTTGCGATTTGATCAATACCTTGTTTAATTTGTGCAACCTCTAACTGCAGTAATTTTCTATCGTCGTCTGTCAGTGTATCATTTGCCGCCTGAACTGCTAACTCTCTAAGACGCAGTAACATAGGATCATTAATTTTGCCTAATGCAGCATCGGCAGTTTCTGCAAGTGAAATTCCATCTTTTATATTCTGCTTAGCTTGCTCTAGACCACGTATTTGCCCTCGCATCTTCTCTGAAATCGCTAAACCGGCCGTATCATCTGCGGCTTGGTTAATGCGCATACCCGTACTCAATTTCTTTAAGGATTCATTTGCATATTGAGAGTTTTGTTGTTGATTTCTATAATTATTTAAAGCCGGTATATTATGATTGATTCGCAACGTAATCCCTTCTTCCACCTATGTATGTGACAACTATAAATATCTCAGTCTCTATTTCTTATCGGTAATTTTTGGGTTATATTAACTATTACTTTTTAATCATGAAAATTCAGGATAACCCACCTTTTTGAAGTAAGACCTAAGTTGCCAAAAGTTTACACAGCCCTATTATTAAGTAATCCCACGGTATTGTCTTCAACAATCCTTTAGTTCCCCATGGTATACTAGTACTTATTGTAAAAAAAGGAGTTCTTTCATATGCCATACGACGTACTATTATTCGATCTAGACGATACATTATTCGACTTTGAAGAAACAGAAAAACACGCACTCGGCAATACATTTAACACGTTCGGACTACCAAACGGTCTAGAGGCGTACCGCGATACATACCGCGCGATCAGTTCCGTCATCTGGGATGATCTCGAACAAGGACGTATCTCACTTGAAGAGTTGAAAGTGGAACGCTTCCGTCGATTATTCACACACCATGAACTGCAAGTAAATGCCTCAGATTTCGGTGAACTATACATCGAAAACTTAGGCAATGAATCACATATGATCGAAGGCGTAGAAGAAATGATGGCTAAGCTAACGGATTACCGATTGGCGATCTTAACAAATGGCTTCACAATTGCTCAACACGCTCGCATAGCCGGCTCGCCTCTACACAATACATTCGAAGCGATTATCGCTTCCGAAGAAACAGGCTTCAAAAAACCACAGCCTGAGATTTTTGACTACACGTTTGAGAAACTCGGCATCACCGATCCTTCCCGTGTTCTGATGATCGGCGATTCTCTGACTTCCGACATTCAAGGTGGAATTAACGCTGGCATCGATACATGCTGGTTCAACCGATGCCGTCGCGAAAACCAAACTGGAATTCAACCAACCTATGAAATTCATTCATGGGCAGAATTCAGCGTGGACCGTACTCTAGTAAAGAATAACTAAACTAAAACCAGTAACCCCTCCAATACATTGCGTTGGAGGGGTTACTCATCTACTTATTCAGCTAATAATAAATGACCTAAGAACTTTTTACTTTCTCTCGCTTGCCGCCTCAACAAATTTCTCAAACAACGTCAACGACAAACGATCATCCCGCTTCACCATCGCTTCAGGATGCCACTGAACGCCTACGACAAAACGATGCGCAGTACTCTCTAAAGCTTCAATGACCCCATCCTTCGCAACCGCGGTCACGACAAGTGGTGCCTGGACCTCCTTCACCGCCTGATGATGCAGCGAATTCACGCGGACTTCTGAAGTGTCTGCCCACTCCGCCAACTTACTATCGCCTACAATATCAATTGAATGAAACGCATAATCTAAATCCGTCAACTGATGATGCTGCAGTAAATCTTCCGATAACTGCGCATACATATCCTGATAAATCGTTCCACCAAACGCCACATTGATCAACTGATACCCTCGGCAAATCCCAAACACCGGCTTATCTTGTTCTGCCATTCTCTTAATTAACGCAAGCTCCGACTCATCCCGCTCAGGTAACACTTTCCCAAGCTGCCGATGTGGTTCTTCACCATACAAATACGGATCGATGTCTTCCCCGCCGATTAGCAATACACCATCCAATCGATCGCACACTTCTTCAATTGCTTCCAGTCCTACCGGCAAAATAACCGGTATGCCACCTGCTTGTCGAACCGCTCGTATGAACCGAGTCTGAACGAATGTATCTCCGTTTTGGTCTATATCTGATGTTACACCAATTACTGGTTTCATGTACCGCACTCTCCCTTTTACATTCTTACAAGTGATGAAATATGGTATACCCGAATTTGTGGGAAGTTACTCGGGGATGGGTACATTACTAAACAGGTAAATAGAAAAACCAGATTTCAATTCATGTCGCGAATGGAAGTCTGGTATAGATGGAGTATGGTTATGTTCTATAAAAAGATGTTTATTAAATAGCCTCTTCTAACGAATTGATCGATTCTAGCTTTTATTTTAAAATACTAACCACCAATTTGAAAGCGTATACAAAATCATTTATATAGAAGAGACTCCACACATTCTCAAACCGTTTTCGTTACAGCAAACAGTTTTCTTCTACTACTTCTTCTTCCGGCAGAATAATCTTATACGGGATAGGCGACGACAATACAATGGAAGTCGTTAACGTGCCAAATGGAATCAGCCGGTCGATCAGCTCACTCATTTTGGCCATACTAGACGTGGCGGCTTTTAAAATATAATTGGTCGTTCCGGTCACACGGTGACATTCAAGAATGGAGTTTTCTTCTTTGATTTGTTCCTCAAACTCAGTCGGCTTCTTTTTTAATTCACTGACCTGGATGAATAGTAACGTGTCCAATCCAAGTGCCTGCAATGAAACTCGCGTAGTGAATTCTTGAATAATACCTTTTTCTTGCAAGCGAAGCAAACGCTCCGAAACACTCGGACGGCTAAGAGATAATTGTTTAGAAAGATCACTAATTGTCACACGGCTGTTTTCTTGCAATAGTTTCAATAATGTAATGTCCGTTTTGTTCAAAACCACACCTCTTTCCAAAATGAAGGATAAATGCACCAAAGTTATTCAAAATTGTGTCGTTTTCGTGAAAAACACTTTCTTCTGATATGTAAATAAATTATAACTTACTCTAATATTAAGTCAAAGGGAAAACAGCAACCGAGGGAGGTACGGAACAGATCACATGCATCCCAAAATCTATGTATACATTTTTTTACATGAAAGTGTAAGCGGTTTCAAGCTCTAAAAATGATCTTCTACTTAGTAAAAACTATAACACAAAAGGAACGTGACGCATGCATACGAATAATCAGTGGTCTTCTAAATTAGGTTTTATTTTAGCAGCAGCAGGCTCAGCAATCGGTTTAGGTGCTATTTGGAAATTCCCTTATGTAGCAGGTACAAGTGGCGGTGGAGCTTTTTTATTAATCTTTTTACTTTTCACCTTCCTGATTGGACTTCCGCTACTCATGGGAGAATTCATTATTGGACGGAGTACGCAAAAGAACGCAATTGATTCCTATAAAACGATCGCACCGGGTACATCGTGGCATTTGATCGGTAGATTAGGAATTGTGACCTGTTTCATCCTTCTATCATTTTACAGCGTGGTGGGCGGTTGGGTGCTCATCTACATCTGGAAAGCTGCCACGGGGAGTCTGAGTGGTCTGACACAGGCTGACTATGGAGATTTATTCGGCAACATTGTATCAAGCCCCTACGTAAGTGTAGGTGCCCAGCTCCTATTCATGATTATGACAACATTTGTCATAGCAAAAGGAGTGACAAGTGGTATAGAGAAGGCCAGCAAATATATGATGCCTGCACTGTTCGTCTTGTTTATCATCTTGACTATACGGTCATTCACTCTCGACGGAGCGATGGCAGGTGTTAGCTTCTTCTTAAAACCTGACTTTGGCAATATAACCTCTGAAACCATTTTGTTCGCGATGGGGCAATCCTTCTTTGCACTTAGTATCGGTGTTTCCGTCATGGTGACATACAGTTCGTATTTATCCAAGAAGGAAAGTTTGCCACAATCCGCTATTTCTATCGTATTAATGAACTTGCTCGTGGCCGTTCTAGCCGGATTGGTTATTTTCCCAGCCGTCTTTGCATTCGGTCTCGAACCGGACGCAGGTCCTACATTACTCTTTAATGTATTGCCTACCATTTTCGGGCAACTGCCGTTTGGCACATTGTTCTTCTTAGCATTTTTGATTTTGTTCCTGTTTGCAGCGCTCACTTCCGCATTTTCCATGCTGGAAATTATTGTAGCGGCCACTTCCAAAGGGGATCACAAGAAGAGAAAACATCACGCCTGGTTGATTGGCGCGGCTATCTTTATTGTCGGTGTTCCATCCGCCTTATCGTACGGCATCTTATCAGACTTTACGATTTTCGGTTTAATTCTGTTTGACGCTTTCGACTTTTTAGTAAGTAATATTCTCATGCCACTTGGTGCGTTGTTGATTGCTATTTTCATTCCCATAAAAATACCGAAAGAAAAGCTCTATGAAGAATTGAAGGCAGGCTCCAACATCAGCACAAAGTTATTTTCTGCCTGGTTTTTATTAATTCGTTACCTCGCACCGGTAGCTATTCTAATCGTTTTTGCAGATGTACTTGGACTATTGAACTTCTTGAAATAACTAGATAGATTGCTGATCCCCTAGGTTTACAGCAAAAAAATAGAGGAGGAAATGAATTTGGTAACTTTAGAACAGACTTTACAAGACGACAAGGCAAGTGTATTGGATAAAATGGTCGAGCATGAACAAGTTTTATTTTGTAATGACAAAGCAACCGGTCTTCAAGCCATTATTGCAGTCCACGATACGACTATGGGACCTGCACTCGGTGGATGTCGCATGGCACCGTATCAAACTATGGATCTTGCATTAAAAGATGTTCTTCGCCTATCTAAAGGGATGACATATAAATGTGCGGCAGCTGATGTTGATTTCGGTGGCGGTAAATCCGTCATCATCGGAGATCCATTAAAAGATAAAACACCTGAAAAGTTCCGTGCTTTTGGTCAATTCATCGAATCCTTAAATGGACGCTTCTATACAGGAACAGACATGGGCACAACGCTTGAGGACTTCGTGCAAGCCATGAAAGAAACAAACTACATCGTAGGCAAGCCGGTTGAATATGGCGGTGGCGGAGACTCATCCATCCCTACTGCACTCGGAGTATTCTATGGTATCAAAGCGACAAACCAGAATTTGTTCGGTGACGACAAAGTAGAAGGCCGAAAATACAGTATCCAAGGTCTCGGAAAAGTAGGTTACAAAGTAGCGGAACATATTATTAATGAAGGTGGAAACGTGATCGTCACAGATATTAATGAACAGGCGATTGCAGATATTCAGCAGCTTGGTGGAAATGCTGTCAAAGTCGTATCAAGTGAGGAGATTTACAGTCAGCAAGCAGATATTTTTGTTCCTTGTGCATTTGGTGGCGTGATCAATGACGACACGCTCAACGTACTGAAAGTTCGAGGAATTTCCGGTTCCGCAAACAACCAGCTCGCGGAAAGCCGTCATGGAGAACTGCTCCGTGAAAAAGGGATTCTGTACGCACCCGACTATATCGTGAACGGTGGCGGTCTAATCCAAGTGGCGGATGAACTGTACGGAACGAACCCTGCACGTGTACTCGCTAAAACTGAAAACATCTATAACTCGCTACTTGAAGTATTCAATCAAGCAGAACAGGATCATATTCCAACTGCCACTGCTGCCGACCGTATGTGTGAAAAGCGTATTGCAGATGCTAAGAACCGCAATAGCTTCTTTACGCAATCCAACCGACCAAAATGGAATTTTCATCAGTAATAAAAATAGCTGAATGGGGTGAAGGATTCATGGAAGAATTATATCCAATTACACAATATGTGAATGAAGAAGGTACGTTTACGGATGACTCGATTAAAGAAGATCTATCAGCCGAATTAGTTCATTCGTTTTACTATAATATGCTGCGTATTCGAACGTTCGACCGCAAAGCGAAGAGCCTGCAACGTCAAGGTCGCCTCGGTACGTATGCCCTTTTTGAAGGGCAGGAGGCTGCTCAAGTAGGAAGCGCTCTGTCTTTGAAAAAAGATGACTGGGTGTTTCCAACCTACCGTGATCACGGTGCTATATTGACGTTCGGTGCGAATATGCCAAAAGTGCTGCTGTACTGGAACGGGCGCGCGGAAGGTAATCTGCATCCCGATCGCAATATCTTCCCTCCAGCGGTTCCCATTGCCACACAGCTTCCGCATGCAGCAGGTGCTGCCTGGGCAGATAAGCGTAAAGGCAATAAAAATGTTTCTATCGCGTACTTTGGCGACGGGGCGACATCTGAAGGAGACTTTCACGAAGGCATGAACTTTGCTAGCGTCTTTAAGTTACCAGTTGTGTTCTTTAACCAGAACAATGGATATGCCATCTCGGTCCCAATCGAGAAGCAAATGAACTCGAAAACCATCGCTCAAAAAAGTGTTGCATACGGCATGCCTGGCATCCGTATTGATGGGAACGATATTTTCGCCGTGTATTTCGAAACAAAAAAAGCATTCGACAGAGCGAGAAACGGTGACGGACCGACTTTAATCGAAGCCGTTACCCAGCGGTTCGGTGCGCATACAACAGCTGACGATCCGACAAAATACCGCGACCAAAACAAAGTGGATGCCACACGTGACCAACTAGATCCCCTATTGCGCTTAGAGCGCTTCATGAAAGAACAAAATTACTGGGACGACAAGTGGGTGCAAGAAATTAGTACACAGATCAACGAGGATATCGAAAAAGCAATCATAGAAATGGAAAACTTCCCTAAAGCGAATGTAGAAGATTTATTCGACCACGTATTTGCAGAAATGCCATGGCCATTACGGGAGCAGAAAGAACAGTATTTACAATCCGTTAGGAGTGATCAGTAATGAATCCAGTCGCTGAAAAGTCAACAATTGAAACGAATACAACGACACGTTCATTAACGCTTGTGCAGGCTGTGACAGATGCACTCGGCACGATGCTCGCTGAAGACAACCGCGTCATGCTGCTCGGTGAAGACATCGGAAAAAATGGCGGTGTATTCCGCGCAACCGAAGGCCTGCAAGAAAAGTTCGGTGAAGATCGTGTCATTGACACACCGTTAAGTGAAGCTGGCATTGTCGGCTCCTCTGTCGGGCTGGCAGTGAACGGAATGATTCCAATCGTGGAAATACAATTTCTCGGTTTTGTCTATCCGGCATACGAACAAATCGCCACGCATGTGAGCCGCGTCAGAATGCGGACAATGAGCAAGTATACAGTGCCAATGGTGATTCGTGCACCGTACGGAGCGGGAGTGCGCGCACCAGAAATTCATTCAGACAGTCCCGAATCTCTCTTTACACATATGCCAGGCATTAAAGTCGTCTGCCCTTCATCCCCTGCCGACGCTAAAGGTTTACTAATCGCAGCGATTAAAGATCCCGACCCGGTTTTGTTCATGGAGCCGATGCGTTTATACCGCGCGTTCCGTGAAGATGTTCCAGAAGGGATGTATGAAGTCGAAATCGGAAAAGGTAAGAAAATTACTGAAGGTGATGATGTAACCGTCATCACTTGGGGCGCCATGGTGCCTGTTGCGAAGAAAGCGGTTGAAAAAGCGAAAGCAAAAGGAATTCAGTGTGACTTCATTGATATGCGTACACTATTTCCATTAGATCAAGATATCATCACAGAATCCGTACAAAAAACCGGCCGCGTAGTAGTGGTGCACGAATCACATGAAACGACAGGCGTCGGAAACGATATTCTTTCCATTATCAATAAAACTTCATTCTTATATATGAAAGCACCGATTGAAAAAGTAACAGGATTTGATGTACCCGTGCCCTTCTTCGCACTGGAAGATGATTATCTACCCACTCCTAAACGAATAGGAGAAGCAATCGAAAAAGTGTATACATTCTAAGGGGGTCTTACATTGTTAGAAGTGAAACTGCATGATATAGGAGAAGGAATGACAGAAGCCGAGATTCTTCACTACTTCGTGAAGCCCGGCGACTCTGTTGTTGCTGATCAAGCACTTGTAGAAGTACAAACGGATAAAATGGTGGCAGAATTACCGTCACCCGCAACTGGAATTGTAAGAGAACTATTAATCGATACTACTTCTACTGTAGAAGTAGGTACGACGATCTTACTAATAGAAGCGGTAAACCATTCAGGACGAGCGGAGCAAGAAACCGCCATCGCTACTGCCGAGACGGTACCGGCAAATCAGGCTACACCGATTGCAACGAAAATCAAAGGACCACATCGGATCAAGGCAGCTCCGTACACACGGAAAATTGCCAGAGAAAACGATGTCGACATTACACTTGTCAACGGAACAGGTCCTGCAGGCCGTATATTAGAACAGGACGTGTACCACTTTATGGAGACGGTAAGCAACCAGATTGCTGCGTCACAGGAAACTGCGACAACGAACATTGTGCAACCTGCTCCCCGCTCTCCTGTAACTAAAGTAGCATCGATACCGGCAGAAGCGGAGACCATTCCTTTCACAGGCATCCGCAAGCAAATTGCGAAGAAAATGACACACTCACTGACGACCATTCCGCATGTTACACATTTCGAGGAAATCGATATGACGAATCTCCTTGCGCTGCGCCAGGAATTAAAAGCAGACGGTGTCTCTGTTTCCGCAGTCGCATTTTTCATCAAAGCACTAGTCGTAGCGCTGAAAGACTTCCCTGTTTTCAACGCTAAGCTCGATGAAGAAAATGGAGTCATCATTTTGGAAAAAGATTATCATATCGGACTTGCCGTCGATTCAACACTCGGACTCATTGTGCCGGTTTTGAAAAATGCTCACAAGAAAACATTGCTGGAAGTCCACAATGAAATGAAAGAGCTGAATGAAAAAGCACGGCTCGGTACATTGTCAGGTAATGAAATGCGTGGCGGCACTATGACGATCACGAACGTAGGACCCCTCGGAAGTACAGGAGCCACGCCCATTATCAATCATCCTGAAACGGCAATTATCGCATTCCATAAGACGAAGAAATGTGCAATCGTCACGGATGACGATGAAATTGCGATCCGCTCGATGATGAATATTTCCATGTCATTTGACCACCGAGTAGCAGACGGTGCAACAGCGGTAGCCTTTACAAACCGCTTTGCAGAATTGATTGAACATCCTAAAAAGCTTTGGTTGGAGTTGATATAATCGGTGTGGCTGTTGCAGCACTCGGTATGGATTTTGTAATGCGTGCGGAAGATTTCACTTTCCCGAATTATGCACGTCCCAGTAGTAACGAATCACTAGTAGAAGCTGTTGAAGGCTTGGCTAGATTAGTGATCCACATGGCACCGACAAAGAATTAATACCTTAACCCGGTTTACGTTAACCGGGTTTTTCCATGTCCTATTTCATTTACTTCACAAATAAAAAAATCTTCCCCTATTATAGGAAAAGATTTTTAGTAACCGTTTTCATGAAGCCGCAAAGCTGCTCACACAATCTGTACATAATGGCCATGTTGATTTCTATTTGTAGCACTGGCTCGACTTACTTAGGCAAGATCATTATAGATGAAACGACGTCCCCGACTTTCTTATCCTGTTGAAACAGACTAGCCACTACATATGCCATCTTGCGTCCAAGCCGTTCTACACGTGCTTCTACTTCCACAGTTCCTGCGAATACAGGTCGGTGAAACGTCGTATGTATATCCACAGAAGCAAATGTCTGATCTTCGGTTATTTTGGAAGCCACCGCATAAGCCATCATAATATCTGCCGCAGATGTTAAAAAGCCGCCCATCGACACTCCGTTTCCATTCATGAACTTCTCATCCACCGTCCAAACACCACGGGCCACTCCATCCTCCGCTGATAATACTTCAATCTGCAAGGTTCCATCACAATTCGGCGGTGTCGCTTCCCCTTTTACTACTTCCATCAAATTCACTGTTTTTGGCTGTGTCATGAATTCATTCACTCCTATCCTTTATTCCCATACACACGATAATACTGCTCTAACCCCTCAATCAGACGCTCCGTCCGCTTCGCAGTATACTGTTCAAACGAAGGATCTTCTATTTCTTTAACAAGCGACCATAAAGACCAAAGAAAATCCGACTTCAATTTTTGTAGATCAAGCGACTGTTTCGAAGTAGTCGGCAAACCGTAATAATCGAGTAACTCTTGCTCCTGTTGCTCATTTAACTCACGTTCCAAAATAAACGCTGCCAAATCCCATTCTGGTAAATAATTCGCACTGTACTCCCAGTCGATCAACAGCAACTGCTTTGCATCATTCTGAATAAAATTACCCGTCACCGAATCCATATGACACGACACATACTCTTGCCGTTCCCCTTGCATCAACTTCCTCAACCGCTCCTCCAACAACACATACAGCGAAGGGATTTCCGTTAACGCAATCTTATACTTCTCAACCTCACCCCAATAATTAAAACGATTCGGAAACTCCCTTTTCGACGAATGAAGTGTAGACAACACTCCCGCAATCTTTTCCAAATACTCCGGCGTCACAATCAACTCTCGCGTTAAAGTAGCCGTCGCATCATAGTACGGAGTCATTTTAATCCCTTCATCGGTAAACACCACATTGCCAACCGTCACGCCAATTTCGGCCGCAATTCGCTGGTTTTCTTTTTCATGCTGGCGGTTGATAATGTCTTCGAACTCATGTGCCGGGAAACGTAAAACGTATTTTTTTCCTTTGTGTTCGACGAGGAAGTTTAGATTGGTGAGACCGCCTAGTCTTTTTATGTATGTTAGATCTTCGATTAGAAACACTTTTTCGCACCTCTGTTCTTCGTAATATAGTCCGTTCTGTTCTTAAAGCTAGTTTCCGACTTACAATTATTAATTATTCTGAAATATAAAATTAAAAAATAATGATCGAAATCAAACATTTTACCACATGTCACTTTTCTTCCCACTCCATAGAGCAAGCCCTCACTTACGCATATCAACTCACCTATTAGATTATTATCTTTCAACGTATCCTTTAAATCAATAGTAATACTAGATTCCTTATAGATCCGTTATAATCCGTAGTTGTATTCGCTATCCTAATTTCAACTTCATTCATCGTTTTGCTGGGTTCATGACACTCTGTGAGGATTCACTCAGCATGTCCCCTTTCACTTTTCATATAGAGCTATTTCGCGAAAAGGATACTCACAACAAAAAACTTTTTGTGATTGCTATGATTCTAGGTTTGGTCATTCACGTACTAGACATGAAATGTGCAACGTCGAGATTCTTCTCGACAATGTTCTTATTTCTTAAGATTCTTTAAGTTCTTTGGTTATTGGCCTGGCGGTTTTAGGCAAGTGCACTTGCCCAATGTCGTCAGGTACACCTGTCGACTTTAGGCAGACCACCTGTAACTATTGGGCAGTGCTTTTTTGTTTGCCTGTGCATCATACAACTCCAAAACAATTTAGAATAGTATCTAAACCGTTTGATGGACAGGTAGGCTACACTTTGACACATAATTTTTACGATCTCATAACCTCTAACCAAGCACTTTTATGTAACAACTGTTACATAAAAGTGGGTAATTTAAATACCCCTAATTGGATAGTCTTCGAAAATGTTATATGTGATATCATTATAACGTATGGAACAAAGAAATTTATTTTTTAAAAGGAGGACATCATCAACTTGGGCCTTATCGTAGCCATGATTCTCGTTATTATTGTTTTGGTTGTCGGACTGATTTTGACTCTCTCTATTGCTAATTCTAGTACGGATTCTAAGAAGAAAAAGTACAACAGCAAAAAATCTTTTTCCAATTTGCTGTGGATTTATGTTTTATCATTACCCGTGATTATTATATTGACTGTTATAGCTATATTTATATTTTACTAACACTGGAAGACGGTTTGGGACTACTGAAAAGACACATGTTTTTTCGATTCTCAGAAACCGTCTTAATTTTCAGTACCTGTACAGCAAACTTTCTTGATTGTTTGAACTATCGTGTTTACCACAATATTCATGTTAGTTTTTCACACCAGTACCCTACACTAGCGAAAGTTATTAGATCCTCACTTAACTTTAACCCAATTCAGAAGAGTTTCTGAGTTGTGATGGAACTTGTAAAGGATTCTGTGTCACAAGACAAATCGGAACTCTAGTTTAGATACTCATAGTCCGAAGGCTTCTTGATAAAACCTTCAAATTGTTTATCACGAGAAGCTTCTTGTATTTCTTTAAGAATTTTTAAAGGTAATTGTATTGTTACTGCGGTTTCTACTTTATTTCCATGAAGTTTCATCACTTCCCTTTTGTAAGCCTCTCGGTACGGCGTATAAACGTGTGAACCTCCAAAATTAGATATATTACAAACAACAATATTGCAATATAAAATCCTGTGCAAGGAATCTGATATTGAATAGTAATAATTTAAATCCGGATTGAATGCAACTATAAACAACGTTTGGATTTTCTTTTGCAGAATTTGATGAATAGGTAAATTTAGATAATCTACACAAATCAATACTGCCCAATTTCCAAACTCTTTACTTTTAAATAAATATAGTTTACTTCCAGGTAAAAAGTAATATCCCTCCTTTTTTATGGCGGCTTCTTCTGTTGTAGCAGGATAAATTTTAGGTATTCTCCAAACCATTGCTTTTTCTCTCATACCTAGTTCTGCTTTTGGACCTGGAACTGCAATAAATGCTTCATTCTGAATAAATTTCTTGCCATTAACTGTCTTTTTATGATGGAACTCTACCCCACCGATTATTATAAGATCGTTTTCATTACATAAAGTAGGAATATGAGATCGAATATAACTATTTGGAACTGTGATCTCTGGGAGTATTAGAAAGTCTGAGTTGTCCCCTTTAGCCACTTCGATAGCTTTTCGAATTTTCTCCCACATAACCTTTGGATATTTATAGCTTAAGCCATTATTAGGATCGAGTTTATCTGCATCAGAAAAATTATCATTACCAATCTGCCCAATTGTCACTTTAATATTTTCTTTCATATCTTTTACCTCCTTAGCTGATCTGTATCTATCTCTAGTAATTCCAATTTTCTATTGTATTTTTTTGTAATTAATTCATCTTTGATGTTTACAAAATAATCATTAATGAAATCTAAAATATCATTATTATAACTTTTAGAACGGGAAACATCTCGATAAGGGAGTCTTTCAAGTGGCGCTCCATAAATATCTTGATAAAATCCTTGATGAATATTCAAATTATCAACAAAAAAACTTGCGATTTTCGAAGATGGATAATAAGTTAACTCAAAGTAACTTTGTAAATCATTCCATTTGTAAAATGAATATTCTTTTGTAATATGGCTATGAACAGGTCTATTTGTTAGCATTGAAAACAGCAACTTTGCGTAATATTTTGTATCCAATACATCTACATCCAAATTTTTATTAAAGTTTTCTATAAATATCTCATTTCGAACGCTTTCCCAATCATTAAAGTCAATCTTTATATTATATAAATTATTTTCATCAAAAACATTATTGGCCTTGTTTTTAGAAACCTTAATATTTCTTTTTATTATTAAGACTAATAAATTCACATATTCATATTCAGCTAGAGAGTGTAAGACATTTTGCTTTGCCGTTATCATTTCTAGATTATACGGCAACAATTCACAGTAAAATATCCAATCTGCAATTGACGTTTTCTCATTAGGATCTTTATGTTGCTTTGGTAAATAAACAGAACGGTCATCTGTAACCGAATAAAACTTTCTAATCCTACTGAAAGACTCAAATCTTTCTTGTGCAAACGATTTGTATGGAGACTCACTTACTCCGTTGTTGTTTTCATCTTCACACCATTCAAAAATACCTTTAAACTTTTTAGGGTTTTCAAAGTATTTTTTTATACTATAGTGTATAAACTCTTGCACCTCAAAGTATAATTCTTTTTTTTGATCTTGCAGTAATGTACTCAAGTCATTACCTTTAGTTATTTCATCAAGCTTATAAAACAATTCTTTATTTAAGTATTTGAACGATACTTTCGCAAAAGAGAGCCAATTACTAATATCTACGTTATCTTCAGATAGTATGTCTTTCTTTAATATTTTATAAATAACATGATCTATTTCTTCAAAATCATATTCTTTTACTTCTTTATCCCAATATAATCCCTCTTTTAACATTTTGATCCCTACCATCAATGCATTTTCTGAGGTGTTGTTTTTTAATACATTGTTACTTCCTGGATACGGGAAAATATATTTATCATATGCATAGCATAAGGTTTTGAGGTTACTTGGTGATACGTTAGATATTTTACATAGTTGAAGCGGTAGTCTCAATCTCATAATAGAGAACGACCAATATAATTCACATTTTTCTGTCCAAGTAATAAAAGGAACGGCATACCATTGTAAGAACACTTCATCAAAAATTTTTATTAACTTTTTTCTCTGGTCGTTTGTAAATGCGTACCAATTATTAGACATTATATTCATAATTCTGGATCTGATAGTAGAAAAATATATTGAATTTACTCCATTTGAATACTCTACATTTTTAGATAATCCTAATAAAAAACTTTTAAATTCCTCATAACCATCATCTTGATCTTCAATTAACTTTAGAATCATCAACACATAAACATCATAAAAACCCATCTTGTAAGGATATTTTTTTATTGCTTCAATCAACAAACAAAAAAACTTTTTAAGCTGTTCTTTTTTTAGAGTAGTTCTGCAAATTATTTCGTTATATGAATTCTTTAATCTCCAAGCAGCAAATACTTTTACTGTTTCTTCTTTTAACTCTCCAAGATCATTGTCAGCACTCATATAAAATAACATTTCTTGAATAAACATATCTAGCTCTTGATCGCTTAAGGCTTTTAATTTTATATCAACTGTTGTAGATACACTTTTAGTTATGTGACTAGTTTCTATACACTTTTCAACTATTACATTTGGACATATTGTAATTCCTAGCCAGACTAGTTGTTTTTTTAAATTCTCATCATAGTTAGCCGGGTTAACCTTCAAACTTTTAATTTCATTTTTTAATATTTCTACATAGGCTGGGGCTGCCTTATTTGTATCTTGTAACTGATTCAAAATCTTTAAAATCTCGCTATTGTCAGTTGGTAATGTCTTAGAAAGAGAGGGTTCTAAATCAATAGTTTTCATTTTCATTTTAACTTTTTCAATGTACTCAATTATGTCTTTTTCATTGTTAGAAATGAACGTATAGTCGTCTGTATATCTAAGTACAGATATATCGCCCACCTTATTTGCTTCTCGTATATCGGCTTGGATTTGAATATCCACAAAATAATTTAAAGTACAATTGGATAAAAAATTAGAAGCGATTAAATCTAAAGGTAAAGTAGAATTTAAAAATGAAACTAAATTATCAATATTAAAATCATCTTTATCATTTAACTGTTCGTATAAACTCTTTAGTATATTCAAATACTCAGGACTGATTTCGTCTTTATCTGGATAAAGTATTTGAATTTGCAAAAGAGCATTTATAATTGTAAGAATCTTTTTGATATCAAAGTGTTTTGTGTCAAATCCTTTAATTTTCTGAAGCTCTAACAATCTCTTTCTCAATGCTTTTTTCACAAAATCTTTTTTTAATGTTGGAAAAAACTCTCTTATATCAAGTTCACCTATAAATATTTTGTTTCTTCCAGCCATCATTTTATCTATTTCATTTAATTTATACGCATTAAATTTTCTTAAAGCCATCTGATGGCTCTCATATAATCTTTTATCATTATAATGAATGTAACTTGAAGACCAAGTATTATTATCGTCTTCCCCATGAGAACCATTTAAACGTTTTAATCTCCCATTAAAACTCCAAGGAACCATCCAATCAAACTGTTTCCGTGTATTTTCATCACAGATAGAATATGTATTCTTTATCTTTTCGTTCGTATCGAACCATTCACCTATAATTAGAATCACCGTTGCCCATAAAACTTGATATTTAAAAGGAAAAGACACTTTTGGTCTCATTCTCACTTCATCGTTTGGACCATTTGATTTCGGAAAGAAGTAAAGGTAGGCTTCCATTCCCTTAATTTCTGAATGCAACTCTTCAGGCGCTTTTAATAATTCATTTAGATATTCAATATTAGACTTCAAATCTTTTTCAAATAAAAGTATATCTACTTGATCAGTAAAGCTAGTTTCTACAGTCACAAAGTGTTTTGCCTTTTTGTAACCAAAGTATAAGAAATCTAGGTACGTTTTTTCATTCATAAAATTACCTCACTAACGTTTTGATTTTTTGCACAACTGTGCATCGTACAACTCTGACACTATTCAGAATAACTCTCAAGTTGTGGGATGCGCTGATGCACAATACTGATGTAGCCGTCTTCCCTTTTTCCATATTAGTTTTTCACATATGTACTCTCCACTAAATCCATCCACTTAATTAGTCATATCGTCTCACACTAATTTTACCACAATCCTGTATATATATGACGAAAGGTTTCAAACATAGACAACAGGCAACGTATCTATATCCACTCTTTCATATACACAAAAAACCTCCTTCCAGTTCATCACTTCGAAGAAAATAGCCCTCTACTTTCCCGCCCTTCTATGTCATAAAAGGCTTATAACAACAAAATAATTAGATAGTAGGTAATGACTATGCCGCTACCTTTAATTCCATTGATCGTTCTGGGGGCTACTGCTGCGTCGACAGCACTGGCTGGCAAGAAGGGCTATGATTCTGTTAAAAATATGAAGGAAACAAGGCAGTTGGCAAGTGAACTAGAGACTTCATATAATGAAGTCTACGAAGAGTTTAAGCGTGTTCGAGATGCGACCAATAAAGAGTTTGAGATATACGGGCTGTTGAAGCTGGAAATTTTAGACGGTTCCATGAAGCATTTTGTAGAGACATTCAAACAGATCAAGCACGTGAATTTCACAAATGAGGCAGTTACGGAAGAGTTTGTTTCCAATAGTGAAATAGAGCAGTTTGTTTTAACTATTGAAAAACAAGTAGTGAAAGCCGGACAAGTTTTGGCAGCGGGTATCGCATCATTGGCTGGCGGTGGACTGGCGGCGATGGGTGCGTTAGGAGCTACAACTACGTTTGCTGCTGCGTCTACCGGCACAGCAATAGTAGCCCTCAGCGGGATTGCGGCACAGAATGCAACGCTTGCTTTCCTTGGCGGCGGTTCATTGGCTGCCGGCGGACTGGGTGTTGCGGACGGGACACTGGTGCTGGGCGGTATTGCACTGGCCCCTGCTTTGGCAATTGGCAGCTTGATTTTTGCAGCTTCGACGGAAAAGAAACTGCAGGAGATGTACGGCCGACAGGCAGAGGCGCAGGCGGAAATAGAGAAACTCCAGGCCGCCACAAATGTTATGGAACAGATTACTAGCACGACCGCTAGCATGCGTAATTTGGCAAAGAGTACAGACCTGCTGCTGTCAGCTACTATTCATAAAATGTCTGAAATCATGCAAAGTAAAGGCGCTGACTTCGTGGGTATGAAATGGATGAAAAAACAGTGATTCATAACAGTTATAAATTAGCCGTCATCATGCGGGATATTTTGAATACGACAATTCTCGACGAGCAAGGTGAGTTAATTCCCCACATTCACTCAGTCATCACTGCGAATAAAAAGAAATTCACCACTATACAGGAGGGATAATATGGTTTCCTTACGCCAGTCAGAGATATTCTTTATCGCAGGACAAGTAGTCAGCGAGATTATTGAACGCCAGGGTAATGCGCTGATTGAAACTGTAGCAGGCTCCGAACGATTACAGAAAGTCGCCGAACAATATGAAAATTGTGCCTCAAGTTATACGCAGGGTCGCATGTTTGAAATTATCGAGATGACTAAATTCAATGCAGCCTCCGCAAAAGCAGGCAATTTACTGCGCGCGGTCACAACCGATCAGCTTGGAGAACCGCATGCTGCGGCCGATCTGCTGATCCGCAATGCTAACGGCGATGTAATGAAAGAAATACAAGCAAAATCTTACGAGAAAGCCGCTGCTACTACTCATGCCATTGCCAAACCGAAATACAACGGTATGGACCGACTCGTCAACAAAGAAAATGAGGATAAAGTAAATGAACTCATTGAGAAGCGGATGAATACGGAGGGAATTTACGCACAGAACTACCGAGACGCTCACGGTTCCGTCAAAGGGCAGACGGAATATGGTGATATCCAAAGCGGGGGGACGACTCATAAAGAAGCACTGCAGGCAGCTGAAGATCCTAACAGCTACACGTCTGCCATGAACCGTGCCGAATTATTCAACGGAGCCCGGAATGCAATGGTCAGCGGAGTATTGGCAGGAGCTTTCGTAGGCGGTACGATCACTGCCGCTCAGGGAGCATTCAATAAGGAATTCAGCGCAAAAGAAACCGGCAAGGCTGCAGCCTACAGTGCTGCCCGCGGTGCAGTAGTCAGCGGGGTGGCCTATGGTCTGAAATACTTGGGCAAGAACCATCCGCTCATGTCCGGCAACATTGTCACTACACTTGCCAGTGCAGCCATAAGCACGACTGAACTGGGTTATCAGTTTCTATCGGGAAAAATATCCACGGAGGAACTGGTCGAAGGACTTGGTTCTAATGCGCTGACTTGTTTTTCGGGTATCGTCATGACCGCCGCAGGAGCTGCATTGTTCGGACCAATCGGAGCAGCCGTGTCTGCAACTGTCGCTTTAATTGGAATGAAGCAGCTGTACAGCGTGTTTGCGAATGCCAGAGAGGATCTGCAGCTGACAATAGAAGCGAGACAAAAAGCTGAGGAACTGTCTGCCGCAATGATTTTGGAAATAAAAGCTGAAGAAGAACGGTTGATTTCCTACTATCAAGAATATGAGACTACTTTTGCGGAATTGAAGAAGTTGGTGGATGTTGCTGTTTTGGACGATAGTATAACTGAACAGGCGATTGTTGCGTTAGCGGAGGGGTTGAGTGTTGGTTTTGAGTATGAGACGTTTGAGGTATTTGAGGAATTTATGTTGAGTGACGGGGTTTTGGATTTGTGAAGGTTACTTTATTAAATACAGGCCCTGACATAATTAATAAACGATTCTGAACTAAACGAGATTTGCGTGAGGACCTGGTACCAAGACATCAAATGCCGTCATGGCATGTTATTATCAAACGTGCACCTGTGCCTTACACATTTCAGACACTATTCAGAATGGCTCTCGAGTTGTGTGATGCACAGGTGCGTTACACTATCAATACATCAATCATTTTAACTAAACTCTTTTATCAAAAAAACAACATTTTGTTCAGAGTTATTAATTTGATTTTTTATAAGATTATCGATGTCAAGGAAATCCGCGTTTACCTTCTCTATCTTTTCCTCTATAGAATTATACAATTCCTTATACGTTAAAAATTCATAGTCTACTCCGGCGAAACGAAGTAGTACATCGTTAATCTCTATTGTCAAATCCTTAAATCTTTCATCATGTTCATTTTCTATACCTGTAATTAATTCCCTAAAGTAAGGCTTGTATTTGTAACACTCGTTATAGGTCCGGATAAATTTATCTCTGTTTTTCTCCAAGCCAAGTAAAATAGCTTCGTTTTTAAGTACTTCATAATCGGTTTTTGCATCCAATCTATTTTTAATAAACCCAAGATAATCCCTTAATAAACTAGTCCATGCACCTTGCAAGTTGTAAAAAGCCGTTTTTGTTCTGTTTAAGTTATCTAACAACTCTTCCGCTTTATGCATTCTTACTTCTAGTAATATCCTATTTCTATCTTTTATGTCTTGCAACTCTAATTGCTTAGTTAATTGCATTTTGGCGATAAAATAAGCAGAAAAGGCTCCAACCATTCCCCCAATCATACTTAACACACCACCGCTTATTGCGGCCTTATTGGCGTTATCTACTCCTATAAATTGGATTAATAATGCCCAAATTGTTATAGCAAAGATTATTGCGGCCACTAAGGCAAAGCCTTCAATAAGTTTTTCTCTCAAATATTTCACCTCCATACTTACATAATACAATAAATATGGAAATAGCTCTATGTACCTCTAACGCAACTTACCTACTTCATGCCTTCAAAACCATACACCATATCAAGCCCTATCGTAAGCAGTTTTTGAGTTAAAGGTACATTTTTCCGAACAGGAAGCGTTACGCACTCCTTTTTGTATGGTGCACCTATGCATTGATCTTGTTTACCTGTGCATCACACAAAGTGAGAACAATTCAGAATAGTTCTCACTTTGTGTGATGCACAGGTCCGTATTTGAATTCACTCACCGCAGCAACCCCAAAACCGCTTCATGCCTTTGCTTATCATGCCCAGCCAGCGTCTGTCCCACCTGCGTCAACATCTGCAGTTTCGTACTGTTCATTAATTCCTTCGCTACATCCACATCTTCAATCCGACTCAGTGCAGCCATCATGCTTTCTTCTCCTACTCGCAAGTTCGCCGCAATATGCTCTAGGCTGTTCTCTGCAGCTCCGACGTTTCCGAGCTCTCCTAATATAAAGTTCATAGACCGGTCAATGATCTTGAGTCCTTTCTCCGCATGTTCAGCGGTGCGGACGCAGACAGCGCTCATGTCGACGAGCATGTTGTCGAAGGAAGCGATATTCAAGACTTTGCTGTTGCCCGAGTTACCGCCTACTTGGAAGGTGTAGGAATTGTCTTCGTAATGGATTCCTTGACGGATCTGGTAGTCGGCGCTCAGTGTGTTGCTTCCTGAGTAAAGTTGTACTTTGTTGTTGACGAGTGTGATACGACCGCCGCTAATTTCGTACTGGTCGTGTGAGAGCGCCTGGCCGTTGAGCCGAATCGTTTGCGAGTCAGGAACCAATTCTGCGTCGGGCATGGCTGTACCGGTTTCATGGTCACAATAAGAGTTGTCGTCTGTGAGCAGTGGATGGACCGGCAATTCCATAGTGAGCGGTTCTGTATGGAGCACGTCTACCGCATAGTTGATCTGGTTGTAAACCGCATTGGGTCTGGCATTCCCGACAAGTCGGACGATGCCCTGTTCGACTACGTATCCGTCGCCGTTCTCGTCTTCAGCCGGCTGGATTTCTGTGCCACTGACAAAGACTTTATGGACAGTCGAACCTGCAGGCACAGACCGACTTAAGGCTGTTTCAGGCACGGAAAAAATTTTGAATGAGCCTGCAGGAGAAGTAGCACTAGGACGGAAACTTCCATGCAGGGAAACTGTTCTCGTATCGGCATTAAATGTATAGCCGTTCTCAGCATCATACGGAACTTCATTCAGGCCTTGGAAGACTTTCAACCCTTTCGGTGCGTCGCTTCCTTCTTCAATCCCGTAAGATGTGCCACCAGCCGGGATCTGGATATCATAAGAATTATTGTAGAGATTCGTCGTCCCCGCTTCCGTTACGAAGGTGACAGAGATGTGCGGGTTGCTTATGGACTGATCGTTCGCGTCCGGCCGACTATTCCCATACACTTCAATAGTATTTGTCTGCTTATTATAATAAAAACCGTCTTGCTTCGTTTCGTCATAACTGATCGTCCTTCCGCCAATCGCGACACGCAAGGTAGATGGATAACCAGGGCTGTCTGCATCGTAAAGTTCCGGTGTGCCGCTCAGTTTGATTTCCAGCCTATCGTCCAGCTTATTCGGCTCTTGCTCTACCGCTACATAATGGACAGTATACTGGTCCCCGACGTTAGGTCGGCTATTGCCAAACAGCTCAATCGTATTGGTAGCAACATTGTATTGAAAACCATCCGTTGCCGAATAATCGATTTCTTCATTGCCCCGAAATACGCGGATCGAGTTGGGCGCGTCAGCTTGCCCGAGGTTGAACACTTCCGGCTTGATTCCTTTTAATTCGATGCCGTAAACTTCTTTTGTCGTCTGGCTGGTGTCTTTGATGTGTTCAATCCGCAGCAACTCGCCGTTCAGCATATCGGGGCGGCCATTTCCTCGGATGCTAATGCGCCGAGTGGCAGGGTCATATGTATAGCCGTCCACTTCGTCGTACGACAACTTTCGCGACCCTACATATACCGCAAGCGACTTGGGCAGTGATGAATCATTCGAATCAAGATTATAGGTATCGATTTCATCAGGCAGTACATATGTCTGCACTGTCCGGTCGGCATCACTGTCAGGAATATAGTGAATACTGACCGTTTCATTAAATGCAGGACGCAGATCACCGTAGAATTCAGCTCTGCCGGTTGTTTGGTCAATGTAGACACCGGTTGTACTCTCTGCGTCTGCTGGCCGTTCAGATAAAAATTGCTCTTTAGTGACAGTACGGTTCCCTACTCTGATTTGAAGCGAGCCCGGTCCCTCTTCTCCATGCACATTATACAATTGAGCAGAACCCGGGATAGATTCCGTGTGAAAAGGCTCTCCGCTCCCCCGCACATAATCAACTGTATAGTAATCCTGTGCATCATCTTCACTGTTCGGATCAAATCCAAGAATTGCGTCTCTGTGAAAGGTGATCTTGTCTCCGTTCACCGTATAGTATCCACTGTCAGGCGGTGAACCAGTACCGTCCCAGTACAGAAGCCGCTGCGATCCGCCGTCTGTCACTTTGTGCACGATGAGCGAGGCATTCTGTTCATTCATCCGGTATAGATCCGGTGTCCCGCCAATGGATAACGTATTATAGATGGGCGGAAGGTTCAGTTTATCGGTGTTCGGGATAACTGTTACAGGAGAGCTGATATGGCCATTCTTTCCAATCACTACCTTGGAAATATTGCCGTCAGTATCCGAAAACGCAAATGAAATATCTCCCTGCGGATCTGTGCCGGGCGCAAAGTTGTACCCTTGCAGACCGTCGATCGCATTGAAATTTGAATATGTGGCTGCCGTCGACCAGTTGCCTCCAGACTGCTTTTGAAGATACAGTGAAGAACCCGCGTTCTGTAGTCGGTAATCTCCCGCTATTTTGCGCGAAGCAGCCGTTGTCATGGATGACTCCGCTGCCACGGGCTCTGTGCTCCCGTCTGCGCGTACACTGTAAGTCCCATCGTCTCTGGATGACTGGAAAATAATATTTCTGCCGTCAGCTGACCATTGCGGCTTGTGATCCAGCACTGTCGTCACTTTTGCCTTCTGAGGCACGAAAGAAACACTGTCATTTATAACTGCAGAATCCGACTGTACCCTTTCTGTCCAAGCATATTTTTTCGGTTCAGACTCTACTGTATTGATGCCCGTCAGCGCATTCCCCGAAGACTGAACCGTCTGTGCAGACCGATTCACCGATACACTCCGGGCTGCGGTCCCATACTCCCCCGGCGTCGTATTCGTCAGCACTTTATGCGTATTAAACTCCGTATTGTGCACAATATCTCGCAAATTCTTCTTCAGCTCATCCACTTCATTCTGAATAATGAGCGTATCCGGGGAACTATGACCCGATTCCGTATCCGTGTTCGTCCCGTTCATCGCCTGAATCGTCAACTCTCGGATCCGCTGCACCACATCCGTTATTTCTTGCATAGCCGCATCCGCTGTTTGGACAAGCGACTGCGCGTCCTGCACATTCTGCAGTGCCTGACGGGATCCACGTTGCAACGCTCGCAACTTCTCACTCATCGCCAAACCCGAAGCATCCACTGCAGCAGACGTAATCCGCTTCCCGCTAGACAGCTTCCCCATCGATTTCTCCAAACGCTCATTCGCTTGATTCATATTTCGCTGTAAACCAAACGATCCGTTTTTGATGAGCATCATTTTTAGTCCTCCACGCGTTTGATATGTTTTATTATTGTTGAGTATGTATTTGTGTGTGTATGATTAACATAGGTATTATATCGGTTGAAAATGGAGAGTTTTTACTTTTGGAGAGATTTAGTAGGAGGCTAACTAAAGTAGAGGCTACTGAGGATAATTTTTGAGCGCCTGTATGCGAAACGTTCATGTTCGTTTTTTATACAAGCATCTGTGACTTACGGGCGTTTAACTTGTGAGACTGCCGAAGCATGGCCAGCACTTGCATAAAAGCAAGAGATCTCGTCTCCTATCCATCTTTCAAAATCAACTGAATCACTAGCACATTTCATATATTCTGTTCTGTATCCCGAATTAACGAGTTAGACTATCTTTCAAAAATCTTCAATTAGAGCGGATGAAATGAGTAGAGCCCAGGCATATAGTTTTCTTCAACATTTTAATTCAGGATAGACTCCAGAGATTTTTCCATTCCCTCCTATTACTCTCTCAAAGAGTTCTTCACAAACTGTAAACTCTTGGAAGATGTGATCATTTAGTTCTTGTTAGATAAGATGGACCAAGACTATAGCTCATCCAATATTTATCTTTACATTACATGATTCAGCATACTATTCACACAGGCATCCTTCACTAAAGGAAAAATCATAGACCTTCCACTTCCTTAGAAATGGATATCCTTAAAGACCTGATAATTGAACGACACAAACTTAAAAGTAGAACCATTTTTGATTAGTTTGCCTCGATAATAGACAACTACTGTTTTGTTTGTGTCTAGGTGATTTTTCACATCTGATACAGACTTATTCTTGGATATCGATTTTATATTAGAGTAAACTTTAGGCAATTTACTGTTGAGAAATTCAATTTCCAGCATATCTTTGCCGAAATCAGCGGTTCTAATAACCGCTTCCCCGTAAATAATTCGCATACATCCATACGGAATAAAATTAGCTTTGCTTTGGATAAATAAATCATTCAATGATATTTGTTCTTTTTCAATAGCGACGATTTGGGAATCGTTGTCCACTGTAGCATCTTCAAATAAATTTACGAAGCTGGCAATGGGATAAACGTGTCTTGCTTCGCTTTTCTTCTTAGTAGTCGGGCTGGTGGATTGATTCATTCTCTCACCAGTGAATTCAGTTTTCATATCCGTTTTATCTTGGCTTTTTGCTTTACCCATCGACTTCGTCATCTTGATCATTCCGTTTTTCCGAATAGATTCTTTGGCAAGGTTACTTTCGAGTTTTTCCTGCTCTTTAATTTCCTTTGTCGATAATTCACTGCAACCAATGACATGCAGCTCGTCTTGAGATGAAGGCGTGAAATAGTATCGTACCCCTTTTCGGTTCCAGTTGGTACAAGTCATATGAATTTGACAGTTCGAATCGCTGCATTGAAACGCCCGCATATCGTACAATTCTCCCTTAATCGAATAATCACTCGCTTGTTTTGCACTTATGTCTTTTTTCAATTCTATACTGTAAGCACGCTCCGCCACATTACCCCTCCTCAATTTTTTGTGCTGCTTGTAAAAATAAGCCGGACTGTTAAAAAAACAAATTTACCTGTGTATCAAACAACTCAGAATAGTGTCCGAGTTGTTTGATGCACAGGTAGACAATTTTTTCCCTGTTGCTGAACTTCAGTTTATTGTCGTTTAGCGCACCTGTATCATACAACTCAAGAACTATTTAGACTAGTGTCGGAGTTGTGTGATGCACAGGTGCACAATATTTATTTGATAAAACAATTACTTCTTTGTTTACATCCTCATCTACCAAAAAAACATTTTTCCCTGTGTAGTATAAAACTCTAGAACGATTCTGAGTTTTTTCAGAGTTATGCAATACATAGGCATGATATTTTAATTTCTTCAAGCAAGCCTGAGGCATATCAGAAAAGAACTCTATTCCTCCCACCAATCAAAAGACTCATACCATTGAATCCGTTCAGGCAAATGTGCATATTTAATTTTTACAAACGGAAATTTAGCATCAAAGCTAGTTTTCATCAGCTGGATTAGCTGCGGATCAAATATCTTTGTTTTGTCACGCAAGATATTTTGTCGGAGAATTGTTAAAGATAAAAGAATATGATCCAAGTTATCAAATTCATTTATGGTCTCTTGAGCCAAAAGTACATAATCATCTGGGCAAATCGATGGAAGTCTGGACCATACTTGTAAAATCAGCGGATAGAACTCTTCATGATCGTGGTTCGTTAACAATCGGATTCGCTGTTTCATTTGATGGAATACAAAGTTAAAAATATCTTGCGCCTCCGGTACTTTTTGATTTTGATGCATCCATTCGGCTGACATGGCCCCGCATATCAGCAAGTGGACAGCCTTCTTGTTAAGCGCATAAATGAGGTCCGGCTGAACTCTCCATCCTTCAGTCTCCGCATTTATTGCTTTCATGGCTTCTGCTAATTTTTTTTGAGAATCCAAAAATTCACTTAAGATTCCTCCCATTAGCCAAAGCAAGAGAAAATCATCTTGGTTTTTATTCAGTTCAGTGTGCCAATAGAATCTTTCTCGTAACAACAATTCTAAATAAGCATCCCATAATAAATTGGTAGATTCACTTTCCAAATTGCTATCTTTTTCGTAAAGAAATAATGTAGCAGAGATTAGAGAACTTTCGGTTATCGGTTTATTTAAAATGCTATGAACTTTAATTTCCTCATCATCCACCAGCCTACTTATAAAAACCTTTCTAACAGTAGAATGTATATGATCGTTATTGTTTCCTCTTATAGATATTGTCTGCAATATATTAATAGCTAGCTGAGTGCCCCTTGTTTCTTCCGAATCTATAAGCACAGTTCCAATATCTGTTATCCGTTCAGGCAGTTCTTGCTGTTTCCACTTTTCTAATTCCTTTTTATTCTCTTTTGCAAATTCCTTATCTGCTTCATTGGCTGTCCATCTGTCACTTGAATACTTTTCCAAATTTCCAGTAATGTGCTTTGCAAGATCGAGATACTTCCAAATCAGTAAAGCCGATAATTCTTCGCAGCTTTGCTTCAAACTAATTTCAAGCAGTTCAATAAGTAAGTCGAAATCTAAATAGGCTTCTAAAACTGCGTCTTTCAGTTGCAAAAACGGTAATTCACTTAGCCATTTCACCCAAATACTTTTATCACAACGAAACAGTAAAGTGCTTTTGAGTTCTATAATGGGTTTGTGTATAAATTCGTTGTCGAAACGCAGAGTATTGTTAACAAATTCCCAAGTGTTGGGGGAATCGTTTTTCTTACTCTCCATACTTTCGCTAAATCCACTCCAGTATTGTTTATCATGGTACAATCCCCACGTATTTGTTAATTCGAGAGGATCAGTGAAATTTGGTAATTGGGCTAACTCATTTTCATTCTTTTGGATACTTTCAATCGGCAAGTATTGCATCCAAGTTTGTGCAAGTATATGGTTCTCGCATATTCGTTCAAAAAGTATTTCCCATGTTACGAAATCAGCTCCTGAATTTTCAGCCAATATCTCCCCAAACCAGCTCAATACCGTCTCCATTTCAGCTTCTCTTGGAAACATAATGTCTGTTCCGTCTTTCAGCCATTCTTCTACTATCTGAATATGATAATTTGTTTCGCTACTTAAAGACGATTCAAATACAAACGGGTCTAATTTATCTTCAAACAAATGATTTATAATCCGCTGTACGCTTTTTAAAATGGCATCTCGCCAGACTTTGACATCATATTGCGCTCTATATTCACTACGCTTCTTTTCCAGTTCAATTCTATGGTGCATAACTGAATAATGATTTAATGATAATCTCTCGTCTCTAATCATAATCGCCCTCCGATTAAAGTTATAGCACTTTGAGTATTTTGATGGTTCCATACGTCTCTAAATTTCTCTTCAATTAAACTTTTCGCGTCCTCTTGCAGTATTTGATGGATAGAGGTGGAAGTTAGTCTTCTTCGATGATGCTGAATCGAGGCGCCGACCGAATACACATGCTTATCCACAAATAAATAACGATCGTGAAAGGCGCCTTTCTCTTCGTTAGGATTGGTATTATAAATCCTTAATTCCAACTTAAATTGAGCACTTTGTTGAACTGAAGAAATACCGGCAATAAATTCCTCAGTTTTCAAAGGTATTTTTGTCTTAATGTCATCGCTTGTCAAGATACGGATATCCACTTCTTTACTCACATCTTCAAATAGCACTTCATCTCCAGCACGAACATAAGGATCCCACACCCAAATTCGTTCTTTTGATTCCGTTACAAATTTCTTGTAAACTGCTGGCGGCTTTACAGCTTCCATAAAATGATCAAAATACCAAAGTCCCGAGGCTGTAGAACAATTCAATTCTTGCCCTTTCGGGGTACTCAGTTCTGCTTCTCCTCCGGGTTTTAGCACGTTACTCATCAGCATCTGCCTCTTTCGTTCTTGCACTAATCCACTCTTCTAAAGAAGGTGATTCTTTAAGCCAGCTATCAACTTGTCGCTGAATATGTCGGGGATCAGGCACTTTAAATAAAGTCGTGGCTTTCGATCCGTACTCATTGAGAGAGCTTCCTAAGATATAGACAATCTCATCAATAATCAAAAATCTGTCATGGAGAGGACTTTTCTTTCTGCCTTTTAAAACCCGGCACTCTATTCGCAAGCTTTTATCGTGTTTACTCAGCTGACTGATTGCAGAGTGAAGCAGTTCTCCATTTACATATCCGTCGCTTGCTTTTTCTGTCAGGTGTTTTGCTGACCCTAATAACTGAATATCCGCATTCCTGCTTCGGACATGCGTAGCAAACCTCACGACATCCTTGCCAGATAAATAAGGATCACAAATCACACACCTCTCACGGGTTCGAGATATCAGCTCACGAATAATTTCCGTTGCCTTTTGCTTAGAATCTTCATTGTTTCCTGGAAAATAAATGAATTTTCTTTGACTTTCAAGTTGATTCATCATCCTGCTCTCTTCAGCACTGGCAAGCTTTTGATGAAGAGATTGTTCTTTATCTTGCAAAATGTCTATATTGTCACTGGAAAATGTTTTAACTTCAAACTGTTCTTTTGCGGTGCCATCTTCTCCAGTTACCTGAATTTTACGAGTTGGCCCCGCTAATTGCATATTCACATGTATATTCATTAAAAAGTGCGAAGCCTCCTCACTAATCAGGACGCCTTCCGGGCTAAATATCCTTACTCTCAGTTTTTCTGGCGAATACGGAATTGGGATCATATGGACTGTTTGTTCAATAGAAATTTTTTTAACAAAACCCTGTCCTCCTCTTCTTTCATCAACCAGCTCAATTTCTCCGCCTTTTAGATCCATTCCATGACGTAAATAAAATTCAACAATGACAGCTGTTTGTTCATGATGTAATCGAATAGAATGATTGCGCAAGTAAGGATTTGGCATAGAAAATAAAAAAGAACCTATATATTCTTGATACTTGATCAAATCTACAAATAAAACCTCCTTAATAGCAGCCGTTATCTTTCCTAAGTTTTTATGACCTATTCTATTTAGAGCCGAGCCATTGACATCCATTAATGAGGACACACGCTGGTCAACAGGACGTTTCGGTAATATGTTGGAAAGCGCACGGTCATCAGGATGTAAATTGCTCGAGATCAGCAATGGGACTTCTTTGGGTGGTTCTAGCTCTAAATGTCCAATTGCCGGGAACTTTAACTCCCTTCCTTCAATTACTATTGTCTGGAGATTTTCATTACCTCTAAAAAACTCTAATGCTTCGATTGGAGATAAGTCGTACTTTCTTGCAATATATAAACTCATATTTTTATTAATTCTTTTACAATAAATAAGATCTTCGTTATTTGGCAAAATCGCTTCGGAAATCGGCTGCTCTTTTGGACATATTTCAATGACAGTGAGAATATTTAAATTTTGGCCAGATACTTTATCACGTATCCACGCTACTGTTATTTCCGTTCGATCGTATAAAGATAATTCAGGAAGTAACATCTGTAACATCTCCTCTTCACTTTTAATTACCTGTGCGTCACACAATTCGAATACACGGCACGCTTGACTATCAAAGTCCAGTGGAATTCAGATTAAAGACCTTATAAATGGTGTCCAGTTTAGTGTTGACAATCCTTCCTACATATGTTGTGTAATGCATAATAAAACAGTACCGCCCTATTTAAATCAACTGCTACATTCAATGATTTACTTTTTCAAGATAAATGATAAACGTGTAGATGATAACTTACACGTCTAAATAATTCTGCAACGACTCAATTGCAGCCTTATGCCCCTCGATCTGCTTCTCTAACTCCAACGTTTCTTCCCCACTTAGCCGAAACCTCGAAGCATACTTCGCAATCTCTTTCATCTTATACAACCGCTTCTCTATCTCTTCCAATATCCGATCCTGCTGCTTAACCTGCTCAAGTTGTTCTTTCAACCGTTCGAGTTCTTCTGAATGATCCGCCATTTGCTACTCCTCCTTTACACTTACATGTCAGTTCAATTATCAGATTATAATTAGCTATTACCCTTCCACTATTATATAATAAGAACATGTATTCTTATCTTATAGGAGGGCTCGCTATGACGATTGGAACATTGAAGTACTCTACTCATTCACGATCTTACGGCTTTTTACTTGAAGATGGTAATGCTGCAAAGGAGCAATACACCGCCAATTGTAAAAATAGTAATCAGAAAATAAATTCGCTACCTTTTTCTACAAAAAAATTAAACAGCTTGCTATGTGCATTGTTGCTCGGCAGTGGACGTATTATTTCTTCCTCAACTAGCCATAAGTATTTCCGCTTCACATTCCATACAAAGCATACTGAATGGGCTCATTCCTGTAATCAACAGTTACAAGCCTATTTACCGAACTTCGTTATAAAGAAAGAACAAACTACGGATACACGAAGTAAACTCGGCTTCACAGAGCGTGTAGTGATCGAATCTGCTCCCTGTGCGACTGCTGATGCGTTATACTCCGATTGGTATCAGAACAGCTTCAAGGGTATACCTCTCGATTTTGTCAAACAGCATATGACCGATCAAACTCTCACGTGGTGGTACCAGGACTGCGGTCACTTGAAAGTGAAAGATAATGGAACGCTCGAGAAGCTGATTCTTTCTACTGAGCAATGGACTGACGAAGAGCTTCGGTTACTGCAATATGTAATGAATAGTAAATTTAATTTGCTGTTCGCGATAGATGGACAGAAGAGATTAATACTCTATGACCAATTGCAAATCAAATACTTCCTAAGTATAGTAACGCCTTGGATCCATCCCTTGTTCGCTTATAAAGTAAAAGACCTAGCAGTTCACAAACCAGTTTCAAAACGAACAACTATACGACTGCCCAACCAAATATCTATTCCTGCACCTACAAAAGAAATCAATCAAATGATTCAGCAATACGCCTCTTCTATCCAAGTAACGAGCAACAACTTCCAAAGATTAAATTACGCGAGGCAAGAGAACAATGAATCTACACGCTATCAAGTGAGCCTGACTGAAGAAAATCAACACGCTCTATGCTCTGTCCAAGCTTCGACAGGTTTAACGTTGGGTGAGATTGTGCAAGAGTGTTTCCATCAGCATAACAGCATATCACCGCGACCGCTGAATACGTTAGATGATCTTTCGACTACACAGCAAAGTATTATGCTGGGATCAATTATTGGAGATGGCATGCTGACACATCTCCCTACAAAAACCAAAGGAATCAGAAGTAGTTATTATGAACATTTTTCTATCAAACAATATGACTACCGTGCCTGGAAAGTAATGAAGCTTCATCCTTACCTTACATTTAATCTTGAAGCTACTGTGATCAATTCAAAAATCGAGAATTTATGGAGTAACTTGCAAGCTGAGTTTTATAGCAAGAAAAATGAATATAATAGAAGAACCAAACGTTTGCCGCCAAACCAACTCGACAATTTAACTAATGTGCATAGTCTTGCAACAATCTATATGGATGATGGATCGTTACTGCTAAGCACTCGAGTGAATCATAATCATAAAAAGATTTATATTACTCCTCACATAGCTCTCTATTTACAATGCTTCACATTTGATGAATTGTCATTACTAAAAGAACAAATTAAAAAATTAACTACTGCTGAATTTATCCTCACAAAAACTCCGAGTGGCAATGGTTACTATTTACGTACGAGTAAAACAGCGGATACATTATTATTTCTACAGGATATAGAACCCGCAGCAATTACCTGTCCTTCAATGAGTTATAAAACGAATTGGCATTACCGCTACTATATCGAGAAACAAAGATGGCATAAAAAATATGAAGACTATCAACTACTGACTAGCTCCAGGGAACGTAGACTGCCTTATACTTTGCATGAAATACAAACGATCAAACAGATGAAACAATCTGGTAACACCGACCAACAAATAGCTGATGCACTTGGTCGTAGCTATTGGTCAATAGTTTACAAAATTCGTGAACTGCGAAATCGAAAAACATTATAGAAAAGAGACTTCTCGTAAGAAGTCTCTTTTATAGTTCTTATTAACCATTAACGTAATAGTTGTAGTACGCCCTGAGGCTGTTGATTTGCTTGCAACTAGTCCTATTGTCTCTAATAGGGTCAGACTATATCTCCATCCTTGAACCTAAATACCTAGGATGCTGGGCACTTCGAATGTCATTTGACACCCTACGGATTTCATCGTCATAGCGATTTGCCTTAGACGGTATATCCTAGTCGTTGAACCTTCTCCAGAGTTTCCTCACAGGAGCTTGGCTGCTGATTGTCCAATTCCACTTTTTTTCAACCGTTCACGTTTGCCGTTTCCAGCTGCGTTGTCGGAAAGTGGACTTCAGGAGGTTCCAGCAATTCACCCAGTTATGCGTCCTATCCGTTACCGAATAGGCGTCCCTGAACCGTTTATCGAAGGAGTTGTAATACTCCGTTCGGAAGCTGGTTCGATTGAGAAAGCATTGCTTGTGCTGCTTGAGTTAAGATGTTGTTCTTCGTAAAGTCCATCATCTCTTTCGCCATCGTGCGAACATTAGCTTTCACTAATGACTAGACTATATCTTCACCCTCCGCTATCGGTAGGGGCCGGGCACTTCGGATTCACAAACTACTCAGTCTTGTGTTTCCTACGGATTTCATCATCATAGCTTATGCCTTAGATGGTCTATCCTAGTCGTTGAACCTTCTCCACTCTTTCGAGACAGGAGCTTGGCTGCTGATTGCCCAATCTGTTCTTTTTTCAAGCATTCACGCTGACCGTTTCCAGTTACGTTGTAGCAAGAACAGTTTCAGGGGTTTCCAGCAATTCACCCGGTCGTACTCTCTGACCGTTACCAGTCAGGACGACTGTGTCTTTCACTTCTTACGCAGCTAAGACATAATCCACGTCACGGATGCGTGATTCCGCAGACGTTAAGTTTTCAGAAGAAGTTCCGAGATTGTTGATTGTGTGTTCTAGACGATTTTGTGTGGCACCTAATTTTGAGCGTTCACCTGATACTTGATCAATTGCTGATTGGATCTTAGTTACTGCTGCTGCAGCATTATCATGTGTAGAAACATCAAGGGCTTGTTCTGTAATAGTACTTGATGTTCCATCAGTAACACCAAGTCCAGCTCCAGTACCTGCATTAGTAAGCCCTAGTGCACTCGCACGCATATCAGAAATATCCACTTTCAAACTTTGATTTTCATTGGCACCTATTTGGAAATTCAGTACGTTAGTATCATCAAAGTCGCCCTCAGTTGTCGTTACTACGCCAGTAATATCTGTAGCGCCTGAAAGATCTGCTGTCAAACCTTCAGAAGATGCATTTTTGTTAGTTTCAATTGTAACTATACCTGCATTATTAGTTGCAGTAAATTTAGCGGACAATTCAGCATCATCATTAATTGCAGCTGCGATGTCATCACCAGTATCTGAAATGTTATTATTAAAAGTTATTTCTTTGCCCATTACAGTGACTTTTCCACCTGTCATGTCTGTTAAATCTACTTCTATATTGGACTTAGATGTATACTGAGACGCTTTATCTCCATTCAACAGTTTCTGGGTATTAAACTCTGTAGCATTACCGATACGATTTACTTCGGAAGTTAGTGAATTTAATTCTTTTTGAATTTCTTTACGGTCATTCCCCGTATTTGTATCATTACCTGCTTGAACAGCTAATTCACGCATACGCTGTAGAATATCGTGTGTTTCGTTCAAAGAACCCTCAGCTGTTTGGATTAAAGATATTCCATCCTGTGAGTTTTTTTGAGCCATATCCAAACCGCGGATCTGTCCACGCATTTTCTCAGAGATTGCTAGTCCAGCTGCATCATCTCCTGCACGGTTGATCTTTAGACCCGAAGACAACTTCTCAATGTTGTTAGCTGCTGCTGCGTTGTTTGAACCTAGTTGGCGGTGCGTATTCATTGCTGCCATGTTGTGATTGATAATCATTATAATTTCCTCCTTGAGTGTTTGTTGGGTACACGTCCTTGTGTCCCTTATTTGTTTTACGGTTTTGAGCACCGGCCGGACGCTCTCTGCCGCTTACACTACTAATATCGGATGCGTGACTAGAGTGTTTAGTAGTTTATTGAAATCTTTTTCAATTTATTTGAAATGTGGAGATTAAGTGACTTGTATTGGTTATTGTGATGACGTCACCATGTTTTATTTGTTATCCTTCAAGTTTTTATACCAGTCCAGATCTAGCGTCAATGATTCAGTATTCGTATCTTTAATAGACTGAATGAGTTCACCCCGTACAATTTCTACTGACTTAGGTGCTTCAATCCCTACCCGTACCGTGTCACCTTTTACTTCCAAAATCTTCACTTCTATATTATCTGCGATTTTAATCGTATCGCCCGCTTTGCGTGAAAGTACTAACATGTTATTCACTCTTTCCGCTAGTTGTTTTTTCTTTCATTTTATCCAATTTCTTTTCATCTATTGGATGTTTGATAAGATAGCGCTTATCATTTAATACCATTTGTTTGGCTTTTCTGTTGTTTGTTTGGAACAGTAGTGGTGCTTGTAAGTTAATTGTAGAATCTTCAAATGGTTCTCTAATGAAGACAATTCCGAGTACCATTAAGTCTTCTGGGCTTTTCACTTCTAGTAAATCGACTGTTGGTTCATCTACTTTGATGTCATAGCCTTCTACGAACTTGTATGGATTCGCTACGACGAATGCAACACCAGCTTCTCTAGTCGACTGCATGATTTGAAATTCCTGATTATCACCGATTGGCAATATGACGAATTCTTCTTCCTCTTCGAATCCTGGAAGTCCTTTTGGGAAATGCCATGCTTTAGATAGATCTACTTCTATTTTACCGTGGAACTTGGTTTGGATTTCTTTTAGTTGTTGTGTCACTAGATTTCTCTCCTTTTTAACATATTGCTAGTTGATTACTCATCGTTCTATTTCTATTCATTAAACTTTCCAATCAATTTGTATAGATCCGTATTGTTGCATCTCTACAGATACTTTACCAGGCGTATAGTTATGGATTGGTTTATTTATTTGCGCATCGATTTTCGGTTTCTGTGGAGTTACGTTGATGTCCAGTGAACCAGGCGTAATACCTGTTTTGATTTTTGTTCGATCCCCTACGAATTTCACTTGCAGTTCCGCCATCGGTTTCTCTGTGTTCTGTTTTACGATATCCGCTATCGTTGAACCGTTTTCAATTTTCATGAGTTGCTGACCTTCTTGTGCACGGCGAGCTGCGCCTTCTTGTACTTTCTGCATGCCGTATTGAGCATTTTCAGTTGTTCGACGGAATACGCTTTTCATATCGATGTCTGCCCGATTTTCTGTTGTATCGAGTGATAGTTGCGGTCGGGTTGTTGACATTTCGAGAATAGCCGCAGGTTGTTCAATACTCAGTGTAGCTCTTGGTTGTTGGATTTCTTGAACAGGTTTCGTCACTTGCAGATCAATCTTTGCCGGTGTGGTTTGAATTTGAAGCTGTGGAATGTTCACTTCTATCACTCCCTTACTTTCTTATATAAAAATAGCGGACACTTGCTTAGTGTCCGCCACATCTTTTAGCGTAGGAAATCCATTAAAGAAGGCTGCATAATTCTAGCGCCAACTGACAATGTTGCACGATGGATCGATTCTGATGTAATCAAATCCGTAATCGTTTTTTCATAATCAACGTCTTCGTTTTGAGAACGTTGTTTCTTCGCTGCACCTTCTTGCATTTCGAGACGATTGTTCATCAGTTCTGCACGGTTGGAACGGGCGCCGATGTCTGCGCGTTTTGAAAGAACGACATCCAAATGGCCATCGATATCACCAATCATTTTACCGAAACTTTCAGTACCTGAAGAACCTGTTGCCGTTAGATCTTTTACCTTAACAAGCATATCATCGATTTCTTTAAACATAGAGCTTACATCGGTACTGACTCGTAAGTTTATACCGTCGAATACTTCTATTTCTACGTTTTTAGAAAATGAATCTCCATCTTCAAACGTACCCTTATCCTTATTAAAAAGTGGTTGATCCGTCATACTGCCGCTGAATATATGCTTATCGCCAACTTTAGTATTGGCCATATCTTGCAAGTGTTCACGGAGCTGACCGATTTCTGTTTCTATCGCTTTCCTATCTGTCTCTGTCATCGCACCCGTGTTGGAAGCATTGGTAGCCAGCTCTTTCAAACGATGTAAAACTTGTCCTACTCCATCCAACGCATCATCCGAACTATCGAGCCAGTTATTCACTTCGCCCATGTTCTTTTGGAATTGCTCTACCTTGTCGACCTGCATGCGGTAGCCCATACCTTTCATGACCGTTACCGGATCATCGGAGGGACGGGTTACTTTCTTGCCTGTATTCAATTGTTCCTGCAGTTTGCCCATTTTATCATAGCTGCTCGATAAGTTACGCAGCATATTTTGAGAGAGCATCGATTGTGTTACACGCATGAAGATTCCTCCTAATTTATCTGCCGACTGTACCCATACCGTTGATGATTTTGTCTAGCGCTTCATCCATCACAGTGATCATTCGGGCAGATGCGTTGTATGCTTGTTGGAAACGGATCATGTCGGTCATTTCTTCGTCTAGTGAGACGGAGCTGATGGAGTCACGTCTGTTGGATACAGCCAACAGCAATACGCCTGAGCTATCTGTCATTTTAATAGCTTGTTGTCCTTCTACCCCTAGTTGGCCGATTGTTTGAGCATAGTAGCTCTGAACACTTGAACCGTCTAGGCCTGGTAACTTCGCAAAGAATACATCGCCAAGTTTTTTCGCGTTTTGGCCGTTACCGACTTCCGCACCTGTTTTTGAATCCGAGGCTGCCAGTTTATTTGGATCTTTTCTGATTTCATCATTCACTGCAATATTACTTGCGGTAAATTCGGTTGCGTCAGTAGGTAAAACAAAGAAAGGCTCGCCTTTTACACCTGCTAAGTCCGTACCCTCTTCATGAACTGCGTTAAACGCTTTAGCAAATTCATTCGCCATTTTGTCTAACTTAGCCAGCATCTCAGGATACAGCCCTTTTACTTGATCGCCATCTTGATACCCATATGAATCCACAAGTGATTTCAATTCACCACTTTTGACCATCTCAGTGACTGACAGCTTACCGTCTTCAGGTTTCTCAATCGGTCCGCCTGTAAACGTGAAGCCAGTCATAGGATCTGGAAACGGCTTATCTGGATCTTTGCCGTCTACAGTAAGTTTTGCGGCTTTGTCATTTTGTACTACAGTTATCGTTTTTCCTGGAACATTCGTTTTGATCTTAATGGTCACGGTACCTTCCGAAATCGCAAGAGCACGTCCAGCCGATTTCTTATAGCTCGTCTCAATCGGTACATAGCTAGACAACTGATCTAGTAAACCATCACGTGCATCGTAGAGATCATTCGGTAAATAGCCATTCGGTTCTACTGTAGCGATTTGTTTATTTAACTCTCCAATTTGACTCAGCAATGAGTTTATATTATTTGTGCTGAAGTCAATCTGGTCGCCAAGATTCCCTTTAATTTCAGAAACCGACTTATGAATATAGTTAAACGAGTCCGCTACCGCCACCCCACGCTCTACAACGACTGCCCGCGCGCCACCGTTCTCCGGATTCGTCGCAAGCGTCTGCAACGATTGCCAAAAGTCGCTCATCGATTGTTGTAAACCATACTCGGAAGGTTCGCCAACTGCGTCTTCCATTTGCGCAATGGCATTCGTACGGGACTCCCAATACCCAAGCTTCGTCGATTCATTACGAAACTGATGATCGACAAACGTATCCCGAATCCGCTGAATACTTCCCGCTTCCACCCCTGTCCCAAGAAAGCCAGGAGTCGTGCCCGCGTTCAGTCCTACTCCAGGAAATCCAGACGTCGCCTGCATGTTCACGCGTTGGCGTGAGTAGCCAGGCGTATTCGCGTTCCCTACGTTATGCCCTGTCGTATAAAGAGCGGATTGCTGTGTATACAATCCGCGTTTGCTAGTTTCTAGTCCCATGAATGTCGAGCGCATGTGATGTCCTCCTTATGCTTGGGAGTCGAATGAGGAGAGCTTCGCTTTGGCTCTGCTTTGTGACTGCCCTTGTACTTCATTTTTCGAATAGTTGACGGTTTCCGGACGCGGACGGACCATGTCCAGCGATAGATTCACAAATTGAAGAGATTGATAGGTCAGTTGCTGATTGAGTTCGTTCTGCTGTTTCAACTCATGAATCGCATGCAGGAGACGGTCCTTCGCCTCTGCTAACTGTTCTTTGTCCGGAATGTTTGCTACTTCGATTAATTGCGTCATGGTCGGTTCAGCAGGCACTACACGTCCTTGTGCGGTCATATACTGCTTCACTTCCTGCAGGCGCTTCTGGTCCATTTGTACAATAGCTGCTAGGTGAGCTTGCTCCTCCTTCAACAGCTGGTCAATCCCGTCGACGTCACCGCTTTTTAGCAGTGCGGTCTTGTCGTTCGACAGACGGAGCAAGCTCGTATGCAGTTTTTCTAGGTGATTGAGCGTTGTCAAAATTGGTTCAATGGACATGTCTAACCCTACTTTCCTTATGGCTTATTGAAATACGACAGCATGCTGGAAGCGAGTTTGCTCGCATCTACTTGATATTCTCCAGATTGCACTTGCGCTTTCAATTCCTGTACACGCTGTTGTCTTGCGGATTCAATCGGTGAAGTGGCAGATAATTTTTTCGCTTCTGAAGAAATTTCGAGCTTATCCGTTTTCACTTGCGCTGCTTGCTTCGTTTGTTCTACTTTCATTTGCTGATTGCGGTACGGGTTGACGGCTTGTGGTTTAAATCCATCTATTTTCATACGTCTCGCTCCTTTCAATTCTTATGGTAGATTTGGGTCCTACTCTTTACTTCGGCAGATTTCAAGAAGTTTTTAGAGGCTTTTGTACGAAAAAACGAGCAGTACGAACTGCTCGCTTCGTATTTCCTCATCTACCGTCTTTTTGAGTGTAATATGTGCCTCGTTCTTGCGCCTTTATAGCTTCACGAAGCTCTTCCGCTGCGTCAAATGTCCGTAAGTCAGATTGAATTTCCTCCGTACATTTGGCACAGATCTTACCTGTCGATGTTAATGCGCCACATTTATCACATGGATAGCCAAGATTCGGGAACAATGCCGGTTGCAGTCTTCCTTTTCGCACCCAGCGATACAATAATTCTGATGTCACGCCTGTTACTTCCACGATTCGGTCGATATTCGCCGCACGGTTTTCCCGCTTGCGTAAAAATCGATACACCGTTTCATACATTTGCTCTTCCGCTTGCGCACACGTTCCACACACATCCCGAAGGCCCGTGTAATTAAACATACCGCCACATGTCGGACAATTTCGTACTTCCGCCATCTCTCTCACTTCTCTCTCATAGGTCTAAACAACGTCACAGCTTCCACTCGTTGTACACCGCGCTGTTTCAACGCCTCTGCTGCGTGACGCAATGTCGTGCCAGTCGTATAAATATCGTCGACAAGTACATACACTGCTTCATTACGTTGTATATCGGCCGTTACATGAAATAGTTCAGTCATCGCGAGACGTTCGCTACGAGATTTTTCTCCCATGACCGATTCCGTCGTCTTTTCAAGTAGCGATTGATACGGAATCTTCGCTGCTTCTAGCAACGCATCGACTTGCGAAAAAGTTCGTTTCCGTTTATTAATCGGATGCATCGGAATCGGCACGACAATCTTCTTGGAATCGTTCAGTACGCTTCGCAATGAAGACGCGAAAATTTGCGCGAGCGCGACGTCTTGCATGAACTTGAACTGATGCAAGAACTCTTTCGCTGCTTCATTATATGCATACAGCGAATGGACAGAATCGAGTACATCGTCTTCTATGACCTGATCGATGCGTTCGAACTTCTCTAAACAAATCGGACAAGCAAAAGCGTCTCTTTGAATACCGAGAAAGTGTTGCCAAGTCGGCTGATCGTGTAGGGCTTTATCACAAAGTAAACACGTCATTGCGGTACCTCCGTACGATTCAACTTCCGAATTTCCCGCTTCGCCTCGTCCATCGCCTGTGTGATCCCTTGATGAAACAATACGAAGTCGCCTGACGTATTCGGTACAGAACGCCCCACTCGCCCACCAATTTGAATCAACGCACCTTTATTAAAAATCGTTTGCTCCGCTCCCACAACCGCCACTTGCACATTCGGTATCGTAATCCCGCGCTCGAGAATCGTCGTTGTCAGCAAGCCAGGAATTTCTTTTTGCCTCAGCAACTGCACCCGTTCTTTGCGATCCTCATGTTCCGCATGAACGGCACAAATCCGCTCATCCAGTTTCTGAAATAACGGTTCAGCCAGTTCCATCAGTTCAATTTGATGGAAGAAGATGAGAAACGGTTGCTGTTTGTTGAGACGTTGGGTAGTCCAACGTAGTAATTTCGCTGGAATCCGTTTCTTTTTCAGCTGTTTCTCGTAATTCCACAACGCTTCATTACGCGGTACAGGTAGTGGTTGACCGTGATAACGTCTCGCGAGGACAGATATGTTGCCTTGCTTTTTATTCATCGCAAGCAACTGACTCGAAGGCGTCGCGGTGGCGAAATGAATCGGCGCGTTAGGTTTTGCGGCTTTTCTAACGGCTCGCTGTAACGTTTCGTCCGCTGTATACGGAAACGCATCGGCTTCATCTACGAAAATCACGTCGAATGCCTCGTGAAAGCGATAAAGCTGATGGGTCGTCGCGAGGATTAATTGTGCGTCGAAGTTTTCTACTTCCGCGCCACCATATAGCGCTTCTATTGTAGTATCAGGAAAAGCCGTCGTTAACCGCGGCAATAGTTCCAAAATGACGTCGACTCGAGGCGCTGCAAGACAGACCCGCTTGCCTTCATTCAATACATAATGAATCGGCTGAAACAACATTTCCGTCTTGCCGGATCCACACACCGCGTAAAGTAAATGTGATACGCCTTGTTTCGTACTGTCGAGCAACTCACGCGTCGCTTTTTGCTGAGAAGGTGTTAAATTCCCTTGCCAGTTCATGCGATGGTTCGTCGAGAAAGTTGGTGGCGTGCCTGTCCACGTAAGTAACTCTGAACAGCAAGACACGCGCCCCATGTTAAGACAGTTTCTGCAATATGCGCACGTTGCTTCACATTGCGCACACGCAAATACAGTGAAGCGTGTTGAATTTTCATTATGGCAAAGCTGACAAGCATAGTGCGTACCGTGCCACGTCTTTTTCGTCGTGACGCCTTGTTCTATATGGATCTCGCCATGACGGATGGCTTCGTCAACGGTTTCTTCCGGGAATGGCAAAAGATGACGCAACCAAATGCGTCCGGCCAAAAATTGCTTGAGTTGGTGTCGTTCGGACATGCAGTTCCCCCTGTTCAGGTTCCGCGTCGTTTCACCCAACCGAGCCCCATCGCCCCTTCACCCAGATGCGTGCCGATGACCGGGCCAAAATGGCTGATCGTGAAATCGACGTTCGGATGTTTTTCTTCTAACTGTTTCTTCCATTCTACTGCTTCGTCATAGCGATTCGCATGGATCACTGCCGCATCGAGCAAATGATTCTTTGCGTCTTCCGACAATAAATCCGAAATCCGCTTCATCGCTTTTCGCGACGTACGAATTTTTTCAAACGGGACAATGACTTTGTCTTCGAAATGCAAGATCGGTTTCACTTGCAACAGTCCGCCAACTAGCGCCTGAGCACCTGATAAACGACCGCCACGTTGCAAATGCGATAAGTCGTTCACCATGAAATACGCTCGAATATCTTTCTGCATTTCTTTCAATTCTTCAATAATCTCACGCGGATGCACGCCCTCATTCGCAAGCTGCGCGGCACGGATCGCGTAAAAGCCTTGGGGATAGGCCGAAATCTCTGAATCAAACGGTAACACTTCTAGTTCCGGCACGAGCTCGGCAGCTTGAATCGCGCCCATATACGTTCCGCTGATGCCGCTCGATAGGTGGATCGTAATGACCGCGTCGTAGTCTTTCGCAAGTTCGCTATAGAGCGCTTCGAAATCACCAATCGCGGGCTGAGATGTTTTCGGTAGCGGGCCTTTGCCACGTACTATTTCGTAGAATGCTTCGGTTGTGATGTCAGCGTCTTCTTTAAATTCTTTGCCGTCTATCGTGACGAGTAACGGGATCGTATGAATCCCCAGTTCTGCTTTTATATCATCCGGCAAATACGCCGTCGTGTCTGTCACAATCGCTGTTTTCAATATGATCAACTCCTGTTACTTATTCTACCTGAAATCGGTGGAATTGGCATCTGTGAAGGAGGAATTGGTGAGGATGAATTGCGGTACGTGGGGAGGTGTGTTCTGTGGGCTGGTGGATTGAGCGGATAGGCGTTTTTATTGAGCGGTTAGATGATTGGATAGAGCGTTGATGGGAAAGTATGAGCGGGTAACAGATGTTATAGAGCGAGAATTGAGTTGGATAGAGCGGATCTCAACCAACTATGAGCGCGGGCCAACCACTGTCACTTTTAAAGGGGGTGAGATGCGGGGAATTAGACTATCGATCGACTGGATTGAGCGGATAAACGTCTTTATTGAGCGTTTAAATGGTTAGATAGAGCGCTCCACCGTAAACTATGAGCAGATGACACATATTATAGAGCGGTAAACGAGATACATAGAGCGGATCTCAACCAACTATGAGCGTGGGCCTAGCCACTTTTAAAGGGGATGAAATGTGGTGAATTAGACTTTCGATCGGCTGGATTGAGCGGATAAACGTCTTTATTGAGCGTTTAAATGGTCGAATAGAGCATTTACAGCAAACTATGAGCGGATAACACATATTATAGAGCGGTTGCCGAGCTACATAGAGCGGATCTCAACCTACTATGAGCGCGGGCCAACCACTGTCACTTTTAAAGGGGATGAGATGCGGGGAATTAGACTATCGATCGGCTGGATTGAGCGGATAAACATCTTTATTGAGCGTTTAAATGGTCGATTAGAGCGTTCATAGCAAACTATGAGCGGATAACACATAATATAGAGCGGTTGCCGAGATACATAGAGCGGATCCCAACCAACAATGAGCGCGGCCCTAGCCACTGCTCCTATTAAAGCGGATGAAATGTGGAGATTTAGACTTTCAATCGGCTGGATTGAGCGGATAAACGTCATTATTGAGCGTTTAAATGGTCGAATAGAGCACTCACAGCAAACTATGAGCGGTCAACACACATCATAGAGCGCTAACCAATCCACATAGAGCGGATCTCAACCTACTATGAGCGCGGCCCAACCACACTCCCCACCCCTACAAGCAACAACCCCCTCCAACAACACACCTATCCCAAAGAAAAAACCCTTCCGAATCACTCGGAAGGATTTTTCATATTGCCACATCGCGGATTTTGTCCCACAACGCTCGCAGCCCATGCGACTTTCGTCAGTATAGCAGTAGCCCCTTGACGATCCGCTTCATGGACTGCCCGGATATACGCACTGTTTGCTTCATCAACGACATATTGAGGCGTCACATGATTCAACGTCATCGCTAGTACATCGTTAAGACAATGATCGCACGTACACGGCAAATTCAACTCGTTTTGATATTTGGAAATCACGTCGCGTACCACGACCTCCATAATATTATGCACTTTCATAGTCAGATACTCCTTCTAACTCAGAGTAGATAGAGATTGCAGATATGAATAACTGGATAGTAATGATTCAATATATCGCTCTATGTCTTCAAGTTATCCAATAGGCAAGTTCAGTACAACTATCACTCAGCATGCCAGCGTACGCTTGTAGTAGCACCCACTATGTACCTAGGGAATGGGGCGGAAGACGGGCGACTCCCGCGGGAATAGCATGAGCCTTGAGATCCCGCAGGTAGCGAAAGCCGTAACGAAGAACGGCTTTTGCGAGTAAAAGCGAAGCGTTAGGAGCACATCTTTACCTTAGCGGACGAGGAAGCTCAAGCCATGCCCGCAGGAAAGCGTCCCGTCTGGAGCCCCATTCCCCGAACCACTAGCCCCGTCAAGCCTCCGCACTGCAAAACCTTACTTCGAAAGAATAATCTTCTTCTTCAACAACTCTTTACCCGAAATACCAGGCTTCGTCATCTCGAACGGATGCAAAATTGCGTCCAACTCTTCCTTCGACAAGATATTTCGCTCGATACAAATCTCACGGATTGACTTGTTCGTTAACAGTGCCTCTTTCGCAATTTCCGACGCCACTTCATAGCCAACGTGCGGGTTGATTGCTGTGATGACACCGATACTCTTCTCAACGTACTCTTCTAAGTGCTCGACGTTTGCCTTGATTCCATCTAAACAATAATCGCGGAATGCGCCGAAAACGTTTGTCATGATTTTCAATGACTGGAGAAGATTGAACACTAGTACTGGCTCCATAACGTTTAATTCGAACTGGCCCGCTTCGGATGCCAATGCGATCGTCATATCGTTTCCGACGACTTGGAACGACACTTGGTTCATCACTTCCGCCATTACCGGGTTGACTTTTCCTGGCATGATAGACGATCCAGGTTGTCTTGCTGGTAATGAAATTTCGGATAGACCTGTACGTGGGCCGGATGCCATCAAGCGCAAGTCATTACAGATTTTAGATTGGTTCAGCATCGTACCGCGTAATGCCGCTGATACTTGAACATACGAGTCCGTGTTTTGTGTAGCGTCTACTAAGTGCGTAGAAGACTTTAATTCAAAACCACTGTTTTCTGACAGGTAGCTAGCTACTTTCTGAATGTATAGTGGATCTGCGTTTAAGCCGGTTCCGACAGCAGTTGCGCCCATATTGATTTCATATAAGTAGACACGTGATACACGGATGCGCTCGATGTCGCGGCGTAGTACCATTGCGTACGCTTCGAATTCTTGTCCTAGACGGATCGGAACCGCGTCTTGTAAGTGTGTACGGCCCATTTTTAAGACCGATTGGAACTCGATAGATTTTTTCAAGTAGGTTTTATGAAGGGATTCCATGACACCGAGTAGCTTGTCTACCTTCATTAGTGTGGCGATATGGATCGCAGTCGGGAACGCGTCGTTTGTCGACTGCGCCATGTTGACGTGCGAGTTCGGGCTAATAATATCGTATTCGCCTTTTTTGTAACCGAGAATTTCAAGTGCACGGTTGGCGATGACTTCGTTTGCGTTCATATTGACTGACGTTCCTGCTCCCCCTTGGATCGGGTCGACGAGGAACTGGTCGCGAAATGCGCCATTGATGACTTCTTCAGATGCTGTAATGATCGCTTCTGCAAGAGTAGCGTCCAATTGACCAATGTCGCGGTTAGCTTGTGCTGCAGATTTTTTGACGATTGCAATCGCACGAATTAAGTCGCGGTTAACGCGGTAGCCCGTGATGGGGAAGTTTTCTGCTGCGCGTAATGTTTGAATACCATAATACGCGTCTTGTGGCACCTTCTTCTCTCCGATAAAATCCGACTCTATTCTGTACAGTAATTGTTCTTCCATCATGCAGAACCTCTTCTCAAGTGTTTTTTATAAGTGTAATTCGTATCTCATTATACACACAATATTTCGCATGTATAGCTGTTTGAGCATACAATTTTATCTTACCTTATAGGTAACGTGTAAACCACCCGGTAATCTCTTCTAATCTCGCAATTCGTAAGTTCGGTTTCCCTGTTCTTGACATATTATGATCGGATTCGGGGAAGCGCACAAATTCTGTCTCTTTACCTAAATCTTTTAATGTTATAAAGAGTTGTTCCGCTTGTTCGATCGGACAAACGAAATCTCGTTCCGCATGAAGAATCAATAGAGGAGTGTCGATATTCTCCGCATACTTGAGCGGTGACTGCTTCCAGAGCGTATCGACATCTGTCATCCCCGCTTTTAAATGCCAGTCGGTGAAGTAGTAGCCGATATTGGATACGCCGAAGAAGCTGACCCAGTTGCTGATAGAACGTTGCGTGACCGCTGCTTTGAAACGATTCGTATGCCCGACAATCCAGTTCGTCATAAAGCCACCGTAGCTACCACCCGTTACACCAAGGCGCGTTTCATCGATCCAATCTTCTGTTTTCAATACTTCATCTAATCCTGCCATTATGTCTTCGTATCCACCGCCACCATAATCGCCGCGCACCGCGTCAACAAATGCTTGACTGTAGCCGTGACTGCCCCGTGGATTGAGATAGAGAACACCGTACCCTTGCGCAGCTAGTACTTGCATCTCATGGAAATACGTATAGCCGTACATCGCATGCGGTCCGCCATGAATTTCTACAATGAGTGGATACGTTTGACCTGCTGTACATTTCGCTGGCTTCATTAGCCATCCTTGAATATCGGTGTTCCCATTCGAGTAATGAATCGTTTCCGGTTCAACTAACTCGACTTTCTTCAGCCAGCCTTCATTGAATGAAGTCAATTTCGTTCGTTCACCTGTCGCAATCGTTTGGCGATACAATTCTCCTGGATTGGTCATCGTGCTGACAGTAAGCAACGCGAATTCAGCGTCAGTCGCCACATCATACCCGTAGACATGTTCCTCTTCGCCAGTCGCAGGATAGATCGCGCCGTCGAGTGTAGCCGCATACAAACGCACTTCCCCCATACTCGATAATTGGAAATACAGTTGCTCGTCTTCCGTCCACACGACACCTGGCGCAATCGTTTGCTGCAAGTGATCGGAAATACTTTCGTCTCCGACCGGTGCGTCAATTCCCGCTGTTAGATTCATCGTCTGTCCGTTCGTTTGGTCATAGACGAACACATCCGCCTGTGTGACGTTTTGGAACGTCAGATCGTACCCGGTATACGCAATATAGCGATCGTCTGCAGAGAAAGCGACTTGGCCGAAATAGCCTGGTTCGTCGAGAATGACAGTCTCTTTTTTCGTTTCAATCTCCACGAGTACTAACGGAACACTGAAGTCATGATCGGTCTGTTTGTTGCGATTGACCCCGATGACCAAGTGTTTACCGTCATGCGAAACCGCTTCTAATGAATGATCAAATGGTTCCTTCGTGAAATTACAAACATTGCACGTAGCTACATCGACATAGCCGATTTGTGTGTATTCGTCTGGCGGTAAGACGCCGATGAAATCTTCTTTGTATTTCATTTTCGTCACGCGGATCGGTTTGGGAAATCCTTTTTGCTTCTCTACCGTAATAGGAAATGTTTCGCCTGTTGTAAGCTTACCCGTAAACCAGATTTTCTTGCCGCACGGCGACCATTCGAATGAATCGATCCCTTTTTTACAGTCCGTTAATGCATAGGCTTCCCCGCCTGCTGTTTGCATCATATACAGTTGATCTGTTCCGCTTCGATTCGATAAAAAAGCTACTTGCTTGCCGTCTGGAGACCATTTCGTTGCACCGACTCGTTGCTTACCGTATGTCCAGCGCGTTACGTCACCCGTCTGTAAATCGATATGGTGGATCGCTGAGTGATACGCGTTGTCCACTCTATTTAATTCCGTCACGGTAAACACTGCTTCTTGGTCGTTAGGTGCCAGGACCGGGTTCGTCACTGATTTCGTTTCAAATAGATCGTCAATCGTTACACATCGTTTATCCATCTAATCCCTCCTGTTTTCTTACTATTCTCTCTAAACCATAACAAGACTCCACTTACTTTGGCAATTATTGCGTAAAAAAAACGAGTGACGGGATTTCATTCCCCATCACTCGTTTCCATCATCCTTAACTTTTCACTTGATCTTTCAATGAACGTCTTAAAATTTTACCTGTCGTATTTTTCGGCAACTCATCTAGGAACTCAATCGTTTTCGGCACTTTGTACTTCACGAGGCGCTTCGCACAGAATTCAAGCAACGACTGTTCTGTAGCGTCCGAACCTTCCTTCAACACCACGTAAGCTTGTACTTCTTCACCGAAGTTTGTATCCGGTACACCAACGACTGCAGCTTCCACAATATCGCGGTGACTAAACAACACTTCCTCTACTTCTCGCGGATAGACGTTGAATCCGCCGACGATAATCATATCTTTCTTGCGGTCTACGATATAAAAGTAACCGTTTTCATCTCGTCGCGCCAAGTCGCCTGTATAGAGCCAACCGTCACGAAGTGCAGCTGCAGTTTCTTCCGGCATTTTATAATACCCTTTCATGACGTTCGGTCCGCGTACAATGAGTTCACCGACTTGATTGTCAGGAACTTCGTCTCCATTTTCATCGACCACTTTATTCTCGACATTCATAATATTCGTTCCGATCGAGCCGGGAACACGTTCACGATCCAACGGGTTGAAACAAGTAACCGGTGAAGCTTCGGATAAACCATAGCCTTCCGAAACACGCACATCGAATTTCTCTTCGAAGTTATGAAGCAACGAAACAGGCAAAGACGATCCACCTGAAATCGCTAGTCTGATTGAATCGAAGTCTTCTGTTTTCCCTTCCGGATATTGATAAAGGAAGTTGTACATAGTAGGAACTCCAGCAAATACGGTCGCCTTTTGCTCGCGAATCATATGGAAGATCTCGCCCGGGCTAAAGCGTGGTTCAAGTAAAATCGTCGCACCTTTAACGAGTGGCGCATTCGCGACGACAGTTAATGCGAATACATGGAATAAAGGCAATGTCGCTACGATTTTATCATTCTCGGAGAAACCTAAATAGTCTCCTACATCACGCGCATTCGAGTAAATATTCTTATGCGTTAACATCGCACCTTTTGGATGTCCTGTCGTTCCAGATGTATACAATATGATAGCGCTTTCATTTTCGTCAACTTCTACCGCTTCTGTCATCGGTTTTGATTTCTTAATAAGCATGCTAAATGGATGCACTTTTGCCTTTACTGTATCGTCCAGCTCAGCTAATTTCTGTGCAGCATCTGGGCTCAGTTCACAGACGACATAGTTCTCAATCGTTGGGAATGACTGGCTTGCGACTTCTACTAATGGCAATAATTGATCAATCGCAATTACGGCTTTGGCGTCACTGTTTTCTAGGATGTACGAAATTTCGTCAGGTGTATAAAGCGGGTTGATCGGCACAGCTGTCGCTCCGATTCGCATAGTGGCATAGAGTGAGATCAGATAATGCGGCGTGTTGCCGAGTAGGAATGCGACTTTGTCCCCTTTGTGGACCCCTAGGTTTTGTAGTGCGTTGGCGAACATTGATACGGACATGTCGAACTCTGCGTACGTCGTGTCTTTTCCCATGAAGTGGTAGGCGATTTTACTTGGCTTGGTCTGTGCGGTTTGCTGAACACTTGAAACTAAATTCATGCTTTCATCTCCCTAACAAGTGAATGAATAACCATTCAGTATTTCGTTCATTATACTGATAAAACAAATAATTGGCAAGACTTTACTGGGAATTTAATTATTTTAGTTTAATAGCATAGGATGGACGGGCTGAGTGGATGGGATTGAAGCTCCAGCTGGGGACGCGTTCCGGAGGGCGTGGCTTGAGCCTCCTCGTCCGCTTAGCTCCCTGCGGGGTCTCAAGGCGCACGCTGATCCTCTAGGAGTCGCCCCAGCTTCCGCTTCAATCCTACTTTCAAAGTGTTTAGGTATAGACCTCTTACTAACAATAGTGTGTAACTTTAGGCTTTGAGCATATTTCAGTCAAGTTCAAATCATAGTCCAACTACAAAAGCAATGACAACCCTAACTGCAGTGAACTTTGAAAATTATCACCTACTCTGATTGTAAGGGATTGGAGCGGCAGGCGGCGACTCTGGGAGGATCAGCCCGATCAGGTGAGACCACTAAAGGAGCGCAGCGACTAGGGGGCTCACCGCGGGCCCTCCAGAACGCGTCCGCCTAGAGCGCAAATCCCTACCCTTATGCCCTTCCACTTGTATTTTAGAACTAAACTACTGTCATTCAAAAAGACACCTCTTCTTTAAGAAGTAGGTGCCTTAATATGTGAAATATAGCGCCAGCGGATTAGGTAGAAATAGAAAATTTGCATTAGCGCAAAGCCCGCCAGCACGAGCGCCAGTTCTTTGACGATCGAGATCTCGGCGAGCGCATCCCAAATCACTTGCAGCGACATAAAAGCAAACACACTGTGGATGAACGACACACCCCACGGGAAGAAAAACTGCGGAATCAACTGCCGGTTGACGATCTTCGTGAACTCCCGATCCGTCATCCCAATCCGCTGCAACACCGCGTACTGCCGTCGATCGTAGCTGAGCGACGTATACAACCGGAAGTAAATGAAACTCCCAGACGCAAGGAAAAATACGGCCGCCAGCAATAACCCGATAAACAACAGCAACGAAAACGTCATGCGGATATGCGAGTAATTCAATCCGGGATTCTCAAACTCGTAGCGCACCGGATCGCGGTGTTCGAGCATGAGCCCGGCCAGCACTTGGGCATTGATAGACAATCCAATTTCTTGCGTTTCTTGCCAGTCTCGCACGTTAAACGCATAATAATTAAACGCCAGTGCATCGGCACCTGCATGTTCTTCAATCCGATCGAAGTCCAAGTGATTGACGACAATCGTATTAAGCCCGATTGCGTTCGGCGGAAACAGTTTATACGGATAGACGCCTTCGATATCAAGTGACACGCCACTATTAGCCAGTTCTGTATTGACTGATTCTGTCGACAACTGATTAGCAGCGGCTGCTGTTGCCGGTAAGAACAACGCATGTCCGCTTTGCAATGAAAGCGGCTTTTCCCCGAAGGTTGCGGCCAATTCATTCAGGTCGGACAACTTGACGATATGGACTTTGTTTTTAGTATAGGATGATTGCTGTTGCAGCACACGAAACCGTACAGCCCAATAATCGAGGCCTTCCTGTTCGAGTTCATTGGTCAATTGCGCGATATGCGCGTATTCGAATTCATTATGTGGCAAACTTTTATAAATAAGCCCGAGTGGATTCACTTCACGGTATTGCGAAGCGAACGACGTTAACGACGCCAGAATACCGACCGACATGAACGCGATCGTCGAAACGATTGTCACGATGAAGAACATCCGCGCATTTTCTCTTAAACGGACGATGCTTTCCGAGATCGAGATCATCCAGAAGTCTCGCCAAAAAAACTTCTTTTGCCGTCGCAGTGCATGCAAGACGAGCGGTAACGTGTCCGTGAAAAAGTAATACGTCCCGATGGTGAGGAGTGGCGGTAGCAAGAAGAACAGACTGATGATGCTCGAACGTGAGACGAATGCCGCCATCGCGTACGCAAGCAATAAGAGCACCACACCAAAGATCCCACGGCTTTTCGAGTACGAATAAACCGACTGCACCGCCATATCCCCATGTAATAAATCCGATACTTGCCCTTGCTGAATGAATACAGGGGCGATATAGGAAATGATAGCGAATAAACTAAGGAATGCGCCCATCGTCAGCACGAATGGTTTCCAAGATAAATAAAGCGGTAACACTGGAATTTGCACAATCGCTTTGACGATCATGAAGAAGAACTTCGAGAACATGAAGCCGAGGAAAATTCCACTGATGATCGAGGCAAAGCCTAGTAACATCGTTTCAATGAAAATAAGTCGATGCAACTGGCGTTTGGCCATTCCAAGAAGTAGTAACACACCGAACTCTTTCGATCGCGCCTGCAAAAATGCGCGCATTGAATAAAATAAGAAAAACAGTGTGAAAATGAATAGAATGATTTCCGCTATGCCCATGCCGAGCGTTGAAATCTCTTTTAAGAAGGTGTTTTCAATGGACGGATGGAACAGCAACATCGAATAAAGGAAAAATACCATGACGGAAAATACACTCGCCATGAAAAATGCTGCATACACTCGGCGGTTACGAAGGACGTTACGATAAGCGAACTGTCGAAAAGTCATTCACATTCCCTCCAAGTAATGACAACACATTCAAAATCCGCTGAAAAAAAGTTTGCCGGCGTTCGTCTTTATAAATTTCATTGAAAAACTCTCCGTCCTTAATGAATAGCACGCGATCACAGTAACTTGCCGCGACCGGGTCGTGCGTCACCATAATGATCGACGTCTTTTCATGCTGGTTAATATGTTCGAGTAATTCGAGTACATCTTTCGCAGACTTGGAATCCAAGTTTCCTGTCGGTTCATCCGCTAATACAATGCTCGGCTGATGGATGAGCGCTCGCCCTATCGCGGTACGTTGTGCTTGTCCACCTGATAATTCATCCGGTCGGCGCTCCAAAATATCTTCTAGATTCAGCTTTTGTGCCATATCTTTCACACGTTTTTTCATCTCTTCGATAGGTAATCCATCAAGCGTTAACGGCAAGACAAGATTTTCTTCCACCGTCAACATTTGCAGTAAATTGATTTCCTGAAAGACGAACCCGATTTGTCGTCTGCGGAACAAAGCAATTTCATTTTGACTGAGTTTCTCGGGTTCTACCCCACCAATGACAATTTTGCCATACGTCGGAATATCCGTGGCCATCAATAAATTGAGCAACGTCGTCTTACCGCTACCCGACGGCCCCATGATCGCAACGAACTCCCCTTTTTGCACATCGAAGTCCAATTGATTCAATGCACGGTGTACCACTTTTCCTTCATAGATTTTCGTTATATCTTCCATCTTAACGACCGGTTGTGTCATTTGGTTGTTCACCCGCCTCTCCGTCTGTAAATAGTAATGCGATCGTCGTGCCTTCACCTTGCTGCGAGGATATCGTCAGTTGATGGCCTAGTTTCTCACAGACTTCAGACGCTATATACAGCCCCATGCCGGTCGATTCACCAGACAATCTGCCGTTTTCTCCTGTGAAGAAAGCTTTCGTCACACGGTGTAAATCGGATGCTGGGATTCCGATTCCTTCATCGACAATCTCCAGACACAGTCCTTCTGGAAGCTGCACCGCATTGACATGTATTTTCTTCCCTTTTTCAAACGTATATTTCACTGCATTCGTAATGAATTGATTGAGCATGAACTTGATCCACTTTCGATCGGTCGCAACCGTTAAGTGTTCATCGACGTTCAGCACGGGAAATAGACCGTTCGCAATAAAGAGCCGCTTATTATCATTGAGCACTTCTTGCAACACTTGCCGAAGCCATAGCCGTTCAATTTGCATATCTTCTTCAAATGTTTCAAGCCGTGCATTGACCAGGACGATTTCCAATCCATTTTGGATGCGCCCCACTTCCTGTTCAATACTCTTCTTATCCACTTCCTCTTCTTGCAGTAATAAATTTATAACTGAGATCGGCGTTTTCATTTGGTGCACCCATTGATTCACGAAATGTAAATGACGATTTTGTCTGTCATATAACGTCTGCACTTCACGCTGGTACAGGCGATATAATTCACGTGTAAATTCCATCGTCTGTTGATGTTCAGGTGTCATAACGTGCCGAATCAACGCATCTTCCATCTGCTTCGGTTTTTCAGCAATCTTCGCGTAATATGTACGCCGCCTAATGAATTTCGCAAGTAAATAACCCGCTGTAAGTAAAATACTCATCGCGACCGAATAGACCGCCGTGTTTGGACTGCGGAAACCGTCAAGCCAAAACAATAGTAAAATGAACGATACGAGTCCGATTTGAAATAACATGAACGATACATGCTCTTTAACAAACAGTGTGAAAGCCTTCATTACGCTTCCGTCTCCGGCATGAAGCGATATCCCGCACCACGCACCGTTTCAATCCAAGACTGCACATCGTAATCCGTTAATTTCTTGCGCACGCGGGCCATGTTGACATTGAGCGTATTTTCGTCGACGAATGACTGATCATCCCACAGTTCTTCAAGTAACCTTTCGCGTGACACGACTTTCGGAGACTCGCCCATGAGCAATTCCAAAATGACACATTCTTTCTTCTGAAGGGGAATTTCTTCTTGACCTTTTTGTAGCGTCATTCGTTCGATATATAAAGTCAAATCACCTGACACAATCATACGCTCCGACTGACTCGGTGAATATTCTCCGAATGAACGGCGCAAATGACTTTTAATTTTCGCCAACACAATTTCATAATGGAATGGCTTCGTAATGAAATCATCGCCACCATTTTCTAGCGCAAACACTTGATCCATATCACCTGAACGTGCCGAGATGAAAATAATTGGACACATCGTATGCTGACGTAGTTGACGGCACCAATAGTAACCGTCATAGATCGGCAAGTTGATATCTAAAAGCACTAAATGTGGATTATATGCAATGCATTCTTCGACGACTCGGTCAAAGTCCTGAATGATCGCGACTTCGTATTGATATTTTTCAAGCGTTCCCGCTAATAATTGAGCAATTTTCAAATCATCTTCAACAATAAATATTCGGTGCTTCACCGTAACCCCTCACTTTCTCATTATATTCAGTATAACGCATTTCACAGCGCACATAAATAAATCGTCGTATACAAAAAACGCATGCCTCGCGAGACATGCGCTGTTCTTTAATAGATTACATCCACAAATTCTTCTAGCTTAATACCGCCCAGGATTTTCTCCACGTCCAGAGACTCAAGTGCTTCCGTAATTGCCTTGCGTTCGTACTTCACACCGACTAAACGATTTTCAATTTCTTGCACTTCGCCAACACCGAAAAAGTCACCATATATATTGACGTTTTCTATACTGCCTTTTTCAACTTGCAAACGGACATCAATGCCACCGACAGGAAAACGTTTAGATTGCTGTAAGTTGAACTTCGGCGAACGTCCGTAATTCCACTCCCAGTTACCATAACGCTCCGCAGACAATTCACGGATTTTCGTCCAATCTTCATCCGTCAACACACGATACTCAATATTTTCTTCCCCATCGAACATTGAATTTAAGATTTCCTGTCTAAACTGTTCAATGGAGATCGGCTCTTCCAAAAACTCGGAAATATTCGCAACACGACTACGAATCGACTTGATTCCTTTTGATTCAATTTTGTCTTTCCTCACTTTAAGTGAATTCACGACGCCTTCCATATCTGTATCAAACAATAACGTCCCATGGCTAAACATGCGATCTTTTGTGGCGAATTGTGCATTCCCCGAGATTTTGCGTCCATCAATTAAAATATCGTTACGGCCAAGCAATTCCGCTTTGATTCCCATTTTAGCCAGTGCTTCTGTTACAGGTTCCGTGAATTTCTTAAAATTACGGAACGACTCTCCATCATCTTTCGTAATGAAACTGAAGTTCAAGTTGCCTTTATCATGATACACCGCCCCGCCACCAGACAGTCTACGTACTACGTGGATGCCTTGACGATCCACAAACTCTGTATTGATTTCTTCCACCGTATTTTGGTTTTTCCCAATTATGATAGAAGGTTCATTGATATAGAACAGTAAATACGAATCTTTGTCTACGTCCATCGTATTGAGTACATATTCCTCAATAGCGAGATTAATACGCGGGTCTGTAATGCCTTGATTATCGATAAATTTCATATTTTCTTCTCTCCTCACAAAATTGTCACATTTATTTTCTGTTAATTCTCTCAATTCAGAACTCCTAAAACCGCTTGAAAGCGCGTCACCAAAGGCTTGAGTCCATTTTAACAGATAGTTAAATGAAATGTTGACTTCCGGCATCTGTTATAATACAATATGTATATACCAAAGAGTTATACAACAAACAGAAGGGGATGGATGGATATGGTAGAAAGCATCGTTGAATTTTTCAAGAACTTGCCGGCGAAGGTTTGTGCGACATGTGGAACAGAAATTGAAGAGCAGCACGAGTGTTACTCTAATCAATGTAATCATTGCAACGTAAAATAAAACATAACTTTCATTCGGCGAATATTCCTATATTCGCTTTTTTTTGCGAAAATACATAGAAAGAACAACAAGCGCATCGTGCTAGACCCACCGCGCCTACCCGTCCTATTCCCCATACAATATAAAAAATCCGCACAACTAGGGTTGTACGGATTTTTCTACGTTATTTAAACAACTTCGCCAATACTTGATCTTTCGCGGCGACTCCTTGATCGATACAGTCAGGCAAACCAACACCCTTATAGGATGCACCAGCTAGCTCGACCATTGGAAACTCCAATTGTACTTCTTCCCGCGCACGTAAAACCTTTTCTTTATGGCCTACACGGTATTGCGGTCGGTCTTCTTTCCAACGTGTGATAATACAGAAATCCGGTTCACCTTCAAGCCCGAGAATTTCTTTCATATCTTTGCGAACGATTTTCTCAATCTCTGCATCTGGTAAGTCAACAATCGCTTCTTCTCCAACACGGCCGACGAATGCCCGCACCATCACTTTATCGTCTGGTGTTGTCGTTGGCCATTTACGGTCGACGAGTGTACAGGCGGTGATTGAATGGTTACTATTGCGCGGAACTAAGAAACCTGTTCCATCGATATCGCTCTTCATCGCACTTTTCGGGTAACCTAGTGCAACTGTTGCGACAGATGTCATCGGAATCGTTCCTAGCTCTTTCAACAGACCATGCGGTTCAAACAAACGACTCGCTACTATATGGCTTGCAGACATAATCACTGCATCTGCGACGATTTGCTGTTGATCGTTCAATGTTAGAACGGCACGGTCACCTTGTTTCGCTATGTGGGTGACACGCGTACCTTTCATCACATCGACATCAGTCAACTGCTCTTCTAATGCTTCGATCAATGTATTCAGACCATTTTTAAATGTATGGAACGCACCCATTTTCTTTGAACTATGACTATTTTTTTGCGGTAGCTGTTTAGGCGTTGTCTTTCTCATTCCTAAAATTAAGCTACGATGATTTTTTTCCACTTCATAAAACTGTGGGAAAGTCGATTCCAAGCTCATATGATCGATATCACCGGCATAGACGCCCGACAACAGTGGCTCGATTAGATTTTCCACCACTTCCGTACCAAAGCGTCGACGGAAAAACTTACCGAGCGACTGATCTCCGGTTACTTCAGAACGTGGTAATACGAAGTCACCTGCCGCACGTATTTTACCGCTCAAACTGAATAAACCAGATGTAACAAACGGTTTGATTTCAGTCGGTACCCCCATAACAGCACCTGCCGGGATTTTGTGCATTTGATCATGCAACAAAATATACGCTTGCCCTGTTGCGTTACGCACAAGCTGATCCTCTATCCCCAGGTCAGTCGCTAATTGGTCTACACTTTTTTTACGGATCAAAAAGGAGTCGGGACCGCGTTCGATTACATAGCCGTCTCGACGGACTGTTTGGATTTTTCCACCTAGTTGTGTTGAAGCTTCAATCATGATGATATCTATGGGAAGTCCTTGTTCACGGGCATCTTTTTGCATATAATACGCTGCAGCAAGACCTGTGATGCCGCCGCCGATTATGACAACTTTTTTTCGTTCACTCATGTCCTTTTTCACTCCGATCCACTTGAATTCATTTACTTGCGTGCAATTGATCCATTACCGCATCCGCCATTGCATCAATGAATAAAGGATCGGTGTTCGGCATAGCTGGTCTGTGGTACGCAGCGCCGATATCGTCACAAACTACTTTACATTCGTAGTCGTTATCGTACAGAACTTCCAAGTGATCTGACACGAAACCAACTGGTGTGTAAACGAACGATGTATAGCCTTTCGTTTCAAACAGTTCACGTGTGAGATCTTGTACATCGGGACCTAACCAAGGATCAGGCGTTTGCCCTTCACTTTGCCAGCCGAGTGCGTATGTTTTGACGCCTGCCGCTTCTGTAATCATTTCTGCTGTTTCTTTCAACTGATCAGCGTATGGATCACCGTTAGCAAGAATCTTTTCCGGTAACGAATGCGCAGATACGATCAAGCATGAATTCTCGCGCTCTGCCTCGTCCATCGCATCATAAGTTTGACGTAATTGGTTTGCCCAGTACTCGATGAATTTCGGTTGCTTGTACCAGCTTTCCACCGAAGTAAGCGTGATCCCGTGCTTGTCTGCTTCTTCTTTCGCGCGACCGTTGTATGATTTAACGGAGAACGTAGAGAAATGTGGTGCCAATACAATAGATGCCGCTTCTGTAATACCATCTTCATGCATTTTTTGTATAGCATCTTCTACGAATGGTGCAATATGCTTCAGACCCACATATACTTTGAATTCAATTTCATCTTGTACTTCATTCAAACGAGCGCCTAATGCGTCCGCTTGATCATCCGTAATCCGTGCAAGTGGTGAAATGCCTCCGATTGCTTCATAGCGATTGCGCAGATCTTCTACTTGTTCCGGAGCCGGTGGACGGCCTCTACGGATATGCGTGTAATACGGTATTAGGTCGTCATAGGAGTTTGGTGTTCCATACGCCATAACGAGTAAACCCATTTTCTTTTTCGTCATCATTTTCACCTCATGGTTGGATTATTACTTCGAACGTAATTCTCTACTATAGTCATGTACAAAAGCTGTTAAGCGTTTCAATGTTGCTGGTTTTACTTGAGGGAATACGCCGTGGCCCAAGTTGAAGATGTGGCTACCGTGCTCTACACCTTGTTCAACAATCAGCTTTGCACGTTCTTCGATGACCGACCAGTCTGCTAATAACATGGATGGATCCAAGTTTCCTTGCAATGGTTTAGTCATGCCGCGTTCGCCAGCTTCTTTAATAGACAAGCGCCAATCCAGTCCAACTACGTCGACTGGTAGGTCATGCCATTCATTCGCCAAGTGGCTTGCGCCGACTCCAAATGTGATCAACGGAATATTTAATTTACGCAGTTCCGAGAAAATACGAGTCATTGTAGGTTTAATGAAGATTCGGTAATCCGATACATTCAGTGCGCCTACCCATGAATCAAATATTTGCACAGCTTTAACGCCTGCGTTAACTTGTGCTTGGATATAACTAATCGTCATATCAGCCAATTTATCCATCAATGCGAACCAAGCTTGCGGCTCAGATACCATGAAGGACTTTGTCAGGTTATAACTCTTGGAAGGACCGCCTTCGATCATATAGCTCGCAAGTGTAAACGGTGCGCCTGCGAAACCGATGAGTGGTACATTCAATTGCTCTTGTGTTAGCAATTTTATTGTATCCAAAACGTAAGGAACTTGCTCTTCTGCTGAAAACTCACCTAAGTTTGCGATGTCTTGTGCAGAACGAATCGGGTTGGAAATCACTGGACCCACGCCTGATTTAATCTTTACGTCTATTCCGATCCCTACAAGTGGTGTCACGATATCTTTATATAAAATAGCTGCATCTACATCATATTGATCTACAGGAAGCTTGGTTACGTACGCACATAATTCAGGCTGATGCGTAATTTCTTCCAAAGAGTATTTCTCTTTGATCTTAAGGTATTCTGGCTGTGAACGTCCTGCTTGACGCATGAACCAAACAGGCGTGTGTTCAATTTCCTCGCCTCTCGCAGCACGTAATAACGTATCGTTAAAAGTTGACATATTCTGAGATACCTCTTTCCATATTTTTAATTTCTTTCACGTAACTCATATACGTTCTCATGATAAACCGTTGACAAGTCAATGTATAGCGAATTGCGCCTTTGTCATAATTTTGTGCTAAGGCAACTCACATTTCTGCCACGCTTTAGACAATCCTTCCTAACTTGCTTGCAACAGATGTGTTTGATTCAGAGGATTTAAGGGAATTACTATATGTAGAAACATACACTAGTCAAGAGTGTTGTTAATTTAAGCACGGACGATTGTTACTAGCCAAAGGAGGAATTTTATATGAATATTTATATGACGACTGGAACGCTGGGTTTTATGGAGAAGATCAAAGACCAGCACACGGATGAATCCATACTTTTGATGAATGGTGGCGGCAGTACACTGTTGCTACATGAGACGAATGGCAAGAGCGTATTTCAAACACCAAGAAAATATGAAGTGGTGGGTTCATACGGTAACCTGACAGAACCGGGATTCTTTGCAATGGATAACGTGGCAGTGACAGATGAAGGGAAACCCATTTTCGAACATCAGTACAAACACTTGGGCGATCAACTGCAAAACATGCCAGGTTTTGTAGCCTTCCGCTTATTACGTCCGATCGGTTCTGATACGTATACATTGCTGACGGAATGGACGGATCGACGCTTATATGAGATTTGGTATAACTCTCCCGGTAATCAATTATCGGATAAAACGGTTTTCAAAGATGCCGGTGGTTCGACACAACATATCTTCACAAGCGCTCCTTACACTGCACATTATAAAACACCTACTGATGAGGTTTGACGTTTCTACGTCAAACCTTCTTTTTTATGTCGAACGTCGTCTAACTTACCGTTTTTCAGCTTTTCTAGTGACGGAAAATTGCAAAATTCATAGTTTGCGATATGGCGTACCGCTTGCTATACTGAACGAGTTGATTGACTTATTTGTCTATTCGAAAGGGGTTTTATAATGAAAGAACGATTATTTCAGAAACTAGAACAATCCTATGACGATATGGTAGAGATTCGCCGTTACTTACATATGAATCCCGAAGTTTCGTTTAAAGAAACGAAAACCGCTGCCTATATCGCTGACTTTTATAAACATCTCGGAATAGAAGTACGTACTGGAGTAGGCGGTAATGGTGTCGTGGCAAGAGTCAAAGGCGCAAAGCCAGGAAAAACAGTTGCTTTACGAGCAGACTTCGACGCATTACCTATCCAAGATCAAAAAGACACACCCTATACTTCCACAGTACCCGGTGTCATGCATGCATGTGGACACGATGGCCATACCGCCACGCTTCTTCAATTAGCAAAAGCTATGAACGAAATGCGCGAGGAGCTAACAGGCGAATATGTATTTATCCATCAACACGCAGAAGAATTAGCTCCAGGCGGTGCGATTGCGATGATTGAAGACGGCTGTTTAGAAGGTGTCGATGTCATTTTCGGCACGCACTTATGGTCTCTATTTGACTCAGGCGTCATCTATTACGCCTCCGGTCCCATCATGGCTGCAGCGGATCGATTCAATATTACCATTCAAGGTGCTGGCGGACACGGTGCTTCTCCACATCAAACGAAAGATGCAATCGTGATCGGTTCACAGCTCGTAATGAACTTGCAACAAGTCGTCTCAAGACGTGTGGATCCTATTGAATCAGCTGTACTATCCGTCGGCTCTTTCGTCGCAGAAAATGCCTTCAACGTCATCGCTGACCAAGCTGTTCTAGGAGGAACTGTTCGCACATTCACCCAGGACGTACGTAATCTAATGGAACAAGAAATAAAGCGTATAGCGGAAGGCACTGCCTTGGCTCATGATTGCCAAATCACTGTAGACTACTTCCGTGGATACCCAGCAGTGGTCAATCACGAAAAAGAAACGAGCTATTTGAAAACTGTTGCTGAATCTATTCCGAATCTAAATGGTGTTGAAGAAATGCAACCTCAAATGGGTGGAGAAGACTTCGCCTACTACCTTGAAAAAGTGCCAGGTACTTTCTTCTTTACAGGCGCCAAGCCAGCAGATGCCTACCCTCACCATCACCCACGTTTTGACATAGACGAAAAAGCTATGATGGCAGCGGCTAAAACATTGTGTGCTGCGGCTATCGAGTACCAGAACTGAAGGTCACAATGCTGAAGAACATTCCTATTGTCTTAGGATAATCTTCAGCTTTTTAATTTCGCTCTATTGCCGGCAGTGTAGGTGAGGAGTTCATTGTCTCCACTGCGGCACCGATGAATGGCTTCCGTTAAATTGGGTGTAAGGCGGTTCGCACACTCACCTTCCATGCACGAGAACTTGATAGCATCAAATTGCTGATTTTCTACCGATCAGAACCACAATCATTCGATAAAACTCACCATATTAATAGAAGATTTACTATTTTCCAACATTGTAGTTGATTTTCGCTTTTTCTATACTATAATTAATACGTATATGGTCCTATTAAACAGGAGGGAACAACATGGCGAATCCACATTATCTATCGTCTTATATCGTTACATTCCATACTTTTGCATTACTTCATGGACAACATGCGAACCCATACTATACAAAAGTAGTGGAAAGCGACCGGACATTTATTGTCGAGAAAACACCATTAGAAATTATGAGAGAATCTTGTGCGCATTACCGTTCCAACTTTGAGTCCATTATTAACAGTTCCAAATTGGATTTGAGAAATCGTCCAAAACCACCGATTATGCTAACCCATTCGAATGATCGGCCGTTATTATTTTTCCCTTTACTGTCCCCTACTTTACATAAAAATTCCTGGGTGGCTTATCATGCAGTCAAAGACGCTGTTCAGCACGAGGATGGTGTAACCGTTATGCTAAAAAACGATACGCAGATGCATCTCGATACGTCGTTAGCTACCGTTTATCGCCAAATGGCATTATCGCATATTTTGTCTCAACGATTTGAAAATGCTCAAGAAGAATTGCGAAGTTCTTATTACATGATCATGGAGCCGAAGAGTTCTGATTCGACAATTTCCTAATATATAGATTCAATAATTCTTCCGATCGATTACGTAAGCGAACATTCAAATAGCGTCGCATATCTTGATAGCCACCATGTAAAAATATATATTCCGTAAATAGTTCATCTGTCGAATGACGTATCACTTTCATTTTGTGCTTTTGTAAATACAGAGAAGTTGTTTGTAGATCAGCAGAAACGGTGTTCATTGTCTCGTCTAGCAAATTAAGGTATGGGCTCTTCAATTTAAACGGTACCTTCTCTAACAACTGACGGTCACGTTCCATAATTGTCAACAGCATAGGAAGATAAATATAGTTCTCCAAATAGGGCATTGCCTCTGCGGGGATCAAAGGCATTGAAATCGCCTCCTTATAGAACATGTGTTCTTTTATTGATTATAATTCCTTTAGCGCAGAAAAGCAAGTACTCGTAGTATGGCTTTTTTTCGCATAAAAAAACTTCCAGTTGTATTCACTGGAAGTTTTGTCGTTATATCAACATATAAAGTCGTTTATTCGTTTCCTGGTTCATCACCAATAAAGTGGATCGAGAACACTTTCCATGCGCCATCTTCTTTATTGAAAACAGTCACTTGGCGGCCTTCAGGCGTATTTTCTACTCCTGTCTCAATATCCGTGAACGTCGTTTTCAATGTAGAAAATAACTGTGCGCTATCCTCTGAATATTTTACGATCGTTTCATGATCTGTTTCACGTTTCATCGTAGTATTTTTAAGCATTTCTTCCGTAGCTTGACGCTCTTCCTCTAAGTCATAGCCTTTAGTAGAAAGTGTAGCAAGATACCCTTCTACGTCTTGATTATTTAATGTTTCGATGTAGGTATCAAAAGCAGCTAAAATATCTTCTTTATCCTCTTTTGGTACGTCTGTAGCTTCTTCAACTTTGTCGCCTGACATGCTGAACCCTACTTTATTATCATCTACTCCATGATCGATGGCGCCACTGCCTGGTGCGGGTTCCCCGGTTTCAGGATTGTTCTGATTCGTTTCATCTGCGTTACCACATGCGCCTAATACGAGCGCTAATGCCATGGACGCGACTGCCAATTTTTTCTTCATATGCCCCTCCTACGTAGAGAAAAAGGCCTTTAACGTGCAAAGACCTTTCTCTTTTTTTATTATTTTACCTCTACCCAACCATTTTTGATTGCTGTCACAACAGCTTGAGTACGGTCATTGACACTCATTTTTTGTAGAATGCTGGAGACGTGGTTTTTCACCGTTTTTTCTGAGATGAAGAGCGTTTCACCGATTGTCCGGTTACTTTGGCCATCTGTTAATAATTGTAGAACTTCACATTCGCGCTTCGTCAATAAATGAAGCGGGCGACGAATGTCGTTCTGCTGGAAGGATCCTTTATGTTCTCTTTCGCTCAAACGACGGAATTCTGTTACCAAATTATGCGTAATTTTTGGATGTAAGTAAGAGCCACCATTCGCTACTACTTTGATCGCTTGAATAATCGCATCTGCATCCATTTCTTTTAGCATATAGCCGAGAGCACCTGTTTTCAAAGCGTGCGTTACGTAAGACTCGTCGTCATGAATGGATAGCATGATGACGCGTGCGTCTGGAAACTCATTAATTAACTGCTCAGTCGCGTCTACACCATTCATGCGTGGCATATTAATATCCATCAGTACTACGTCTGGCTCATACTCTCTGTATAACTCGACTACTTCCACTCCATCGTCGCCTTCTGCTACTACGTTAAATGATTCTTCAAAATCCAAAATCCGTTTAACTCCTTCACGGAATAATTGGTGATCATCTACTATCAATATTTTAGTCGCTTCCATATCCTATTCCTCCCAGTAATTACCTTACTTACAGATCTTCGTCTAATGGAATTTGAAAAAGTATTGAAGTGCCTTCTCCAACTTTCGAAATGACCTTCATTTTCCCTTTCAATAAATCTACACGTTCTTGCATTCCAATTAAACCAAATGATTTCTCTTTTACTTCATTTGTATCAAATCCCAGACCTTGGTCTTTGATTACTATATTAACCGATTCGCGTAACCATTCGATTTTTACCCATATTTCATCAGTTTTCGCATGTTTAATACTGTTATTTACTGATTCTTGAATGAGACGAAAAATACCTATTTCAAAATTGGAAGCAAATCTTTTTTCCGCTCCATTGCTTTGAAAATGAATGATTAGCGGCGCTTCGTATTCACTAATAGTCAATAAATACTTTCGCAATGTCGGAACTAGCCCTAAATCATCCAAAGCCATAGGTCGTAAATTGTAAATGATACGACGCACTTCAGATAGCGCTCCCCTAACCATTTCTTTTAAGTAAGATAGCTCTTGCATCGCTTCTTCTGGGCCATGCTTAACAAACGTTTTTTCGATTAAACCCGAACGCATCAAAACATTGGCCAGCATTTGTGCAGGTCCATCATGAATATCACGTGATAACCGTTTACGCTCTTCTTCTTGAGCTTGAATGATCTGAACTGCAAAATCTTGTTTTTGGCGAGCCGTTTCTAGTGCTGTACTTACATTTTTCAAATCAGATGTTAAATATGTGATCACAGTGGTTACTTGGTTTACAAGTTGGTCTGCTCTTTCAATTGTAGAGAGCAGCAACTTTAGTCGACGTTCAAGTTCATCCCGTCGTTCACGAAGTTGTTTCTCCTCCATTTTATTGATGGAGGCGCGTACAAGCAAGTCATTTGCTACGCTATACGCTTGTTTAACTTCATCTTCACTATACGTTACGAAGTCTTTTGACACAGTAGCAAGACGTTTTCTTGAGTGACGTGACATACCCTCTAAGGAATCGCCTTCTGTTATCACATGAGAAATACTTTCTTTCACTTCTGCTAACTCTTTTTGCATCTCTTCAAAACTTCGGCGGCTTTGTTCACTAATTAAAAAAATATCATTTTTTGAACGATCCATTACATTTACCATGTTGCCAAAAATTTTCTCCATCTGTTGAATGTCAATTGCTTTGTCGTTCAAATAACTACCCCCCGCACCCGTTTATGTGAAAATTCGCAAAGCGAGCATTATTGCAGTTTAGCCTAAATACTTATACACTTCATATATAGTATATCATTTTAACGATGAATAAGTATTATAAGTATATTACAAATGTAGGGGGTACGACAAATGCGAGCTAATTATAAAACCGTACAACTATACGGAGAGAGTGAATTCGTTATCCAAAAATCCCGCTTTCTGTCATTTGTCAAAAGAGTCGAGACAGAACAAGAGGCGCTGGATTTCATACAGGACATCAAAAAAGCCCATCATACTGCTACTCATAATTGTTCCGCCTATATCATAGGAGAACATGACCAGATCCAAAAAGCGAATGATGACGGTGAGCCTTCAGGTACAGCCGGCTTTCCTATGTTGGAAGTTCTTAAAAAGCAACAGCTAAAAGATACCGTGATCGTTGTGACTCGCTATTTTGGCGGCATCAAACTTGGTGGTGGCGGATTAATCCGTGCATATGGCAAAGCAGCTTCTGAAGGCATTGCCGCAACAGGTGTCGTGGAAAGAAAATTACACACACTAGTTAAGACTTCTATCGATTATACATGGCTAGGCAAAGTAGAAAACGAAGTACGGCAGTCCGAATACCCACTAAAAGAGATTGTCTATGAAGAGGACGTTGAACTCTTTTTATATGTTCCTGAAGAGGATCAAGAGATTTTTCAGGAATGGATGATGGAGTTAACGAACGGTCAGGCGATCATCACCATAACTGGACATGAATTCCTAGAGTTCGACATCTAACTATACGTCCAACCAAAAAGCGGGTATAATGGTAGAAGGTGAACTTTATGAGCAGTAGGTCTGATTTCCTTACATCACTGCGAATTGTATGTGAAGATTTGCCACTGACGGTTTTTTCTGCCGTACACCCTGGAGGTATAAAATGAAAAGAGAAGAATATAAGAAAAAGAACGCTTCCAAAACGAAGCGCTTCTTGAAGATAGCATTATGTACGTTCTTCATAGCGGCCCTAGCCATTGCCGGTTATGCTTTCAAATTGCATAATCAAGCGATGAACGTACTAGATCGTTCTTATGAACCTATTGCTAAACAAGAACCACCAGAAATATATGTAGAACCCGCAAAAGACAAAGTATCGATTTTATTGATTGGCGTAGATGAAAGTGAAACGCGGCAAGAAACAGGAGCAAATGGCAGGTCAGATGCATTGGTACTCGCAACTCTGAACCCTAAAACCAAAAGTATCAAGCTCGTCAGCATCCCTCGTGATTCATATGTGTATATTCCACAGATAAACTATAAAGATAAAATCACACATGCACATGCCTATGGCGGTACTAAAGCCTCTATTGAAACAGTCGAAGAACTATTCGATATTCCCGTCAACTACTATGTCAAAATGAACTTTAATGCATTCATCGACGTGGTAGACGCACTCGGCGGTGTAGAAGTCGAAGTTCCATATGAACGAATTGAGAAAGATGAAAACGATAAAAATGCAATTCACTTAATGCCAGGCCTCCAACGTCTTGACGGACGCCATGCGTTAGCTTTAGCACGTACTCGTAAACTCGACAATGATATCGAGCGCGGCAAACGTCAGCAAATGATTCTTGAAGCGATGATTAAAGAAGCAACATCGATTACGTCCATTACAAAATATGGAGACGTGATCAATGCGCTTGGTGATAACATGAAGACCGACATGACATCCAAGCAAATGTTGTCGTTCATTCAGTATATAAAAAGCGGACTTCCGGACGTCGATACCATTACGTTGACAGGCTATGACGATATGTCGACAGGTATTTACTATTACAAGCTAGATGAACAGAAACTAGAAGAAGTAAAGCAGATTTTGAAATCCCATCTAGGAATGATTCCAGACTCCTCCTCTTTAACCGAGCTAGACACGGACCAAACGTCCGCATCCGCTCAAACCGATTATCCATAATTCACTCCGAAGCGATGAGGCCTTAACTGGTTTCATCGTTTTTTGTAGATAGAGATAGGAAGGAGTCAGTCCGATTAGAGAATGTAATAGTTTCAGTGTACACTGTACTAATTTGGTTAAGTGGATTAAATTCACTAGTAAAAGTCACTTTGACTCCCACTCTATAAACCTTGAATACGACAGCAGTGCAGTGCAGTTCACTCCTAGAAGATCAGCATCCATCTAGAACGTCGATCAACAGTACCTCTCCCCCCAGCCATCACTCTATCTTTATACATTTCATCAAAAAAAGCCCTCATCCGCTTCGCAGCAGACAAGGACTTGTTTGATTTATTTACCAATCATGCGTACTAAATTTAACAACGGACGGTAATTTGCTCCTGCCAAACCTATCAACTCGACAAACAGCTCAATCACGATCAACATAACGAAGATCAGAAGCAACGCACCCCACACCGTAGCTTGTGAGAACAATACAGCGGCCGCTCCGAATAAAATCGCAATACCGTAAATCGTTAGCACAGCTTGTCTATGCGAGAAACCTACGCGTAATAAACAGTGATGCAAATGCGACTTATCTGCTGCAGTAATAGACTGCTTCATGCGAACTCGTCTAACAATCGCAAAGAATGTGTCTGAAATCGGCACACCTAGCATGATAATCGGAATGACTAGTGATACGACGGCAACGTTCTTAAAGCCGAGCAACGCCAGTACCGAAATCATAAATCCAAGGAAGAGTGATCCGGTATCGCCCATAAAAATTTTCGCTGGATGGAAGTTGAAAAATAAGAAGCCAAGCGAACTAGCTGCTAATATAGAAGCCGTTGCAGCCACAAAGACATCTCCCATCAAGAGAGCCATTACCGTAATGGCAATAAGCGCAATGGTGGAAACACCCGCTGCCAAACCATCCAATCCGTCAATCAAATTGACGGCGTTCGTGATTCCGATGATCCAAATAATCGTGATCGGAATACTTAAATACCCAAAGTCAAGCTGTCCTAGAAACGGCAAATTGATGAATTCAATTTGTAATCCGCCCCATAGTACAACGACCAACGCTGCTGCTAGTTGGCCTAACATTTTTGCTTTTGCTGTAATTTCCAGCATATCGTCTAAAAAGCCTATCATGACGATCAGTACTGCACCGATTAAGATGCTGACTGCGTGCTCGTCTTTCGGCAATAATATAGCATATCCAATAATAAATGCTCCGAAAATTGCGAGCCCGCCGATTCTAGGCATGATTCTCGCGTGGACTTTTCGGTAATTGGGGCGGTCAACCGCACCGATCCGATACGCGAATTTGATGACTAGCGGTGTTAGTATAATTGCAGCGATAAAAGCTACAGACATTGCAATGAATAACATGTCTTTCCTCCCCAATTAGCATTACGTACATATCACCTGTTAGTATAACATGATTGTTGCTAGATTTCATCAATTAGTACGTACTATCCAACCATTCCCTTACTTGCTGACATGCAAACACTACTAAACACCGCTACGACAAAGATTCGCACCTCTTTTATTCTGTAAATAATGATCCATCTATTGTTCTTCTCTTTCTATATATAGATAGTCTTTTGTCGGTCCTTTTGGTAAAATAGATAAGAATCTCTCATTATAGATAGAGATTCATAAAGGAGCGTCTAATTCATGTTAAAAATCTTTAAACGTAAAACTGGAACAAGTGAACGGCAGTTGCGTAAATACCGTAAAATTGTGGAGCAGATTAATTCACTTGAACCTAAATATATCGCTATGTCGGATGATGATCTGTCCGGAATGACAGTTCAATTCAAACAACAATTGGAAGACGGTGCAACCGTCGAGACCATTATGCCAGATGCATTCGCAGTGGTACGTGAAGCATCTAAACGGGTTCTCGGTATGCGCCATTTTGATGTGCAATTAATCGGTGGGGCTGTATTGACGGAAGGCAATATTGCTGAAATGCCGACTGGTGAAGGTAAAACGCTAGTTGCTTCTCTACCTTCATATGTACGCGCACTTGAAGGTAAAGGCGTTCACGTCATTACCGTCAATGATTATCTGGCCAAACGGGACTTTGATCAAATCGGTCAAATTCATCGTTTCTTAGGATTGACTGTCGGATTGAATGTTCCGATGATGCAAGGTCCAGCTAAGCAAGCCGCTTACGAAGCAGATATTACGTACGGTGTAGGAACGGAATTCGGCTTTGATTATTTACGAGATAACATGGTACAGCATACTTCTCAAAAAGTGCAACGACCTTATCACTTCGCCATTATCGATGAAGTCGACAGTGTCTTGATTGACGAAGCGAAGACACCATTAATTGTTGCAGGCAAAACGCAGGCAGATGCGGATCTTCACCACATCGCAGCCCGACTAGCCAAACGCTTTAAAGTCGAAGAGGATTTTGACTTTGACGATGCAACAAAAGCCACTTCTCTTACGGAACAAGGAATCGAAAAAGTGGAGAGAGCATTCGGTATCGACAATTTGTATGATTTAGATCACCAAACACTTTATCACTACGTCATCCAAGCCGTCCGTGCGTTCGTCATCTTCAAGCGTGATGTGGATTACATCGTACGTGATGGAAAAATCGAATTGGTTGATATGTTCACCGGTCGGATTATGGAAGGCAGAACATTATCAGATGGTCTTCACCAAGCGATTGAAGCGAAAGAAGGCGTCGAGATTACAGATGAAAATAAAGCACAGGCTCAAATTACCATTCAGAACTACTTCCGTATGTATCCAAAGCTTTGTGGAATGACGGGCACTGCGAAAACTCAAGAAACGGAATTCCGCGAAGTCTATAATATGGAAGTAATCCAAATTCCGACGAACCGGCCACGTGCACGGATCGATGCACCAGACTTCGTTTTCAAAACAATAGAAGATAAGTATAAAGCGGTAGCGAAAGAAGTAGCCGCGCGTCATGCGAAAGGACAGCCCGTATTGGTCGGGACAACATCCATTCTCCAATCTGAAGCTGTCGCCAAATATTTACGTGATGAAGGATTGAAATTCCATCTATTGAATGCGAAAAGTGTGGAGCAGGAAGTTTCATTGATTTCCGAGTCTGGACAAGCAGGCAATATTACCGTCGCTACTAATATGGCGGGCCGCGGAACGGATATCGTTCTCGGTGAAGGCGTAGAAGAAAACGGTGGACTATTTGTATTAGGTACAGAAAAACATGAAAGTCGCCGTGTGGATAATCAGTTACGAGGACGTTCAGGGCGTCAAGGAGACCACGGAGAAAGTCAATTCTACCTTTCTTTGGAAGATGAAATGTACATGCGTTTTTCTCCAGAAGAACTCGAGAAATTCTTGACGAAAGTCCGTACCGATGAAAATGGTAAAGTACTGAATCCTGAAGTAGATGAACTGACAGAACGCACACAACGTATCGTTGAAGGCGCACACTTCTCTATGCGTGAATACAATCTGAAATTAGATGATGTCATCAATGATCAACGTGAAGTCATTTATTCTCTACGTAACCGCGTACTAGAAGGCCATGATATTTTCGAAAAACTGAAGACGATGTTGTCAGAAACAGTTGAGTTCGTCGTTCTTGATAGCTGTCCTGATAATGAAATCGCCGACAACTGGGATTTCGAGCGGATTGAACGGACTATGAACGCGCTGTTATTGACGCCAGTTCAGCTTCCTACTTCATTAGATAGAACCGCAGATATACTGAAAGAGTACGATGAAAAAATGGCAGAGTTGTTTGCATTTATCGACACTTTCACTGATAATGAACAAGTGAGTCAACTGTTGCCACAAGTCATGTTGAGCTATATTGACACGATGTGGGTTAAGCACTTGGAAGTGATGACTCGCCTAAAAGAAGGAATTGGATTGCGTTCATACGGACAAGAAGATCCTATGCGTATTTACCAGCGTGAAGGCTTGCAGTTATTCGCCAAGCATTATCAACGCCTGCGCCGGGATATTGCGTCCGAAATTATCGCATTCATGAAGCAACTCAATACACAACAGGAGGTTTCCCGATGAAACTCTTCAATTTATTCAAAAAAACCGAAAAAACTGGATTGGACAGTACAGTTGAATCCGAAGAAATTTTAGAAAATGGCCAAGCAGGCTCAGGTGATGAAGATATCGAAACAGAACTATCTCTTCATGAGCAATGGAGTCTAACACAAGAGCAGGAATATGTATTCCGCTTTCTAGCAAATGAACTAGAGCCATTAAAGACCAATCAAATCTCCCTATCAGGTATCGACATCGATTTGGAACCCGCAAACGATAGCTGGTTAGTCAAAGCGTTCTTCCGCTCATCACTTGATCAAGCGATCACTGTAGGCGAAATCGAGTTATTATTACTTGATGAGGAAGGCAATACCGCAGCATCTGCAGAGTTTGATTTGAACGAGTTAGGTGAAATCCCAGCGCGCAGTGCACGTCCTTGGGTATTTGTTTTTGAAAAGAAAGATCAATTAGTAGAAGAAATTCCTGCGACGAACTGGAAACTAGCATTCAACGTTCACTCGATGATGCCGCATCAACTAGAACTTGCTCCCACATGGGAAGAGCAACTCCCTGCTGAGCAAAAAGAAGCATTGGCTAACATTGTAAGCGATCTTCCGAAATTAAAGCCACGCGAAGTGAATATCGCAGGTTTCCAAATCCAGTCACAGGATGACCAAACGATCGCTGCGTCCGTATTTGTTCGTAACGGTCACTCTAAACAAATCAATATCGAAAAGTTGCCGCTTGAATTAATAGATGCAACAGGTGATTTAGTAGCGCGAGGAACATTCGATCTGAATCCTCCACTTTCCGTGAAAGCAAACAGCACAACTCCTTGGACATTTATCTATCCTAAGGAATTAGTAAAGAAAGAAGAACCGGATTTCTCTCGTTGGACAATCCGCGTTCCACAAGACGCAACTAATTAATACGTACCGGATAAGATTGGGGCTCCCCCCTCTCCTATCCGGTATTTTTTTCACAAAAAAATCGACCTTCCGCTTAAGGAAGATCGATATCTCTTCTATTAAATACCTGCAACACGCTTGGCACCTATATAACGCTTACCCCAGTACGAGTCATTTACTTTATCTACACGTACACCTTTTGATGTAGAAGCATGCGCAAACTTGCCGTTTCCAACATAGATTCCTACGTGAGAAACACCGCGTCCTGTTGTGTTAAAGAAAACTAGATCACCATTGCGAAGGCTTGATTTCTTAACAGCACGCCCGGATGCATACATGGCACGTGAAGTTCTGGCTACTTTCAAACCATTTTGCTTGAATACATACCCAACATAACCTGAACAGTCAAATCCTGCTCTTGTCGTGCCGCCATAGCGATATTTGATACCCGTTAAGCTAGTAGCTGTTTTAGTGATGTTCGTTGTTTTGCTAGCCGCGTCTGCTTGTCCTGCAAATGGTGAAACAATCAGAAGTGCGGAAAGTGCTAAGACTGAAATGACTTTTTGTACTAAGTTCATAAGTTCCTCCATGATAATATGTATTTTTACTAGTTTACTTGTCTATGTGTGTGTATTTATCTTAGCACTTTCCAAACTCTTGAAATATTACAGTCGTGTAACAAGATTGTTTCAACATTAAACAATATGTTACGTCCTGAAATATTTGTGTCTATAATTGACAAATCTTGATGTTCAGTCGATTGTGTAGAATACCCAACTTGCAAGCGCGGTTGTTGGAGTGACTAGGCGGTTGCGGGGCGTTGCTCGACTGGTTGTTGGGAACTTAAGTCACTGAGTGTCTGCTTTCTAGACCCGCGCAGGCACGTGGGCGCTTGCCACAGCATCGAAGTGAAGCTAACGTTCGCATCAATCAAATTCTCTTCACACAAAAAAGGCTACCCCAGAAGTCTGCTTGCACTTCCAGGATAGCCTCTAACAATAGTTTATTCTACTCAATCAAGCTCTAAATCTGTGATCACAATTACGTCATCATGACGCAACAATTTAGTAATCGGCCACTCTTTCGTAACCTCTCCAGCTTTCAACTTTTCCATCGCTGCACGCTTCTTCTCACCAAATGCAACCATGATTAACTTCTTGGACTTTACAATCGAAGAAATTCCCATCGTCAACGCGGTATTCGGAATCTTTTCATCGTTTTCGAAATACTGGCTATTAACCCCCAATGTAGAGTCTGTCAGTGTCGCAACATGTGTGACCGAGTCAAATGATGTTCCTGGTTCGTTGAACGCGATATGACCATTCTCTCCCACTCCAAGAAGTTGAATGTCTAACGGGTGAGAATTCAACTGATCTTCGTATTCTTTACACTCTTTATCTAAATCTTCAGCCATGCCGTTTGGAATAAACGTTTCTTTAAATGGTTTTTTGCTGAATAAATGTTGATCCATGAAGTATGCATAGCTATTCGGGTTATCCGCGTCAATGCCGACATATTCATCTAAGTTGAATGCTGTAATGTTTGAAAAATCAAGAGACGAATTAGTCCACTCATCATAAATCGGAATCATCGTGCTACCTGTAGCTAATCCAAGTACATGCAATCTATTATGTTGAAGTTCTTCAGATATCAGATTAAATACTTCCTTCGCGCCTTCTTCGGGATTTTTTACTATAATCCATTTCACATTTTCCATTTCACACACCAGCTTCCTAGGTTTTACCTTATTATATTATAATTTTAATTAAACATACGGTCAACATGGAGACCTGTATTCTCACTTATTATTCCTTAATTTACTTACTATTACACCGGAATTTCCATATGCTTCCGATGAACTATTCTGACAGTACCTTCCTACCAGTCTGAATCACAATTACAACGACATGTGTATGACAAAAGCATGTAAAGTGATTGAACATATTGTGAACAAAACTTTTCATCTACTATTCATAGGGACTTCCCTAATTCTTTATTCCTCCGACGGGATTATGATGAAAGTACGAATTCAATTCAGATAAGGAGGTGGCCGTATTGAGCAAGAAGATATCTTCTACAAATCAACCAAAAGAAGAAGCGAATTTAAAAGGTACCTTGATCATGGTGATGATCGTCGGGATCGTCATTCTTGTCATGTGGTTCGGCGCTTACGGATTATTCTTATCTAGATAATTACTCGCATTAAAGGAGGAAACATTATGCATTTGCATAAGTATGAAAAAGTATGGCTTGTGTTCGGTTTAGCATCATTGGTTTTATTTTTACTCATTATCGGCTTCGCGGCGTTCTGGAAAGGAACACATCCACAAAGTCACATTGAAACAATTGATCCACAAAACGTCGAAGCAAATGAAGCATTCCAGCCTGATCATCTCGGTCTAACAGAAGTGGCTGATGGCAAATACGTTGTTAATATTGTCGCTTCCGCTTTCAACTATGACTTTGGTAAAGAAGAAGATGGAACCGCTACTAAGACGATTCGCGTTCCAAAAGGTTCCACAGTCCTCTTCCAAGTAACGAGTAAAGACGTCGTTCACGGATTCCAAGTTGCCGGTACAAATGTCAACATGATGGTTGAACCAGGACATATCAGTCGCTTCGAATCCGTTATGAAAAACGGTGGCGAATTCACAGTTGTTTGTAACGAATATTGCGGCATCGGTCACCACTTGATGTTCGGCACAGTGGAGGTGTACTAACTTATGGAACTATTTAATTTCACAAAAAAAGAATCCAGACTATATATGGCCTTCATGTATGTCACATTCATCTCCCTTTTAGTCGGTGGATTGATGGGACTGCTTCAGACATTAGTACGATCCGGTAAATACACATTACCATTCAACATCGATTACTATACAATCTTAACAACGCACGGTGTCATACTTGGTTTAGTATTGACTACATTCTTCATTGTCGGTTTCCAATTTTCACTTATGGGAAAAACCGTTGGAATTTCAGACAAACAATTAAAGTGGGGCTGGATTTCATTTTGGGTCATGTTGGTAGGTACTGTATTATCCGCATGGATGATCTTAACAGGTGAAGCATCTGTATTGTATACATTTTATACTCCACTTCGCGCGCATCCTATTTTCTACATCGGCCTAACATTGGTCATTGTAGGTAGCTGGATTGCTGCTTTCACTAACTTCCGTCAACTATATGTATGGAAGAAAGCTCATAAAGGTGAAAAATCTCCTTTATTAGCATTCATGGTAGTCATTAATATGATCATGTGGTTTGTCGCAACGCTTGGTGTAGCGTATTCGGTCATCGTATTGATCTTACCTTGGTCACTTGGTTACGTTGCAACAGTCAACGTATTATTAACACGTACATTATTCTGGTATTTCGGTCACCCGCTCGTATATTTCTGGTTGTTACCTGCTTATATGGCTTGGTATGCAATCATCCCAAAAATCATCGGAGGAAAGCTTTTCAGTGATTCGTTAGCAAGACTGGCATTCATTTTATTGTTGATGTTCTCTATTCCAGTTGGATTCCATCACCAATTGACGGAGCCAGGTATTGATCCGACTTGGAAGTTCATCCAAGTAGTCTTAACGTTCATGGTAGTCATTCCTTCATTAATGACTGCATTCTCTTTATTCGCTACATTTGAAATTACAGGCAGAAAAAAAGGCTATAAATCTCTATTCGGCTGGTTCAAGAAGCTTCCTTGGAAAGATGTTCGTTTCTTGGCACCATTCGTTGGTATGGCTGCCTTCATTCCCGGTGGTGCAGGCGGTATTATTAATGCTTCTCACCAAGTAAACTCTCTTGTTCACAACACGATTTGGATTACAGGGCACTTCCATTTAACAGTTGCCACAACAGTCATCTTAACATTTTTCGGTATTGCGTATTGGTTGATTCCTCACTTGACGGGTCGCCGCTTGACTCCTAGATTGAATAAACTAGGAATCATTCAGACATTCATCTGGACAATCGGTATGACAATTATGTCTACTTCGATGCATATTCAAGGTTTGATTGGCGGACCACGTCGTTCAGCATTCTCTGAGTACGCAGGTGGCGATCAAGTGTCTACTTGGATTAGTTATCAAATGTGGCAAGCTGTCGGCGGAACGATTCTATTCATCGGTATCCTTTTGATGTTCTATATCTTCATTCAATTGGCATTCTTTGCACCACGCGGTTATGAAGAATATCCAATCGCTGAAGAAGAAATAGACGCTGAGAAAACACCAAAGATTTTGGAGAACTGGTATTTATGGATTGGTATTACGGTCGCATTGATTTTATTCGCGTATACGATACCGATGATCGATATTATTCAGCACTCCCCTCCTGGATCCATTCCATTCGATTGGCCAATTGGACGTTCTTAAACAACAGAAAAGCCCTGAAGACTCCGGAGTATGACTTCGGGTTTTTCAGGGACTTTTTTATAACTTGGTTTATGACAACAATCTATACGATACATAATGATCTCTTACGTACAGTAGTTCCTTGAGATCTTTAATGTACTATAAAAAGATTCTATCATACCTTTACATAAAATGAATCTAATTAACTAGTAAATTATTTAATGAAGATAAGTATAAAGATACGTTTAATAACCAGAATTGTATTGTATGATAGGTTTATAGATTTAATAAACGGTTAACGCTCGTTAGTACAAAGTACCAAATCTACCATACTCAAAGGAGATACGTCGAAATGAAGAAAATTGCCCTAACCACGATTGCTTCCCTTATGCTTGCAACTAGCATCTCAGTTGGCAGTGTTGCTGCTGCATCCAAGACGCATGTCGTGCAAGCAGGAGAAACTCTTTACAAGATTTCCACTCAGTACAAGATTACGGTAACCGAGTTAAAACGTCTGAATTCTCTCACTTCTAATAATATCAAAGTTAAACAGAAACTAATAGTAGAAAATAAAACGAACTCTTCAAAAGTTGTCTCTTCTACTAATTCATTCGGTACATTATCATCAAGCAAGCCTGTGACACAGCCAATTGTCGCTGCTACTAACCAAGCACTAGGTAAGAGTTTAGTAGACATTACACAGCCATTACTAGGGACTCCTTATGTATGGGCAGGCGCAACACCAGCAGGATTTGATTGCAGTGGATTCATTTACTACGCATTCAACCAGGCAGGCGTTAAAGTCCCTCGACTAGACACCATCGGTTTCTATAACCGTTCACTATTTATAAAAGATCCTGTAGTAGGAGATTTATTATTCTTCGAAAATACATATCGTCCAGGCATCTCACATATCGGTATTTATCTCGGCAATAATGAATTCATTCACGCAGGGACCAAAGCAATTGAAATCGCCTCACTAGATTCCTCTTACTGGAAATCACATTTCATGGGCTTCAAGCGCTTTTTAGATATTAAATAATGAATGAAAAACGGGTTGCCCTATAAGTCATGATGACTTGTAGGACAACCCGTTTTATTTAGTGTATTGATTATCGTGCGGAATATCCGCCGTCAATGACAAGCTCTGCGCCAGTAATATAAGCCGCTTCATCCGATGCGAGGAATAGTACAGCATTTCCTACATCTTCTGGCTGACCTAAACGTTGTAGTGGAGTCATTTTAATCAACATATCAAGTTGAGCTTTTGACTCTTCCAGATTTGCAACCATGGGTGTCTGGATTACTCCTGGGAATACTGTGTTCACACGGATACCAGCTTGTCCATATTCTGCCGCTGCCGCTTTTGAGATCGCACGTACCGCACCTTTAGAAGCAGAGTACGGATTTAAGCCCATGCCGATTAAAGCAGTATAAGAAGAAATATTGACGATTGCTCCTTTTTTCGCTTCTTTCATATATTTAGAAACATGCTTCATACCTAGGAATGTACCGAAGCTATTGATGTCTGAAAGTCTACGCCAATCTTCAATGGTGATTTGATCCACCGTTTTTTCTGTTGAGATTCCTGCATTATTTACCAGAATATCAATTTTGCCAAAGTGATCGACAGCTTTTTTCATTGCGTCTTCCCACTCTGCATCTTCTGTTACATTCAATTTGATCGTGAAGATATTGTCTTGCCCGCCCCACTTTTCTTCAAGTGCTGCTGTATTGATATCCGCCGCAATTACTTTTGCGCCTTCTGCCGTGAATTGCTTTACCATCATCTCGCCCATACCTGATGCTCCACCTGTAATAAATGCTACTTTATCTTGTAATCTGCTCATAGTATATCTCTCCTTTATTGTTATTACTGTTATATACTTTAACACTAAACTATATTCGATGCTATTATTCTGTTTGGCAAAATCTGTAGCCTATATGGGACGTTTCTACACCCTTCATTTTATACATACCTTGTATAGACCCTATGCATACGGTATAATAAGAGATGTATATATACTCTACAAATGGAAGAAGTGAACAATTATGTTCAAAGATCAACGTTATCTTCATTATAATGCAGCGGGCTTCCGGCAGGATTTAATTGCAGGGATTACTGTTGGAATTGTAGCCATTCCGCTTGGGATGGCTTTTGCAATTGCTTCTGGCGTGAAACCCGAATACGGACTGTACACAACGATCATCGCAGGTCTTTTAGTCGCTTTGCTAGGTGGCTCACGCTACCAAATCGCGGGTCCTACTGGCGCATTCATTCCCATATTATTAGCTATTGTGTTGCAATACGGGTATGAAGACCTTCTAATCGCTGGATTTCTCGCTGGTATTCTTCTCGTCATCATGAGCTTTCTCGGTGTCAGTAATCTCATTCATTTCGTCCCGCGATCGGTAACGATAGGATTCACCGCGGGAATAGCCGTCATTATATTCACTGGACAATTCCAAAACTTTTTTGGATTGACGGGAGTGGAGAAAAAAGAATTTTTCCATGAAAGCATGATAGAAATCGCTCGTCATTTTCATACCGTCAATACATTTAGTATCTTGACTGCCGTAATTGGTTTATTCGTTATCTTCCTCTTACCGAGGATTGCTCCAAAGGTTCCGGTGTTACTTATTGCACTGCTAGTTCCTACTATTTGCTCGATCTTGTTTTTCCCAGGTAAAGTGGAAACGATCGGTACAGCATACGGCGGCATTCCGCAACATCTTCCTAGTTTTCACTTTCCCGAGATTACACTCGCCAAACTGGTAAACTTATGGCAACCTGCCTTAATCATTGCCGCACTCGGTGCAATCGAGTCCCTGCTTTCCGCAGTCGTTGCCGATGGAATGAAAACTAAAGTACCGAAACACGATTCCAAGAAAGAGTTGTTCGGTCAAGGTGTCGCCAATATTGTGACACCGTTATTCGGTGGAATTCCAGCAACAGGCGCTATCGCCCGTACCGCCACAAATATTGGTTCAGGCGCGGTCAGTCCAATTTCCGGTGTCGTACAAAGTTTATTTGTATTGGCGTTCTTATTACTATTCGCACCTTACGCTTCTTATATACCATTAGCCGCAATGGCGCCGATTTTAATGTTCGTTGCATGGAATATGAGTTCACGTAAAGCCTTCGCTCAGATCGCTTCATTACACTCAGGCGATTCGCTTGTGTTACTGACAACTTTCTTGTTGACGATATTCGTGAATCTAACGATCGCAGTCGAAGTCGGAATCTTACTCGCCGCCCTGTCGTTCTTACGTAAAATGAGTGGCTCTTTAACTATTAAAAAGAGTAAATTAACCGACGTGGAGAAGTTCAAGTTGGATCCAGAAAATGAATCCGAACTGGTTAAGTTCAAAATCTCGGGGCCGCTGTTCTTCGGTACAGCGAAATATTTTGAAGATCGATATCCCGAGCTATTAAATCTTGAACAGAAAATGATCATTTTAGACATGAAAAATTTAACAGCCATCGACGCAACAGGCGAAGCGGCTCTCTCTGCGATGCTCGACGAAGCAGGTCGCCAAAACAAGCGACTGATCTTTAAAAAAGTGCCTCCTGAGAAAGTGAGTTTGTTTAAACGTAGTGGCTTGTATGACAAGATCGGTGAGGATAATTTCTTTATGTTGTGAGTGTTGGGGTGATTGGGTCGTTGCTCGACTGATTGTTGGGTACTGAAGTCACTGAGTGTCTGCTTTCTGCACCCGCGCTGTCACTTGAAACCACAAAAAAGCTTCCACTCAGCTATAAACTGAGTGGAAGCTTTTTACTATCTTCATAACTTCCATTTAAACCGAGCATACCCCGCAAGTAAAAGGAAGTTCACCGCAGCACTGATCACTGTACCGTACGCAATAGCTTGCGCACCCAGCTGATCAACAAACGCAAAAATAATACCAATATTAATTCCAAACACGCTAATTAAACTAAAGATGATCGGTGTGATTGAATTACCTTTTGCATAATAAAAACGAGTGACATATGTATTCGCTGCTAGGAAGAACATCGACAGAGCAAATATTTTGAACACCGGCACCGTCAGCATAATGGATTTTTCATCGAAATTTCCATAACCGAATACTAAACGGACTAGCGGTTCAGCTAAGAAGTAGCAAAACACTGTCGCAGGCAATAGTAACGCGACCATATAGAGCATACCTTTCTTGTAGAGCGCTTTGACCGTATTCGTATCCCCTTCGCCTTCTTTCTTCGCGAGCATTGGATAAATTACCGTCGTTACAGCTGTCATCAAGATCGCTTGTGGAAAGCCAGTTAGTTTAGATGCGTAGTTAATAGAAGATATTGCCCCTTCTCCTAATCCCCCGGCTGCAATACGGTGAATAACGAAGTAGAACTGCAAAGATGCGCCACCGAATAAAATCGGAAGTGCCAGCCACCACATCCTCTTAATATCCGTCGGCATGCCGAATGAAGGTTTTAATGAAGAGAGATCTGCACGTCTAATCCCCCAATATAGGAAGAGTCCCATTAGGATCGCACTGACCATCGCACCGACGCCGTATGATTCAGGTCCAAGCCATTTCGTCAGCGCAACCCCCACTCCAACAAATGCTACGTTATACAGCAAGATGGCAAGACTCGATAACTGAAAGCGGTCATGGATATTCAATAATCCGCTCATCCATGTCGACATGACTAAAACGATAGAAGAAGGCATCATCCAGAGGAAGAGATTTCTTACTAATGTGTAGTCTTCATCACTTAGTTCTTTAAAGAATAGATGTAAAATCGGATTCGTCAATACGATGATGACTACTGTCACGAGTGTTGCGGTTATGACAACTGTCGTGAATGCTTTGCGCACAAATAATGGTCGATCCATATTTGAAGAATGGTAGATCGATATAAAGGCAGTCGTCAACGCGCCGCCAAGCACTAGATAAATAAAGTTCGGTATCGTATATGCAGTCGCGATGGCATCCGCTACTGTCGAGGTACCGTATTGTATGCCAATCACAACTTCACGCCCGAAGCCAAACAATCTGGCTACAATATTAATGATCGCGACAGCACCGATGATCTTGAATAATTTACTCATTTGGAAGATCCCTTTCCATTCTGTTCATAAATATCGTTCAACCTGTTGACGATTACTGTAGAAGAATGTTGCTGAATCACTTGTTGCGTCACTTCATGTTGCTCCCTCGTCACTTCACTAGCAAGTGCTGTTTCGAGTCCAGCAGCTAAAGCTTGCGCATTACGTGGTTCAACTAAGGTTCCCACATCGTCTTTCAATAAATAAGGAAGACCTCCAACATTCGTCGCTACGACTTTGGCTCCTGATGCAAGCGCTTCGAGTGCTACTAAACCAAAACCTTCATGATAAGAAGGAAGAACGAGAATATCCGCTGCTGACATCCATTTCGCCAATTCAGTCTGGCTGACAGGTTCTTTAAAGAGAATGCCCGTATTGTTCGCGACTTTCTCCTTCACGTCTGCCACAAAACGCTGATCCTTTTGTGAACCTACTATATATAGAAGAAGATCATCATGCGTCTGTTGTAATTGTTCAAATGCATCCGTCAATTCCATGACGCCTTTTGCTTCAATCACGTTTCCTACAAAGAGTACTACACGTTCATTTAAAGGCACGTCCAATAAAAGCCGGACTTCTTCCTGGCCCATTGGTTTGAAAACCTCCGTATCGACTCCCATACTCATAACCTCTACCTTACTAGGGGGTATACCATAGTCTTCGATGACATCATTTCGCAACTTCTCCCCAACTGTAATTACCACTGAAGATTCTTGTAAAATACGTTGAGTGAGTTGTGTGATTCGTGGACTCTTCTTCGCCATTTTGTCTAGATCTCCACCATGCACAGTGACAACGTACGGGATCTTCCATACTTTCTTTGCAAGCAACGATACTAGTCCAGTTGGAAATGCATAATGTGCATGTGTGATGCTGATGTTCTTTTTATGCTGTAAGACATATAGAAGGGATTGCATTCCCCATGATAAATATTTGGTTATTTTTCCGATCTTTCCTTTGCCGGGATCATGTATGGCGATGACTTTAACGTTTACACCTTCATTTTTTACTTGTTCCACTTGATTTTTCACAAATATTCCATAGGTGGGATGCTCAGTGGAAGGATACATATTACTAAACACTACTACTTTAGGCACTCATAACTCATCCTTTATTACGTACTGTCATAAACTACTACGCTTTTTTATACGTTGAATGATTATACCACATACCACGCGGATATAAAGTCGCAATAATAATTAACTGACTATTCCACCTGATCCAATTAATCTAAATTCAACTAGTAATTTATACTAACATTTCACTCATGTGTCAGGGTGTAATTCTCTTGTAATGTAAATGTAACAATTTCTATGTTTATCCGTGCTAATATATTCCTAGATTACAAAGCACAACAGTGATTGTGCGAAAGGGGAATTTGAGAACAGCATGAAACGTCTATTAACTCTGGTCATGGCAAGTCTACTATTCTTTTCATTCGCACCAGAATTTGCTTCCGCAAACTCACCAACTTCATTAGTCAACACAGCGAAAAAGTATATGGGAACGCCTTACCGCTTAGGTGGGACAACCCCTACAGCATTTGATTGTTCAGGATTTACACAATACGTATTCAATAAAGAAGGTCTTTCTATTCCAAGAACGACTGGTCAACAAATCGGAGTCGGTACTTCTATTTCTAAAAGCAATCTAGAAGTTGGAGATTTAGTATTCTTCAATACATCAGGTCGCGGCGTATCACACGTTGGCATCTATATAGGATCTAATAACTTCATCCATGCTTCTGTGAGCAAAGGTGTCATGGTATCATCATTGGATGATCCATACTACTGGAAGAGCCGTTATATCGGTGCACGTCGCGTAGCGAACTTCACTGATAACGTAGCAAAGGAAGAGAAAAAGGTGGCGGCAGCTGCTCCTGTTAAAGAAATCGTCTATGCAACACGCGGTGAAATAGCACAGGTATTAGCAGAAAAGTTAGAGCTTGATATGACAACAGTTAACATTGCATTTAAAGACGTAGATGAATCAAACCCTCACTACGAAGCAATTTCCGCAGTCGCTGAAGCGAACATCTTCTCTGGCGATGCAGGTAACTTTAATCCAGATAAAGAATTAACTCGCGCCCAAATGGCAAAAATCTTAGTAAGTGCATTTGAATTAAGAGGTTCTGCCATCGCGAATTTCTCCGATGTTCCTGCTGGTCACTGGGCAACAGAGTATATCAACATCTTATTCTATCATGAAATTACAACTGGCTACCTAGACGGTACATATGGTTTGACAGACAAAGTATCCGTTGGCCAACTAAATAAATTCATCGATCGTATCAACAATTGATGACCCTACCGAATGTTCAAATTAGAGCATTCGGCTTTTTTATATTCAGCTCTATCCCCCTTCCGTATCACCCTTCCTAAAGTAGTAATGAAGAATCAGAAAGGAACATTGCTATTTTACGAACCATGACAAAAATATCTAGTAATTAGATTTCATAACTGGTAAAATGAACCTATGAGTCTAGTAACAAATCATATTTTTAAGGAGGATCTCATGAAACAATTTAAATGGGCAACAGTCGGACTGTTGCTGCTAACGATCTTAGCTCTCGCACCTCTCCAGTCATTTGCAAGCTTTAAGTTTTCCGACGTCCCCGCCAACAGTGAATATTTTAAAGAAGTTCATTACATAGCTGAAAAAGGAATCATCAATCAAACTCCTAAATTCAATCCTCAAGATAACTTACGACGTTCACATGTTGCCAAGATGCTAGTTATTGCAACTGGCACGCAAGATACACAGTTAAAAAATATGCAAATTAACGGTTTGAAGCCGACTAGCGAACAATACAAGTTTGCTAACATTGCTCTTCAAAAAGGATACTTCCCTAACACGGACGCAAACAACTTCAAACCGAACGAAGAAATTAAACGGGATGAAATGGCTTACGCAATGTCCGTAGCATTTAACTTATCCGAAAAAGTAACGAGCCAAAAGCCTTTGGGCATGAATGACGTACAAAGTCATAAATATGCTGATCGTATCAATGGCTTGTATTATGCAGGTATTACACAAGGTGACAACAAGAAATTCTTACCGAATAACAAGTTAACACGTAAACAATTCGCTTTATTTGTTGCACGCGCAATGGACAAGCAGTTTGCATTAACAGTTAAAACACCAGACCAGCAATCCAGTGTAGAGTACGTACGTGTCGCAACAGGTGACGATACGGATCCATTGAACGTACGTAGCGCACCTTCTGAGTCCTCGGCTATCATTCATGTGTTGCCTAACGGTACATTAGTAGAAGTAACAGGCAAAACAGGTGTCTGGCTAAAAGTCAAGATCAATGGTGTAGAAGGATATATTCATGAATATTTTACGACGCCTAATATAAATGACGTGAAACCGAGTACTCCAGCACCAACACCACCACCTGTCACTACACCAAAACCGACCCCTGTTGCTAAAACAATGGGTAAAGTAACGGTAAATAATTTAAACATGCGTTCTGCCGGCAACTCTAGTGCCCCTACTGTCGGTAAACTTCAAGCGGGTCAGAAAGTTGAAGTCCTATCCATCTCTGGATACTGGGCGAAGATTCGTACGGGCAGTACAACAGGTTATGTGCACAAAACGTATTTGAAATTATTGAATCAAACAGGTAATCCATTGAAAAACCGGATCATCGTTGTTGACGCTGGACATGGCGGACACGACCCAGGCGCAGGTAAGAATGGCCAGTCTGAAAAAAACATCACATTGAAGGTTTCTAAGAAAGTAGAAGCGAAGTTAAAAAATGCGGGTGCTAAAGTGATCATGACACGTTCTAACGATACGTATTATTCACTACAAGCACGTACAGATTTCGCTAAGAAGAATTATGCAGAAACATTCGTTTCAATTCACGTCAACGCAGCAGGTTTTGCTGCAAAAGGAGCAGAAGTTTTCTATGATTCTTCTTCTAACGTAAACGCAACAGAAAGCCGCGACTTAGCTTCTTTCATTCAGCGTAATATTGTGCAAAAGGCCAATATGTCTGATCGTGGCGTGAAGAATAAAGGATTTTATGTCATTAAGAATAATAACGTAGCTGCTGTTCTTGTGGAGTTAGGCTTTATTACAAATTCACAAGATTATGCGAAGTTGACAAGCGAGAAGTATTTGAATATTTATGCTGATGCGATCTATACAGGCCTGTATCAGTATTATAGCAAGCAATAAGGTCATCCTTCCCTCCTAGATATGTTCTCTAGGAGGTTTTTTATTGTTTTAACACGGTTGAGTGAAAGGGGTAATGAATTTTGGTTGTGATTTTAAGCGGGCTTGCAAACTGGGAGATTGGGGTCGTTGCTCGACTGGTTGTTGGGTACTGAAATCACTGAGTGTCTGCTTTCTAGACCCGCGCAAGCACGTGGGGATTGGCTACAGCCTATCCCCACGTGCTTGCGCTACTGAGTAGTAGTTATGTAGGTTGTGGTTCTCTAATAGGAAGAAGTTCATCATTAAATCTATTAAAACAACTACATGAACTGCCCTACACGCTCTCTTACTTCGAATTTTACTCACTAAAAGGAAAAAATCCGTTACAAGAAGCAAGCCTCTCATAACAGATTATTATATTATACAGTCAGCTGATTAATTTCTGTCGCAAAGACGTTTTGTGCCTTAGCAATATCTACTGGATGACCCATCTCGTTCAATGTTTCACCAATTTGCATCACTGCCTTTTCTAACATGTCCGCTGTAGTATTTCCCATATGTCCGATACGGAACGCTTTGCCTGCTAAATGAGCGAGTGAGCCCGATAGAACCGTGCCCTTTTCTGCCATTGCCGCACGGAACTTCCCATCGTCAATACCTTCAGGATATAAAATACAACTTAACGTCGGAGCGGCCATTTCTTCTGACGCGATCGCTTTCATACCATAGACTGCTAAACTTTGTCGTACAGCACGGCCGAATGCTTTATGGCGTTGAATACGAGCGTCTAGTCCTTCTTCCAATACGATACGAAGCCCTTCTTCTAGCGCGTACACTAAATTTACTGCAGGTGTTGCAAAATACTTGGAAGGATCATGCATGATCGGAATCCAATTATAAATATCACAATAGTAAGCTTGCACACGTTCCATAGCCGCACGCGCATCCAGAGCTGTCTGATTGAATGCTACAAGCGCAATACCTGGTGGAACACCAATAGCTTTCTGTGAGCCGGTCAAAACGATATCGACCGTGTTACCTGCTCCCCCGTATTCTTTGCTCATATCCTCATCCATCGCAGTAGTTGCACAAACACCGTCGACGATAACCAGAGCACCGTGCTTCTTAATGATAGGTACAACAGCTTCCAAATCAATTCGTACGCCCGTCGAAGTATCTGCGTGGGTCACAGTGACTGCTTTATAGTTCCCTTCAGACAATTTCTTGTCTATTTCTTCAGGTGATACTTGCTTACCCCATTCAGATTGCAATACATCTACTTGAATACCGAATGCTTGTCCCAGTTTAATGAAGCGGTCTCCGAAGTATCCTTGACTGACGACGAGAAGCTTTTCGCCTTCTGCAATCGTATTCACAATCGCCATTTCCATTCCGATTGTTCCCGATCCAGCGACTACAAATACTTCACCATCTGTATTAAAGATCTTTCTCGTCTGATCGATAGTATGTTTATAGATTTGGACAAAACGCGGATCCGTATGTGACCATGTCTCACTCGCCATCGCATCATAAATAGAATCCACTACTGGTGTGGGTCCAGGGATTAGCAGCATTTCTTTATTTCTCATCGTATAATTCCTCCTCTTCCTGTGTACACATCTCTAATACTATATAAATTATCTAAATCTTTCAAATAAAATAAAAAGCAGGGAATTGGATATTTTTTATCCAATTCCCTGCACATTTCTTTTCATATCACTTCATCTAATAAAAGATGCTGTGACCCGTTATCATATGAATACCCCTTTGTTGAAGCGAACGAAACTTTCTCCCAAAAGTACCATTCGGTCAAGCGGTTATACTATTAGAACTGTGCCGTTTCAGTTGAACCAGACATAGCCGTTGTTGAAGATTGACCTTCAGAGATTACCTGTGTCACTTCATCGAAGTAACCTGTTCCAACTTCACGTTGGTGACGAGTAGCAGTATATCCTTTTGCTTCGTTTTCAAACTCAGCTTGCTGAAGCTCTGAATAAGCAGCCATTCCGCGAGTTTTGTAACCATGTGCCAATTCGAACATGCTGTGGTTTAGTGAGTGGAAACCAGCAAGTGTTACGAACTGGAACTTGTAGCCCATCTTACCTAGTTCAATCTGGTACTTCGCGATTGTTTCTTGATCAAGATTCGCTTTCCAGTTAAATGATGGTGAACAGTTATAAGCAAGCATTTTTTCAGGGAATTTCGCGTGAATTGCGTCAGCGAATTCTTGAGCTTCTTCAAGTGATGGGTGAGAAGTTTCACACCATACTAGGTCAGCGTATTCAGCGTAAGCAAGTCCACGTGCGATTGCTTGTTTGATACCTGGTGTAGTTTTGAAGAATCCTTCGTTCGTGCGCTCTCCAGTGATGAATGGAGCATCGATTGGATCGATATCGCTAGTTACCATGTCAGCAGCGTCAGCGTCAGTACGAGCGATGATAACTGTATCTACACCTAGTACGTCAGCAGCTAGACGTGCAGCTGTCAGGTTGCGAACTGCATTTTGAGTTGGTAGAAGTACTTTACCACCCAAGTGTCCACATTTCTTTTCAGATGCTAATTGGTCTTCCAAGTGAACACCAGCAGCTCCAGCTTCGATCATGCCTTTCATTAATTCGAATACGTTCAATGGACCACCGAAACCAGCTTCCATATCAGCCACGATTGGAGCGAACCAATCAAATCCGTCTTCACGGCCTTCTGCATGGTCGATCTGGTCAGCACGTTGAAGTGCTTGGTTGATGCGCTTAACAACTGCAGGTACAGAGTTTGCTGGATATAAACTTTGGTCAGGATACATTTGTCCTGCAAGGTTTGCATCAGCAGCAACTTGCCATCCGCTTAGATAGATAGCTTGTAGACCAGCTTTAACTTGCTGTACTGCTTGGTTACCCGTTAGTGCACCTAGTGCATTAATGAAATCTTCTTCATGAAGAGATTCCCAAAGGCGAGCAGCACCCTTTTCAGCTAGTGTATTTTGAATTAGAAGTGAACCTCTAAGTTTAACTACGTCTTCTGCAGTGTAGTTACGTTTGATCCCTTTCCAACGACTATCCTCGGCCCAGCTTTTCTCCAATTGTGCAATTTGTTCTTGTCTTGTTGACATTATCTTCACACCTTCCCAATTTTTCAACGGCTAACTGTTACAATCTGTTTCATAACAGCTATCTTCGTTATGTATTACTATATAACAGCACTTCAGAATTGTCAGTTCATTTCGACAAAAAGGCTTTTTTAGAGGATGAAAGAATGGTAGAATGGATGAAAGGGCATACATTGGAAGTTAATTATATAAAAAGGGGATTTTATGAAGATTATGGAAAATACCGATATTCCAAAGAAAATTCTGAATCAATACGCTTCTATATTAGAAGACTGGGTTCCAAAAGACGCTTCTATAGCTATTGCAGTTTCCGATCACTATATCTATTACGTTCCGGGTATGCATGATATTCATTTGCGAGAAGGTCAGCATGTCCAGACCGGCAGTATTGCGGAAGTGACGATTAAAGACCAGCGTAAAGTGGAAGTCGTCATGGACAACTCTCTCTATGGTACATCGTACTTCGGCATGGGCTATCCTATTAATGTACAAGGCGAAAGCGGCGCGTTAATCATTATCCTCCCGCCTAACTTCCACGTACTCAAAAAAGATCAGTTACAGTTCCTAACAGGGAAGAAAGATGACGAGTGGTTTCCGATTCCATTAGACCAAGTCAGTTATATAGAAAGTTTACATAAGAAAACGTGGTTTTACACAGCGGGCGATCATTATAATATTAGTTTTACATTGAAGGATTTACATCTTCGTTTGCCGAGACATTTCTTACGAATTCATCGCTCGTATATTATTAATATGAACTATATTGAAAAAATTGCTCGTGACTTCTCTTCGAACCTGGTAATTACATTAATAGACGGTACCGAATTGCCAGTTAGTCAGACGTATTTAAATGAAGTGCGAGCACTTCTAGGATTCTAATAAAAAACTGAAGACCGTTCCTGATTCAGGATCGGTCTTCAGTTGTTGATTTGTTTTATTTAATTGCATTGGTAAATTGTTGGGTCCCTTTCATGGCTTCTTCATATAATGAAGTGGAAAGGTTTTCAGTTTTTGCACACGTCTCTTTCCAGTCTGCTGCCAGTACATCATAAGCTTTGGTGAAGTGGTCGTCCGACTTATGCATTTCGCCAATTGGAATAGCTACTTCCGATAGATCGGCTAGCTTCATGAAGTCTGTCACTTTGTGGTGATAACAAACAGCAATAACAGGTGTTGCAGTACATGTTGCCAGGATCAGCGAGTGTAGTCGTGTACCAATTACTATGTCTTGTTCAGCAGAAATTTGCAGTAAATCTACTGGTAATAAATTACGATCAATCACTGTTGTTTTGGGAGCTTGCTTCATTAAGGCTTGAATATCTTTCGTAACATCAGCGTCTTGCGGGAACTTGGTAGCGAAGAAAGTAATTTCGACAGGCTGTTTAGCCGCTAGCTCGTCTAAATTTCTCGCCATTCCTTCTATATACTGTTGATAGATTTCTTCTTTACTCTCCGGCCAGTACCCTGCATGATAATAAGGTACAGCTGTAATACCGATTTTTAACGGACGATCAGCTGTCGTTTTGCGTTCGCGTTTTAATGAAAATGCGGGATCCCCTATCACTTCTACAGATTTTTGTACGCCTACTGACTGTAATAATTCAGCTGATTCAGGATCTCTCACTGAAATACTTTCAGCATGTTTCCCCATATACCGGATGAACCATTTGCCTAACTCGCTACTGAGGGGGCCTGCTCCACAGCCATAAATGACATAAGGAACGCCAGAATTTTTAGCCATCATGGCGTACGATCCATATAATGGTGCTTCACGTTTGTAAAGATCCATTAATATCCCGCCACCGCCTATAATAAGCAAGTCAAATGTTTTCACGATTTTTTTATTTTGAAGATAGGTGGCACCGAACGTTTTCACTGCGTTACCCTTTTTATAGTACAAAGGCGCACTCATCACTTGATAGCGTTTCGCAGTTTGCTTCGGATTATTGCTGAATACCGTAATGACGTCACTTGGGACATTGAAAGTCGATGTAACTTGCGAAATAAGACTCAATAAAATGGCTTCATCGCCGTTATTGTCGTTTCCATAGTTCCCTACTATTCCTATTTTCAATTTATACCATCCTCTACAGTTCATTTGCTATAAGTATAGCAGAGTGGCCTTTTATAGTGTATTCAAAAGACAGATAAGCCTTCCACCCCGAGGACACGCCAAGGAGTGGAAGGCTTCTATACTTACTTCGCTATACTTCTATATAGGAATGCACTAAATTGAGCACGGTTGACTGGCTTGCCTGGCATGAACTCGCCTTTTTCATTCCCCGTGGTAATTCCGTGGTGTGCTAAAATATGAATTTGCTTGTACGCACCATGTTGCGGTGAGACGTCTATAAATTTCTTTGCAGACTCTCCTTCTAAACTATACGCTTTGACTAAAATCATGGCCATCTGCGAACGAGTCAATTGGCCTGTCGGGTTAAACGTCCCGTCAGAATAACCGCCTACAATACCCGCATTAGCGATCGCACTGATTTCAGTGTAATAGCGATGCGTTTTCGGAACATCACTGAACTCTCTATGCGCTTCTTCTGCCGGTGGTAAATTGAAAGCTCGGCTTAAAATTAACGCTGCGTGTTCTCTTGATAACGTGTCACCCGGATTGAATGCCCCGTCTGTGTCGCCATTAATGATACCTCGATCACGTAAGAAATAGATTTCCGTCGCGTAGGCATAAGACAACGGTACATCGTTAAACAATTCTTTACTCGGATTGTCTACAATAGGTGGCACAGGTCCCGGCTCTACTGGTTGAGTTGGGGCATTTGTGGATTTCACTTCAATTGGTACCGAAATCACTTTCTTGCCGAGAGTGGCTTGCACTTGTCCTGTTCCTGCTTTCGTTGCTGTAAACGTTCCAGAAGAAGTAATGGAACCAATATCATTTGTAACGCTCCATACTAATTGGTGCGGTTGATAGATGATTGGATTCCCGGAAGCATCAGCCGGGGTAGCTGTAAATGTAATCTTCTCCCCTGGTTTAACGCTTGTTGCAGAAGATTTCACGTCGAGTCTTGCAGGCTGATCAATGACCGTGACCGGGAATGATTGTTCAGCAAATCCGTAGTTGACGCTAATGCGATCTTCTCCTGCCTGAAGCGCTTTGTATGTCAAACCTGTTCCTTCAACCGTTCCTTTTGTAGATGTGGTTTTCAATTGAGAGGCGTTCGGCACAATCGGATTATAATGCGCATCCAATACATGATTAATTTTCAGATCGGCAGTTGCACCGACCAACATTTCTCCTATTTGAGAACGAGAAACACTCACGTACGCAGGTTGTCCAGTTGGAGCTGTACTTACCGCTTCGAGAATAGCTGAAATATTTCGTTGTGTAGAATTGGATGTACGATTAGCCAAAACTACTTGGTTACTACCATATTTCCGAATACCCATCGTAGTGGACCCGCCACCGTCAAAATTCAACGCGCGATCATATCCTTGTGATACAAGATAATTTGCAAATTGGGTCAATGTCATCCCATTACTGTATCCAGCTCTTGAATCAACCGTCACCATATGCACTTGCTTTTTATCTTTACTAATCGCAATAGCCGTTCTGGCCGTCTTTGCTGTCGCGCGCCAGTTATTCGTATCCATTGTAATATGACGTTGTCCATCTTTAACTAGCATCGGACCACTCGCCATCATGAATTCAGAGTCTTTCCATTTATCATCGATGGATAGATTCAACGAAAGTGAATCTCCAATAGCTACTGATTTGAACCGTTCCAATCCTTTTTTTCCATGAATAGATACAACAAAACCATTCTTCGGTATCGTGACTGCTTGTTTATCTCCATAACCACGTACGTTGACCACTTTACCTTGAACTTGCTGTCCGTAATGTGTCGATGTAATTGGCGCATTCGTTTCAACAACTAGCTCAATACCGTATTCATTGGAACCCGTCGTGTTTTTCACATGTTGCGGTGTGAAGATGATCGTCTCATCCGCCTGACGTTCACGGTTCAGACCTGTCATTTGAAACACCTTGCCATGGACTTCGACTTCAATTCCTAAGTTAAAATAATCAATTTCAGCCAAACCGTTACTTGTCACACCAAACGCAATTGGATGGCTAACATAATAGGAGTTCGCACTCGAAATTACACCGCCATTAACGATTTCATTGCCTTCAGATAATAGATACATCGGCATTCCTGTCTTCATATCGAAAAATGAAGTATTGACTGCACCGACAACGCGATGGCCCTCCTTTGAATCGCGGTTTGCCAAAGTCAATGTAGGGGCTGTTTTCGAAATAGGCGCAGGAAGCCCCATTTTCAGTTTCGTGAATGGATCACTGAGATCAACGCCTATATGATTGATATGACTACTTGCTGAATATGTATAGTGAGAATAAGTAACTCCTGAAGACACGGGGTAACTGGAAACAACTTTTGTGCTCGCTGCCGCTGACAATGGCAATGAAATAAGCATAGCTGCCGACATAACGGTAACGGCTATTTTCCGTTTTGTACGGGACAGCAAAGTATTTTGTTCGATAACACAACTCCACCTTTTCTACTCTTTATCAATCTCTAGTCTATCAAATAAGCCCTATAGTTTCATGTACCGTTTGAACGAAAAAAGTAGAGATTAGAAGATATTTGAAGTTTTAGATAGATATTTGGTTTTGTTGAAGTGATGGGTTGGATTTATGGTGGTTTAATTGCGTGGATGGTGGGTGGTTATGAGCGGTTGGGGTGTTGTTATGAGCGGATTGCGGGTGGTATTGAGCGGGTGGGATGGCGGTTTGAGCGGATTGCAGGCGGTATTGAGCGGTTGCTGAGGTGGTATGAGCGGATACCAAGCGACATTGAGTTGCTATGAGCGGGTACCAAGCGATATTGAGCGGCTGCGGGGGCGGTTTGAGCGGATACCAAGCAACATTGAGCGGCTGCGGTGGCAGTTTGAGCGGATACCACGCGACATTGAGCGGATACAGAGCCACTATGAGCGAATTCCAACTAACATTGAGCGAATCCCAGAAAACATTGAGCGGATACAAAAGAACTATGAGCGGACAAGCCACTTCTATGATTAACTCACACAAAGTAATGAGCAAGCAAGCCAAAAAAACCTACGAATGGATTAACCATTCGTAGGCTTCGATGTGTCTCGCGGCTTACTAAACGCCACAAATGCGCCAAGCAAGATAAAGTAAAACAATGTGTACATCTTGAGTTCCCAGATATTATAATACATTCCGGAAACGCCAGTTGAAAACCATAGGGCAATCATAAACACGCCGAAGTTCGTATGACGTGATTTCCAGAAGAGCCGTAGCATGCTTAACAGGAAAAGTGCGAAAATCAATACTCCGATCACACCGGTTTCTGCGATGACTTGAATATATTGATTATCTGAATAGAAGTACTTCCCGCCATAAATATCCGAACTGATACCGTAGTGATCATAAATCGGTGACCCGTACGATAATGTAGCTGAACCTCCAAATGAACCGAATCCTGTACCCGTTATAGGATGATCACCGAAGATCTCAAACCCCTTACTAATATAGAAGAATCGTCCGCTTTCCGTCATGAGAGCTAAGTTTTTCTCATCGAATGTTTCGCCGAATCGTCCCCCAATACTTCCAGCCCCGTCAGGCTTCTGCTCTACTTCTACGCCTAACTCTTGTATATATTGTACAGCCAAGTTAACGGGATAATAAATTAGGATAATCGAAGCGACACCTGCAATCACTAGCCGTTTCAGAAGATACCATTTTTTTGTCATGAGTATGAAAACAATACCGAACACTACTGCTGAAATCCACGTTCCTCTTGAATACGTAAGTACTAGTATACCAAAGAATAATACGAGCAATACACGGAATGTCCATTTGTATTTATTCTGCTGGTACGCATGTTGCAAATAAATGATCCCGATAATCCCAAAAAATAAGGATAATGCCAAAGAGTTTGGATTACCAGCAAGTCCGTAAATACGCACAGCATTTGTTGCAGATAAAACTTTATACTTCCATTCTTCAGGCAACAGCCACTGACGCAATGATAATTTTTCCACCAAGCCATGAAGCGACATGACAACGTTCACCCATACCGTCGCCCACGCAAGTTGTTGTAGCCATTTGTTAGTCAACGTCATTCTCGAAATGATGTAGTAAAGCAAATACATAATTATAAATGTACGTATTTGGAATATGATAGACGTTGGCGTGACATGGTTTAGGATTCCTACGATCGAGCCAAATAAAATAAAGGCAAAGTAAGACCATTCAAACCATTTAAATGTAAATAAAGAACGAAGATTATGTCGGTAATGGAACAACGTCCATGCAAATACGACAAAAATAATTAAATCTCCTATTAACTTCATTCCACTATTCACTTCGAGCAAAAATGGTCGGATATTAACGTAGATTACCAGAAATAGAATACTTTGCTGCGGTTTCATAATAGAAAATAGGACAAAAAATAAGGTCGTTCCAAGCAAAGCTATTTTTGATGGTAGCAATAATGCAATGAGCATCACAGCTACTGCAACCAGTATGGTACTTGTAGATTGTTTTTCTAATCGTTGTTTCCATATATTCATTAGTCTATAAAACCCTTTCTACACTTGCTAGTTCCTTGTTGCATTATATCACTATCTAGGACGGAATAGGGAAACCATTCGTTGCATCTTTTTGAATAATTGTAGATTGTCGTTTATTGCCCTATGTAGCATTTCAACTTTGATCAATATTTTACATAATTAGTATGCAATTTCACCCTATCGGTCTATATGTATTATTCATTATATAGGGATTTATTATAATGGTAGTCTATTAATATATCAAAAGGTGCTTACCAATACTAGTCCTTTCTGCTACAATAGTAGGAGATTTATATAGGAGGTTTTCATTTGAAACGTTTGATTACATTACTGACACTTTTGCTTTTAGTTGCTTCTCCTATCTTCACACCGGTGGCGAGTGCGAATGATTTCACTAGTCATCAAATGCAACAAGAACTGACATTTTGGGTCGATAAAGGGGTGATCCAAAAGGATGCAAAAGGGAATGTCTATCCGAATCGTGCAGTAACACGAGGTGAATTTGCTTCGTATTTGGCACGATCACTCGAATTACCTGCTTCGACAAGATATACTTTTAAGGATTTAACAACAAATCATTCCCGCACAATCGAAATCCAAAACGCTGCAGGTGCTGGAATTTTAGCAGGATATCCTGATGGTTCATTCAAGGCAAATCAGCAGATTACTCGACAGCAAATGGCGGGTATGATATTTAAAGCATTCCGTTTCCTGAATATCCCTGTCAATTCAACGACCGTCCAGTTTAAGGATAGCAAGAAAATCTCACCGAACTTCATACCGGCTGTTTCAGCGGCTTCTTCATTGAATATCATACGTGGAGATCAAGGCTATTTTAAACCGACAAGTAACGCAACAATCGCTCATGCTTCTGCATTTTTATTCCGTATGTTTGCAGTTGCTGACGGAAAAGGGAATACGCGTCCTCCTACGAATGTAGGCGGTACGGACAATCCTAAAGTGCATAAAGTCAGCTCGATTTCCAACAGTCAGCTGAATGTAACAGACGAATCATACATTACGTTTGAAGATGCATTGGCAGCATATAATGCCTCTTCCATTGTTCAGACGATTTCCGTTAATAATAAAATTATCAAAATGAAATCAGGTCAGGCATTTGCTTCAGAAAACCCTAAGCAGTATACGTCACTGTATAGCGATCCTGCATTAAAAAACGAAGTAACATATGTTCAAAAAGGGTATGAATTGGACTATGTAGGCAGTAGTCCAGAACGCGTTGTTGTAGACGTAGGTGGCTATACTTATTATGCGAAACACGCAGAAATCGACCTGGTCCCTTCCCTGTTATCTAAAGGCGCGAGCCAATATAAAGTAACAAATGATGGCTTACTAGTTCATCAACCCTATTATCGTACATACGATGCCAAAACGAAACAATACAAAGGTAGTTACGCAGAATATACAGTAGGTCCTGCTTCTCCTGCAATGAAAAAAGGACAGACTTATACTAGTAACGACGGGGTTCACTTTAAGGAATTAAACGGTTCGACTACAATTACGTTTTATCCGTACTTCCAATTCCAATCCGTGCGCCAACCTTCTACGTACACGGGACAGGAACTGGATCGTTTTATTTCCAACGCACTACAAGCAAGACAAAAAACAGGCATTGCTCGCTATAAAAATGCTACTTCCAAGTCAAAATTAATCGGACTGGGTACGTATGTGAAACAAATGGAGAAAAAGCATAACGTGAATGCGATGTTCATCCTAGCAACAGCTATACATGAGAGTGATTACGGAATGAGCGGCAATGCTCAACAGAAAAACAACATATTCGGTATTCGCGTATTCGACTCTTCACCAGAGAAGGGTGAAGTCTATGGTAATCCTACGAGAAGTGTCGACGCATTCATCACTCGCTACATTAACTTAAACTATGCGAACCCACTCGGTGCGTATGCCAATGGTGCAGCTCCAGGAAATAAAGCTGTCGGTTTCAATATGAAATATGCATCCGACCCATTCTGGGGAAGCAAGATCGCCGGCCATATGTGGCGTATCGATCAGTTCCTCGGGAATAAAGATGCGAACCAAGCGCAACTAGCTGTTATTTCATATACAGGCAATACGGCAGTGAATATCCGGACAAGCCCAGAAGCGGTGAATAGGAATAATATTCTATTCTCCTACAAACCGAAACATCCAGGTAATCTAGCAGCATTCGGCTATCCGCTAATTGTTACAGATCGTACAACAGGCGCAGATGGTTTTGTTTGGTACAAAGTGCGTATGGATATCAATCCAGGAACGACACAAATCAACGAACCATATGGCTGGATCCGTTCTGATCTCGTCACGCTCGTCAATTAAATAGACAATGAAACCACCATCTCCAGTAGCTTTGGAGTGGTGGTTTTTTAGTTTGAAGAGTTCATCTAGAAGAGGAAACTATGTTGATCGATCGGCAGTCGCTGCTTTTAATTTCCAATCAACTAAGTGTCATTTTCTTTAAGGGGCAGCGCTCATAGTTTCACGATATCCGCTCATAATCCCTCTAGAAGTGCTCTATACTTCCTCGCAACCGCTCTATCTAACTAATTAAACGCTCTATGAACCTCGGCAAGCGCTCAATGTCCGATAGTAACCGCTCAATCAATCCTCAGATAGATAACCCCTGATCTGCCTAGAACGTCAATCAACTGAGTGGCATTTCTTTAGAGGAAGCGCTCATAGTCACACGACATCCGCTCATAACCCCTTTACAAGTGCTCTATATTCCCTCGCAACCGCTCTATCAAACTAATTAAACGCTCTATGAACCTCGGCAAGCGCTCAATGTCCGATAGTAACCGCTCAATTAATCAATCAAGCCTCAGAAAGATAACCCCTGATCTGCCTGGAACGTCAATCAACTGAGTGGCATTTCTTTAGAGGAAGCGCTCATAGTCCCACAATATCCGCTCATAATACTTCTAGAAGTGCTCTATACTTCCTCGCAACCGCTCTATCTAACTAATTAAACGCTCTATGAACCTCGGCAAGCGCTCAATGTCCGATAGTAACCGCTCAATGTCCGATAGTAACCGCTCAATGTCCGATAGTAACCGCTCAATCAATCCTCAGATAGATAACCCCTGATCTGCCTGGAACGTCAATCAACTGAGTGGCATTTCTTTATAGGAAACGCTCATAGTCACACGATATCCGCTCATAATCCCTTTAGAAGTGCTCTATATTCCCTCGCAACCGCTCTATCTAACTAATTAAACGCTCTATGAACCTCGGCAAGCGCTCAATGTCCAATAGTAACCGCTCAATCAATCAATCAATCAATCAAGCCGCAGAAAAGATAACCCCGGATCCGCCTAGAACTTGCCCTCCCCTTTAATTTCTCAACAAAACAACAAAACACCATCTCCTAAACGAGCGGAGATGGTGTCTTGATCATTATAACGCGTCCGTATACTCTTTACCTGCTGGCAATAAGTTAGACATGTTGATTCGTTTCAGACCTTCTTTGATCTTGGTCGTATATCCTTTTTTCGTACTGTTCAAATAACCAGCCTTTGACTTAATCATACGCTCGAATACTTTAGCTTTCGACTGATCGATTTGTGACCACTTTTCATAAGAGTGAATTAAGTCTTCCAATGTCAGATGAACATAATCTGTTCCCGAAAACTGACCATTTGGAGCGCGTTTGTACCAAATGTCACCATTTGAACGAGTCCACTTCTTCTCTTCGAAGCGAATCGCTTTTTCAATAGCACTAGCATTTTCCAAGTAAACCGGGTCATTGAACTCCTGGAATGCGAGTAGGAGAATGTTCATGCCGCCAAGTAAATGGTTCATTGACGTATGGGTCTTCACCTGCGATTTTGCCGGGAAGTAATCCGGGATATAATATGCAGTCGGAGACAAGAAGTTTACATTCCCTTTTCTATGTTGCTGTACAAGCAAGTTCGCATAGTTACGCAAACCTTCATTGTAATCTTTATGATTGAATGCCTTTCCTCCATTATAAAGGAATAAAGCAATCTGTTCATTGAAGCGTGTATCAACGAATGGTGCAGTAAAGTTATATAAATTCGTCAAATACGTACTCGTCACTTCAGTTTCCCAGTAAGGTTTACTACCTCTGAAGACTTCTAAATTTGTAAAGGAGTTATGCAAAATATCTTCATAATAGCGTTCTTTCGTCTGGTTGTATAACAGCATGACACGGTCTTCTTTTACTAAAAGTAAATTACGACCATATCCTCGACCTGAAGCAGGCATTGGTTCAATAGTTGTCGCCATCTTGTTATATGGACCTTCAGCTGTATACCATTTATTACGCTTTTTATAGTTGGTAATGGATTCCCGAAGCCATGAATCCAATCTTTCCTGTGACGAGAATAACTTCTTATTCGACGCAAGATACCATTGATCGACCACATCGTATCCTCTAGAATTCAGCTCATATACCGATACGCGGTTATCTCCCATTAGAATATTGCTATAAGTTTCTTTCTCATCTTGTAGTTCTCGTGTTCGGCTGACTGCACCATTACGATACTTTAACTCAAGCTCACGTGAACGATATGTTTTTGAAATCATTTGCTGTCCAGTACCTTGTTGAGAAACTGTTTCCAGAACCCCCACTGGCGAAGTCGCAATATCGAATCCAAATGTATCATCCACATCTTTTTTCATTGGGAATTTGTCAAAACGCTCCAATGTATTCGTTTTAATATTTCCATCGATCCGTACCAAGTCGACACGAATCGGTAGACGATCAGGATTTCTTAACTCTACGAATGTAAAGTAATCACCATTTGGCAATTCGCGTTTTGTTACAGTAATTCTTGTACCTTTTCTTTCACTCACACCGTAGACATAAATATGATCTGTTGCATGCCCATGCGCTTTTACTCGCTTAGCTGATAAAGACATGTAATGGTTGGATCGCAAGTACGTCTTCCCTTCTTGTGTCAAGGGTACTTCTGTAAGAAATTGATTAAAGCGAATGGGTTCAAATTTCCCCATCGTTTGCGTTTTATTGAAAACAACCGGTTGCTTTTTTTCGAGCAGTCCTGCTTGAATCATTGCTCTATGTAGAAATACAGCGAACGAACCACGGTTAACGGATAGTTTCGGAGCAAAAGATCCGTCCTCTTTACCAGTAGTAATACCGTGCTGCATCAGTACTTTTACGCCATACCTGTGAGATTCACTAATGCTTTTCTCATCAGTAAAGTGGACTTCTTCACCCGTGTCTTTTAATTTAAATGCATGTACTAACACACTGGCCATTTGTTCGCGTGTTAATTCATCACTAACACCGAAGTTGCCATCGGGCTTCCCTCTAAATATCCCTTCTTGATACGTGGACATCGCACCGCGTAAGTGGGAAGATTTTGCGCTGACATCCTTGAATATTGGCTGATAGGGAGCTTCAGGTAATTGCAATGCGGCAGTTAGCAAGTTGGCCGCCTGCCCACGTTTAATGCTGATGCCTGGACGGTATTGTAAATCTTGATAACCGTTTATGATTCCCTCCTCCACCAGCTGTGTTACTTCATCTTTTGCCCAATATTCATTGCTGACATCGGAGAAACGTTGGTTCACAGTTTCTGCTTTCGCCTGGATTGGCAAGGCAATCAAGTATACTAACACCGCAATCAGCAATGAATTGAAAATAGCGTATGTACTTTTCTTTGATGCGCTGAACATCTTTAAAATCAACCCCAGTCTTTGAATTTCTTGGTTATAGTATGTAGTTTCCTTCGACAATTATAGCATACCTAACTTTTCATTTGGACTATCATTGTAAAGGTAGAAGTTTCCATAGTATCTAGCTATGATCTGTTCTCAGACCATCTTCCAACTCTCCATAACCGTACCGTACAGACGCAGAATAACAGAAATAGTTTCAAATTAATACACTTTACTTTTCATACATAAAAAACAGTTCATGCTAAGTAAGCGATGAACTGTTTTGAATTATGCATGCTTTTGTTCGTACTCTGAAATCTTATCTTCATATTGGAATGTCAGGGAAATTTCATCCCAGCCATTCAATAACATCTTTTTATAATATGGATCGATATCGAAGTCGTACACCGAACCGTCTTCGCCAGCTACAGTTTGGTCTTCAAGACTCACTGTTAATGTGTATGGAGCTTCTTTGCCTTTTCGTAGAAATTCATCAATTTCTGCGACTGATAGTGTAATTGGCAAAATTCCATTCTTGAAGCAGTTGCTGTAGAAAATATCTGCAAAGCTTGGAGCAATGACTACACGGAATCCGTAGTCTAAAATTGCCCACGGTGCGTGTTCACGAGAAGATCCACAACCGAAGTTTTCATGTGCAACCAAAATAGTTGAACCGTCAAAACGAGGATCATTCAGCACGAACTCTTCGTTTTTCGTACCATCTGCATTAAAACGCCAATGATAGAATAAATATTTTCCGAATCCAGTACGCTCAATTCGTTTCAGGAACTCTTTAGAAATAATTTGGTCTGTGTCTACGTTATTTTTATCTAATGGAGTGAGTACACTCTCTATTTTATTAATCGGTTCCATCTGAATACCCTCCTCAAATTTGCACAGCTGCTTCGATTTTTCGAACATCTACAAAATGTCCCGCTATAGCAGCCGCTGCAGCCATGGATGGGCTGACTAGATGTGTGCGTGAGCCTGCACCTTGGCGTCCTTCAAAATTCCGATTGGATGTAGAAGCACAGCGCTCGCCCGCTGGAACTACATCATCATTCATAGCTAAACACATACTACAGCCCGACTCTCTCCACTCAAAACCTGCATCTGTAAAGATTTTATCAAGACCGATATCTTCCGCTTGTTTTTTTACAGTACGTGAACCCGGTACGACAATTGCAGTCACAGTCGGATGTACGTGTTTACCTTTTACGACATTCGCTGCTGCTTCCAAATCGCTAAGACGCGCATTGGTACACGAACCGATAAATGCGTGTTGAATTTCAATATCTGTTAATGCCATTCCTTCTTCAAGTCCCATATATTCCATAGCGGAACGAAGTGCGGACTTGTCCGTTTCGGATACATAATCTGCAGCTGTAGGAATAGTAGACGAAATTCCCGATCCCATAGACGGGTTCGTTCCCCACGTTACGAATGGTTCGATTTCATCTGCATGAATTTCAAGCACTTGATCATATGTTGCACCTTCGTCCGTATTCAGTGCGAGCCAACGCTCTGCTGCCGCCTCAAATTCTTCGCCTTGTGGTGCGTAACGACGTCCACGTAAATAATTGATTGTAGTTTCGTCTGGACCAATTAATCCTGCTTTTGCTCCCGCTTCAATGGACATATTACAAATTGTCATACGTTCTTCCATTGTGAGTCCGCGAATTGCTTCTCCTGTATACTCAACGATATGTCCAGTACCGACGCCAATTCCAAACTTCGAAATAATCGCAAGAATGATATCTTTAGCCGTTACACCAAAGCCTATTTTACCTGTCACGCGGATTTCCATCGTTTTCGGTTTACCTTGCCACAATGTTTGTGTAGATAATACATGCTCTACCTCACTTGTGCCGATACCGAACGCAATCGCTCCGAAAGCACCGTGTGTTGATGTATGGCTGTCTCCACAAACAATGGTCTTACCTGGTTGTGTCAACCCTAGCTCAGGACCAATAATATGTACAATTCCCTGGTCCGGATGTTGCATATCTGCCAATTGAACGCCAAACTCTTTACAATTTTTTTCAAGCGTAGTAATTTGTTTTTTGGCAATCGGGTCATTGATTACCGGTAAGTTTTTTGTCGGGACATTATGATCCATAGTTGCAAAGCATAGATCTGGACGACGCACTTTACGGTTCGCCAGACGTAATCCTTCAAATGCCTGTGGTGATGTTACTTCATGAATTAAATGAAGATCAATGTACAATAGATCAGGCTTTCCTTTTTCTTCGTATACAATATGCTCATCCCATATTTTCTCAATAATTGTCTTAGCCATAATTGTTTCCCCTTCCCAGCCTATGCCTCTACGTTCGGCATATAATTCAGTTCATCTATCTCGTTATACACAAAGGGCGCACCAGTTTCGGTATGCCCTCCTGTGCATGTCGAGACGTAGACAGCGGTATTTTTTTAAATATACGAGTACATGATACTATTGGAAACGAACTGAAGATCCAATTCGTCTACGATCTTATCTGTCCATTCTTTTGTCGTTAATGAACGTTGATTTTTACCAGCTAAATCTGCTGTAAAGTGACCTTCTTCAAATACTGTATTGACTGCTTTTTCAATCGCTGCTGCTTCAGTTTCTAATCCAAATGAATACTTCAGCATCATTGCGACGGAAAGAATAGTCGCCGCGGGGTTTGCCACCCCTTGCCCCGCTACATCCGGCGCTGAACCGTGTACTGGCTCATATAGACCTAAGCCGTCTGAACGGACACTCGCTGAAGGAAGTAATCCAAGTGATCCTGTAATGACCGAAGCTTCATCACTCAAAATATCACCAAACATATTCTCCGTAACGATTACATCAAAATGTGCTGGATTTGTAATTAATTTCATTGCCGCGGAATCCACAAGCTGATGCTCTACCTCTACATCTGGATATTGCGCTTTTTTCTCTTCAACGATCTTTCTCCATAACTTACTGGATTCGAGCACATTCGCTTTGTCCACAGAAGTTACTTTGCCTTTACGCAGGCGAGCTAACTCGAAACCTTTGTCGACAATACGTTCGATTTCTTCACGTGTATATACAAGTGTGTCAACAGCTGATTGATCTGTGTGACGGCTCGGTTTACCAAAGTAAAGACCTCCAGTTAATTCCCGAACAATCATCATATCAACTTCTTTGACGATTTCTTCTTTTAAAGGAGAAGCTTGGATCAAAGAAGGTACAGCTGCAACAGGACGAAGGTTGGCAAATAGATCAAAATGTTTACGTATCGCAAGCAACCCTTTTTCCGGTCGCAATTCTGAAGGGTTCTGATCCCATTTTGGGCCACCCACTGCTCCTAGAAGAATGGCGTCACTTGACTCACATAACTCAATTGTCTCTTTAGGAAGTGGATCATTCTTTTCATCAATCGCCGCCCCACCAATTAGTCCAAATTCTGTATGGAATGTATGGTTAAAACGTCTGCCGATCACTTCCAATACTCTAACTGCCTCTGCTACTACCTCGGGTCCTATGCCGTCTCCGGGTAATACTGCTACTTTCTTTTCCATAGAACTTCTCCTCCTTGATCTATCTCGTATCACTCGATCGAATACTCTATCTCGTTGATATAGGTTGCTTATTTTATTAACTCTTCTTTCCGCAATTGTTCGCGAACTAGTTGACGGTTTATAGCATTCAAATAAGCTTTTGCAGACGCTTCTAATACGTCTTGCGCTACGTCACGGCCTGTAAGCTCGAGCCCGTTATGTCTTAAGTTGACTACTGCCTCTCCCAGTGCATCGCGGCCCTTTCCGATCGATGTTACACGATAATCCAGAATGAGAACTTCACCTTTAATGGCCAATTCGAGTGCGTTAAAGATAGATTCAACAGAACCTGCACCAGTTGTCGCCACTGTTACTGTTTCTCCGCTAGGCACTGTTGCCGTGACGGTAGCCGTCGGAATATTATTCGTTCCGTATTGTACTTGAACATTATGCAATTCATAAATTGGTGTATCTGTATCAGCTAATTGCTGTCCTGTAAACAATACAAATAAATCGTCTTCCGTAATTTCTTTTTTGCGATCTGCTAATTTTTTGAAATCGTCAAACGCTTCATTTAATTGCTGATCAGTCAGTTCAAAGCCCATTGTAATGGCCCGATCTTTGAACGCAGCACGTCCGGAGTGTTTACCTAGTGCCAACGGAATATCCGTTTCACCAATTAATTCGGGTGTAATAATTTCGTATGTCTCACGGTTTTTCAGCATGCCATCCTGATGAATACCCGATTCATGAGCGAATGCATTCTTTCCGACAACCGCTTTGTTTGGCTGAATGACTACTCCCGTCAAACGACTAACAAGCTGACTCACTTTTTTGATTTCTTTCAAGTTAATTCCAGTTTCCATGTTATAGAAGTCTTTACGGATGTGCATCGCGACAGCAATTTCTTCTAATGCTGCATTGCCTGCGCGCTCGCCAATCCCGTTAATCGTACATTCTACTTGATCTGCACCATTCTCAACTGCCGCAATGGAGTTGGCAACGGCCATTCCAAGGTCATCATGACAATGAGCTGAAAGCTTCACATGATCTATTCCTTTTACGTTCTCTTTCAAATATTTGAATAGAGCACCGTACTCTGCAGGTGTTGCATAGCCTACGGTATCGGGAACATTAATCGTTGTCGCTCCTGCCTCAATTACTTTACTAATAATACGTACCAGATATTCCTTATCAGAACGGAAAGCATCTTCTGCCGACCACTGAACGAGCGGGAAATACTTTTTAGCGTACTTGACTGCATCCACTGCGATCTCTACTACTTCGTCTGGAGATTTCTTTAATTTATACTCCATATGAATCGGTGATGTTGCTAAAAATACATGGATATGCGGCTGCTCTCCGCCACGTAACGCTTCCCATGATATATCAATGTCATTTTTGATTGTTCTAGCAAGACCAGTCACAGTAGAGTTTTTCACTGTGTTGGCAATGCGTTGAACGGCTTCGAAATCACCTGGGGATGAAGCAGGAAATCCTGCTTCAATGACTGCTACCCCAAGTTTTTCTAGCTGACGAGCGATTTCTAATTTTTCTACTGTATTTAGATTAATACCTGCAGATTGCTCACCGTCGCGAAGAGTTGTATCGAATAGATCAATTTTTCTCACTCGCTACCACTTCTTCCTCTTTTGATTTAGCTCCTTCGTTGATGAATGGCATCATAGAACGAAGTTTCTGTCCTACTTCTTCAATTTGGTGCTTAGCTTCTGCTTCTTCGATTGCATTGAACTGAGGACGTCCGTTTTCATTCTCTTCGATCCATTCTTTCGCAAACTTACCTGATTGGATGTCAGTAAGAATATCTTTCATACGTGCTTTTGTATCTGCATCGATTACGCGTGGACCAGAAACGAAGTCGCCCCACTCCGCAGTATCAGAGATTGAATAACGCATTCCAGCCATTCCGCCTTCATACATCAAGTCAACAATAAGCTTCGTTTCGTGCAATGTTTCGAAGTAAGCTAGCTCAGGCTGGTATCCAGCTTCTACTAGTGTTTCGAATCCAGCTTTAACTAGTGAAGTCAATCCACCACAAAGTACTGCTTGCTCTCCGAATAGATCCGTAACTGTCTCTTCTTCGAAAGTTGTTTCCAAAACACCACCACGAGCAGATCCGATACCTTTTGCATACGCAAGAGCTACGTCTTTTGCTTGGCCAGATACGTCTTGGTACACTGCGAATAGTGCAGGAACTCCGCCGCCAGCTTCAAATGTTCTACGTACTAGGTGTCCTGGTCCTTTTGGAGCTACTAGGAATACATCAACGTCAGCAGGTGGTTTGATTTCACCGAAGTGTACGTTGAAACCGTGAGCGAATACTAAAGATTTTCCTTTAGCAAGAGCTGGTTCGATTTCTGAATTGTAGATTGCTTTTTGGTTTTCATCTGGAAGTAAGATCATGATCAAATCTGCTTTTTCAGAAGCTTCTTTTACTGAAAGCGTTTCTAGGCCGTCTGCTTTTGCTTGTTCAAATGATTTACCTGCACGAACTCCTACTACTACGTTAAAGCCAGAATCTTTCAAGTTACGCGCGTGTGCGTGGCCTTGTGAACCGTATCCGATAATTGCGATTGTTTTACCTTCTAGTAGTCCTTCATTGATATCCTGGTTATAATACATTTTTGTCATTTTTATTTCCCCCTAAGTGTGTGTGTGTTACTGCTTTAAAATAGACAACTGTGGTGCTTGAACTTTTTGCATATCACGGGCAAAGCCGGTTGCGCCAGTTCGTGTTAATTCTTTGATGCCATATGGTTTCAGCAAATCGATAAACGCTTCGATTTTATCTGGGTCACCCGTTACTTGGTAAGTTACTACATTCTTTCCGGAATCAACTATAGTTGGACGGAAAGGTTCCACAATACTATTCATTTCAGAGCGAATCTGTGGTGGTGAGATGACCTTTACTAAAGCTAACTCACGTAACACGATCGCTTTGTCTGTTATATCTTTCACTGTAATAACATCAATCTGCTTCTGCAGCTGTTTTACAAGTTGTTCGATTTTGTTTTCATCTTCTACGTGAACTTGGAATGTCATCTTGGATCTATTCGGCTGTTCCGTAGCACCAACGGTAATACTTTCAATATTGAATTGACGCTTCATCAGCAGTCCCGTTACACGGTTTAATACCCCGCTCTGATTAATTACTGTTACTGTAATAATTCGTTTCACTGAGGACTCACTCCAATCATGTCTTGTAATCCTTTACCTGGAGCAACCATTGGATAGACATTTTCTTTTTGTTTCACTCGGCAATCGATCAAGACCGGCTCGTCAGATAATAGCGCTTCTGCAAATACCTTTTCAGCCTCTTCCAAATTGTGGATACGATATCCTTTTAGATCGTATGCTTCCGCCAATTTAATAAAGTCTGGCTGTACAGGAACTAGTGACTGCGAATAACGCTCTTCATAGAAGGTCTCTTGCCACTGACGTACCATACCTAGTGCTCCGTTATTTAAAATGATGACTTTTACAGGAATACGCATTTCTTGAAGAAGTGATAGCTCTTGTGCTGTCATTTGGAAACCTGCGTCTCCCACAACTGCAATTACACGCGCTTTCGGTTTTGCTAGTTGTGCACCGATTGCTGCTGGGAAACCAAAGCCCATTGTTCCTAACCCGCCTGATGTTACCCAATTGTCTGGATTATTGAAACGGTAATATTGAGCGGTCCACATTTGATGCTGTCCAACATCTGTCGTAACGATCGCATCGCCGTTTGTAATCCGATGTATGATCTCGAGTGCTTGTTGAGGCAATAAAGCTTCCTCATCCTTTTGATACCAAAGTGGATATTGTTCTGCTAAGCCATTCAAATAGCCTACCCATTCTGTCGTATCCGGTGATTTAAAGTCTGCCTTCAACAATGCCGCTAACGCTTCTTTTGCATCCGATACAATCGGAATTTCAGTAACCACGTTTTTACCAATCTCTGCCGGGTCGATGTCAATATGAATAACACGTGCGTTCGGCAAGAATGCATCCAAGTTACCTGTTAGACGGTCATCAAAACGGGCACCCACATTAAGCAGTAAATCACATTCGCTTAATGCATAGTTAGCTGTTGCCGTACCGTGCATTCCAGCCATTCCGTAGAATAATTCATGTTCTCCGTGGATCGAACCCAAGCCAAGTAACGTATTGACGATTGGAATACGATGTGTTTCGACAAGCTCTTTCAGCTCGGCTGTTCCACTTGCATGAAGTACACCCGCACCTGCAAGAATCATAGGCTTTTTCGCTCCAGAGATCGCTTTCGAAGCTTTTTGAATTTGCAGATAATTGGGTGTAGTAGTTGGCTGATAACCAGGCAAATTCACTTCTTTACTCTCCTTTTCGACAGGTACGAAGATATCAGTTGCGACATTTTTAGGCACGTCGACAACAACTGGTCCTGGCCGTCCGGTAGAAGCAATATGGAAAGCTTCACGCAAAATACGTGGAATGTCCGCTACATTTTGTACTTGATAGTTATGTTTTGTAATAGGTTGAGTGATCCCAATGATATCCGCTTCCTGAAATGCATCCGATCCGATAACGGTACTTGCTACTTGGCCTGTAATAACGACTAATGGAAGTGAGTCCATCATGGCGTCTGTAATTCCCGTTACTAAGTTCGTTGCACCAGGACCTGATGTGGCGATGACCACTCCTGTTTTCCCCGACACTCTCGCATATCCTTCTGCTGCGTGGATTGCTCCTTGCTCATGTCGTGCTAAAACATGTGGTATTGGGTCGTTATATAGCGCATCATAGATTGGAAGAACTGCCCCTCCAGGATATCCAAAGATGATTTCAACGTTCTGTTCTTTAAGCGATTGAATCAAGATTGCAGAACCATCCGCAAGTTTATTTACAGCTTGCTCCTTTGGCATAGATACAGTCTGTTTTTCTTGTACTTTAGCACTCATACTGAACTCCTCCTTACAATTTTCATCCATATATAGTAGCCAATGACGTTTTCCCCTAAAAAAAAACCTTCTCATCCCACGCAAAGAAATCTACTCTCTTTACATAGGGATGAAAAAGCTTTCATGGTACCACCCTAGTTCGTGACGTTTGTCACCTTACGAAAAAGCAAGCCAAAGCCGTACTTTCTCATTGCTAACGAGCCCGAATATCGAGCCCGAGACTGCCTAGTCGGTATACCTTTTAGCAATCCACTCCGAGGGGATGTCGCAAATAGCTGTATTACCGGCTCGCAGCACCGCCGGCTCTCTGTGAATACATTCTCTATCTACTTTAACCTCATCAACGTTTTGTATATTAAATTTTCATGACTCCACCAGTACTGGCTGAAGTGACTAGTTGAGAATATCTAGCAAGATATCCTTTTTTAATTTTAGGTTCGAATGGTTCCAGTGCATGACGGCGTTCTGCAAGAACTTCATCGGATACCATCAGTTCGATCGTACGGTTTGTTAGATCAATTTCGATAATATCTCCATTCTCTACAAGCGAAATAGGTCCACCGGATGCTGCTTCTGGTGAGATATGGCCAATGGATATACCTCGTGATGCCCCAGAGAAACGACCGTCAGTAATTAAAGCAACTTCCTTACCAAGCCCTTTCCCCATAATTGCAGAGGTCGGTGCCAGCATTTCTGGCATTCCCGGTCCACCTTTAGGTCCTTCATATCGAATGACAACGACGTGGCCTGCTTTTACTGTGTCATTATCAATATTTTCTTGGGCTTCTTCCTGTGAGTTAAAGACAATGGCTTCTCCTCTGAACTCCTTGATAGAAGGATCAACTGCACCTACTTTAATAACAGAACCTTCAGGTGCGATATTACCAAACAGAATGGACAAGCCACCTACTGGACTATATGGATTATCTTTCGTTCGTATGACATCTGTATTTGTAATCTCATGACCTGCGACATCTTCTGCAATCGTCTTGCCTGTGATGGTCATTCGATCATTGTGCATCGCACCATCAATTTTACACAATTCATTGATAATTGCGCTCACACCGCCGGATTTTTCAATGTCATCCATTGAATAATCAGACGCTGGCATGATTTTAGCTAAGTATGGTACTCGTTTTGCTACCTCGTTAACGTCTTCAATATTGTAATCAATTTCTGCTTCGTGAGCGATCGCTAATGTGTGAAGGACTGTATTAGTCGAACCACCCATTGCCATATCAAGTGCAAATGCATCGTCGATTGTTTCTTTCGTAATAATGTCACGCGGTTTAATATCTTTTTCGATACAATTCATTAAATGTTTCGCTGCATCTTTGATGAGTCGATGACGATCATCGGATGTAGCAAGAATTGTCGCATTTCCTGGAAGAGCCATACCGAGCATTTCCATTAATGAGTTCATGGAGTTCGCTGTGAACATTCCCGAACAAGATCCGCATGAAGGACAAGCATTCTGTTCAATGTCGAGTAATGTTTCAGCCGACATCTTACCGCTTTTGTAAGCTCCCACACCTTCAAACACAGATGTTAATGAAAGGACATCGCCTGTTGCGGAAACGCCTGCTTCCATCGGCCCACCGGAAACGAATACCGAAGGGACGTTTGTTCGAACAGCGGCCATCAGCATACCTGGTGTGATTTTGTCACAGTTTGGTATATAGAAGACTCCGTCAAACCAGTGCGCATTAATAACTGTTTCTGCTGAGTCTGCTATTAACTCACGACTCGGCAATGAATAACGCATACCGATATGCCCCATTGCAATTCCGTCATCTACACCAATAGTGTTAAATTCGAACGGCACGCCGCCCGCTTCCCAAATCGCTTCTTTAACTACTTCCGCGAACTTGTTCAAGTGCATATGTCCTGGGATGATATCTATATAGGAGTTACACACTCCAATAAATGGTTTATTCATATCTTTCGTTTTAACACCAGCTGCATATAGTAAGCTACGATGTGGTGCACGATCGATTCCTTTTTTAATCATGTCACTTCTCATTTGCAATCTCTCCTAAACTAATTGAACGAATCAATTGCTAATTACATTAATTGCATTCAGTTGAATATTCTGAACAGCTAGTGAATTGTTCACCGCTATGAACTAGATTGCTGTAATCATATCTTGTAAACGAATAAAGGTCAACCGTATTTTTAAAGTTTTTCGCCAATTGTGACTAATTTAAAACATCTGAATACGCTTACACGCGCGACATACAGCGATATATTGCATATCGAAATACATAAAAATTATTTTTGCTTTTGACTCCATTTCTTTCATTAAGTAATGAAAAACAAAGATCATATCCTCACTACATAGATAGAAGGCGAAGATTGAAGCTTTATTAAACCTTCTGTCCAGATTCATTTTTTATATGAATGGACTAGATTTTCCGTTTTGATTTATTACAACTTTCTCCCCTACTTACATATCAATTAGTGCAGATGAAAACTCTTGCTCCAACACTCCTGTTCAAAAAAACGATATGTATTCAGTCAATATATAGAGTACGGGTCATTCTATGACAAGTTTCGCTCGACAGTATTCGACATTTATATTTTGTTCATAACTCTATACACATTATCCACCGCATATCTTGGCAGTTTCTGTATATCATTCACATATTACCCACAGCTTACCCACCAGCATTGTGGACAATTCGAACGCTTGTTCTTTTCAGATTCTTTTGGTAAAGTAAGAGATAACATCTAGAGAGAAGCATGCAGACTGATTACAATCTATTCATCCTAAAGGAGGCGGTTCTACTGTGCCACATTTATCGGATCAATTGTTGCTCTATTCCTATCAACAGGCTCAAAAATATCAACTAAGTCTGGAGTTCATTCAACTGTTAGAACGCGAGATACGTAAACGTGCCTTGGAATCGATAAAACTCAGTAGCTGATCTTTCGGATACAATAAAACGGACATGCCCTTTCTCCATAGGCATGTCCGTTTTTCATTCCATAGTATTTCTCTATCAATTAAAGGAGTTGCATTTTATGATAATGCTTTGAGTCCAACTACACCAATGACGATGAGTATAAGGCTCACTACTCTACCTGTACTCTTCGATTCACCGAAGAATAACATATTGATCAGTACAGCCCCAGCCGTACCTATACCAATCCATACAGCATACGCTGTACTCACCTGCAAGTACTTAAAGGAGTTATATAGAAAGAAGAACGCGGTACCGAATCCTCCGTAATATAGCAAACCGTTAACCCAGGTCTTTTTCTCACTAAATTTCTTCAACCCTATGACACCGGCAAACTCACTTAGAGCTGCCAAGAATACTAGAATCCAACCCATCGTCCTTCACTCCCTCCAGCGCTTTCTTTTCATCCTGCCCGTCCGCAATCTTTAATCCTGCTACTCCAATCACTAGAAGGAAAATGAAAAAGATCTTGCCTATACTAATATGTTCACCAAAGAACATGACATCCATTAACGATGTACCTACCGTTCCGATTCCAGCAAATATTGCATAGACCGTTCCCGTCGGTAGACTCTCGCAAGCTTTTGTAAGGTAATGAAAATCCACAAATATAAAACCTATGATAAATATCCAGTGCCACCAGTGAGTTGCTGTGTTAAATCCAAAAATCCACACTAACTCAAAAAAACTGGTTAATGCGACATATAGCCATGCTTTATTCATACGATCCACTCCAATTTTGTTTCTCATCACTTATGACTGACTATCATTCATTTTATCATAAAGGTTAACAATTTGCTATGTTAACCTTTCGTTGTTTGAAATTGTAGTGCATGAGACATAAAATCCAAAACTTCTTCTTTCTGTCGATCTGCTTCACTTTCATCATGTTGAGCATAAAGGAATACTTGCTCAGCCGCTGATTCAATGAGCCCAATAATGATTTTTGCTGTCCGTTCAGGTTTGATCGATTGACGAACCGCCCCTGCTGTTTTGGCAGCTTCAAGTTTTTCGCTAATCCATTCATAAAATGGTGCATATACGGATTCCCACTCGCGAATATGTTCCGTGGAAGCTAGCCCTGAATAGATGACGGCTAATATTTCATAATACTCTTTGTTCACTTTAAAGATTGCATCTACCATTTGTTCGAACTGTTTCGGATACGCAGCTTCATCATCAACTGTCAGTTTTACGATTTCAATTGTTTTCATGACCATTACTTCCGCAATTGCAGGCATAAGAGATAATTTTGAAGGAAAGTATAAATAAAACGTCCCTTGTGCGATTCCTGCACGCTTGACGATATCAGAGATTTTCGTTTTCTCAATTCCTTGCTCTTGAAATACTTCTATAGCTGAATGCACTATCGCTGTCTTTTTCCCCAATGAATTCCCCACTCTCTATGGATTCTAATTCGTATATCGCAATGATTCGTGTCCAACCCATCATGACAATGATTATTTCCTGAATTACTCACTACATTTTAAATTTACCATCATTTGATGCAAAGTACACATCAAAACTATACGATGTAACGATAAAAATACCGCCCTTCGACAGGACGGCATTTCTACGTTCATTATTTGACTTCTTTTGTTTCTTGTACGAATGTTTCTCCACTTTTACGTGCTTGGATATCAATACTATGTTTCGGATACTCTTTTTCAAGACGTTCGTAGTACCTTTTACTAATTTTCTCAGCTTCTTCTTTTTTCATATCCTCTGTCACTTCAAAGTCTAGTAAGACGAAACCACCTGCATCTTCAGTAATGATCAAACTTACTTCCGATACGCCTTCTTCCTTTTCAAACTCTTCTTTTAACTCATCATTAGAAGTTGTTGTATCAGATTTATCTACAGGTTCTTTCACAACATTTTCAGTGGGTTCGGTTTGTTCTTTGTCCACATCTGTTTCATTTTCAGTATCTGCGTTACATGCTCCTAATAGTAGAAGTGATAGAATAAGCGGAGCTAGTATCTGTCTTTTTTTCATGATAAACCGACCCTTTCTTTTGTTCACTATATTTCGTATCCTATCATATCTGTAAAACCTTGACAAAGAATTCGATAATAGGCAACGTACTTTCAAACAGTTACATAACAAAGGGACTATAATCGAATGTGAGTCTTTTTCTTTACTTCTATTTTAATTGACCGATATAGAATTTGTATAATACTACTCGGAGGTGGAACAAGTAATGGATAAGAAATGGTTTGCTATTTATACATGGAGCATAGTGATCATCCTCGGATGTCTCTTGGGTGCCGCAAACTTAGCAGAAGCAAGCGCACGGATTACCGGCACATTTGTTAAGGCCAACTATGATGAAGTAGTAGAGCAAGATACTACTAAGAAAGAATTACGCAGTATTACAATCAAAAATGATGCAGGACATACTGCAACTTATTCAATTGACCGGTACACAAGATTATCCGTAGACACTATTGCCGTTAAAATCGATGCGTTTAAGTTAGGTATGAAAATAGAAGCCGACGTACAAAACCGCTACTTTAAAACACTGCACGGTAAAACAACTACGCCAGGAGCAGTCATTGAGCCTAACGGTAAAGCCTATAGCGGGATGGTCACGTATATGGACCGAAATAGAAAAGGTCTAACCATTACATTAGATGATGGACGTGTAAAAAATGTCTATAGTAATTCAGATACTCAATTTTTTAAAAAAGGTAAACGTACAACTAGTAGCTCTTTATATGAAGGAGATCGTGTCAACATTAAGTTCTCCGTCTATAATTCCAACTACATTACACTGTTAGAAATTTTAGAACCCGGTGTTCAAGTAGCTGGCGTATATAAAGGAACTCTTCACCGAATCGATCCAATCAATCGCAAAATCATTTTGCGTGACGAGACAAAATTCTTAAACTGGCACTGGTATGAAAACCATGCGAATAGCACGTCCAGCTATTACTACTCAGCTAAAACACCTATTTACTTTGAGAATAAACCAGTTCCCCATAATCAGTTGCGCAAGTACGCAAACTTAAAAGTCTATCTGGCAACTGTAAATAAACATGGCAAAGAACAAGTAGAACGCATCATTATACAAAAAAATGCAGAACGTACTTTTTACGAACCACTGAAAAGCTTTAATGGAAAAACAAAAGAAATTAGTCTGATGGATTCACAGCGGTTCCGCTATCACGGTGGTTCCATTCTGATCCGTAACGGCCGGTTAGTCTCACCAGAATCTTTAGGCGCTTATGGCACAGCCTTTGTCGCAGCATCGGGTCCGATCAAAACACAGTACGCAAATATTATACATATTAGCAACGATGGGTTGGACAGTCCGAATTTATCTGATCAATCCATTTACTTCGGTAAAATCTCTGGGGTGCTTGGCTATACATTCCGTCTGTCAAATGCGTCTGAACTAAAGAATAACGTGTGGTCTTCTATTACAGAACAAGATCTGGATTTCCATAATGAAACGTATGCAGTGCAAGAGCTTTCCAAGAAACTCATTACTTTTGTTCCTCAAATGGATTTACATTTCTACAATGATGATTATGGATACTTCTATGTATCAGATAAAGAAGTTTCTGCTATTCATGTAATACAAGGTAGTAAGGCACCTGCCAATATTACATTAGTGGGTCGTCTATCTAAACTACATTCTACCCCTAGCGACAAGGCGATTCATACTAGTATCGATGTACGGAATGTTAGTAAATGGACAAAAAGTGCTTGGAATACACAAGGTAATATAAATAAAATGGATATCCAACAAGCTACCTTCATTAAAGACGGTGCAGTGATCCAACCAAGTGATTTAGAAATTAACGATAGATTATTTATAGTTGCTGAGAATATTCTAAAAGCAGCCATCATTTTAGTTGATTAAAATCAGGCAGTGAGACAATCCTCTCACTGCCTAAAAGAGGGAGTCATACAAATGAAGTGTTTCACAAAAGTACGTACAAGTATCCTATTCACTATAATTCTACTTACAGTTTCACTGAACACCTCTCCTGCTTCGGCAAGTCCAATTGACGTCAATGGCGGTGTGATGAATGAATACGAGTATAGCGAGGTGTTTTTTCTGACAGGTGAACCTGTTATATTTTCAGGAAAAGCAGTCACAACAGAAAAAGAAAATAAAAATACTCTTACTCGAACGTACCGCTTCACGTTGACTGGTGATCAAGATCATCCAACGTATAAAGATGCTAAACTTACACGAAGCGTAAACTATGTTGCCAACATCAATGAGCACGAAAGTAAAGGCCAAACTACCTCTCAATTTGAGGTCAAAAGCTATTCTGAGAAAGTCACATTCGGTAAAGATACGTATACACTCGCTGACTATCAGTATTCGGAAGGAATGGTCGCGGATAATCTACCTGCTTCTACTTTTTATTCAGGCAATATGGTTGGCCGGAAAATCTATAAATATGTTGATGGTTCAACAAAAGCAGAAGATATCATTACCGTTCATTTAAATGGACGTAATATGGGCTATAAAAATTTCTGGGGTGCTACTGAAACGCAGTTGATGGATTCTGAAATTGTTACACCTAAAGGTTCTGCTTTCATTACAAGTAAAGCTTCTGATAGCAAATCTCGAATCATGGTATACGAACCATTCGACCCTACCTTAGCGAGCTTTGCAGGTGGTCATTCCGTAATCAGCTCCTCTGATATGGTAAGCGAATATACGTATAATATTCCTTTTGGCGCAGGTAAAGGGAAACTAGAATTGCAGAAAAAGAATTTACCATTGGTAGAGCGCTTGATCGTACCCAAGTTTCGTGATCTTGGTCGGCATCAAGCAAAAGATTCTATTGAAAAACTGTATTCACTTGGTATTTTCGATGAGAATTCTCAATTCTTCTCTCCAAACACACCTATGCAGCGCTATCAATATACCATTGGCATTTTAAAGGCGGTGGACCTACGTGTTCTAGAAGAACCAAAGAAAAGTAGAGTGCCCCGTGTTCCTATATTTACAGATCTTTCCGTAAAAGATCCTGACTATATGTATATCGAAAGTGCAGTAGCGCAAGGAATTATTAATGGAGTGACACCAGATTTATTTGAGCCAGACAGCCCGATTACACGTGTACAAGCCATCGCTATTCTCGTTCGAGCACTCGGAATGGAAGGACGTGCTCCAAGTCCAGGCTTTAGAACACATTACGTGGATGACTATAAGATCTCCGCATGGGCTAAAGATAGCGTCTATGTAGCAACAGAACTTGGATTGGTAAAAGGAAATGAACAAAATTATTTCAATCCGAAGCAACCATTGACCAGAGCCCAGGCAGCATTGTTAACTTCTCGCTTCCTTGACTTTTTAGAAAATGACTTAAAACAAAACTATCGTGACGATATCTTTTTCCAATAAGAAGGGAGGTCCACTTCATTGATTGCACGTAATACGTATGTCTGGTGTTTAGTATTTATATTATGCGCTCTTTCGCCACTACGAGTTTCTGCTAACACTTCTTTTACAGACGTGCATGATCGCTACTGGGCTAAGGATGCGATTCAATGGGCAGCTGACGTCGGCATAACATCCGGTTATCCAAATGGAACATTCAAGCCCGAACAACCGATTACCGAAGCTCAACTTGTCACGATGCTTGTGCGCTTCGATCTCAACTCCCCCAACTCATTCCCTGTAAAGAAAGGGGAATATAAAATGATGGGAAATTACCGGTATTTAGCTAAACATCACTTACCGCTGCGCGGACTCAACAGTGGTTCTGCCAGAAACTCGGCTGTACAACGAGCGCACGCAGCGAAGGTTTTTGCTGCATATCATGGGAAAGATCTGTATGCACAGGAAGCGGTCTACTATCTTTACACGCATGATCTGGCCAATGGATTGACAGGTAAAAATGATTATCAGGACTTTGCACCAAATAGAAGTCTTACACGTGCTGAAGCAGTTCATATCATGCACCAAATGTCTAAAAATATAGGTCGTCATATTCAAGGCTTGTCATCTAGTGCAACCGGTAAGGATCATGCACAATATGCAAAACCTCCAAAGTTTGTAGAGGAAGATGAAATAGAATTCGAGCGTCCAGTTCAACCTTCCCTACCAGAAATCAAACCTGAACAGAAAGTCGAAATAGATATAGAAAAACCAACATTAACTGCTAATGGGATTGATGAAACGTTCATTACATTTACTTTTCGTGATTGTAACGGAGAGCTCATTCCTTATGAACAAGAGTTGGAATTCGAAGTAACTTCTAGGGAAGGAGCGAGGATTGAAGTAAACCCTCCTATACCTGAGCTAGTTAATCCGAACACTCCACCTATAAACAAGCCAGATCCAAAACCTGAAAACGAACCTAAACCAGAGCCCGGTCTTCCTAAAGAGCCAGAAGATGATCCTGATCGCGAATTTGCGGAAAGTATCGCTTCACTTGAATCTGCTTCCTCTGTGGCAGCCGCTGCAATGACTTGGAATCAGTATGTACTCTCTGACGGCCCAGAAGTAACTGTAAAAGTGATTGCTCCTCGTACACCAACTGAAAAAGTTGATACGATCACTATTACACTTGTAAGTAGAGTAGGAAATTGCTCACTTCCGACTGCAACTGCTAATATAACGTATGTCCCCAGAGCGGAAATTCAGTTAGACATTACTGATGGAGTCAACAGTAACAAAGGAACAACTTTCGTTACCGCTACACTAGCACGTCCGGGTGGTGCAGTAATCACGGATTTTAATGGCTATTTAAAAGTAGATTCTTTATATAGTCTTCCTTTTGATTCATCTTTCGTAAGGTTTCATAATGGTCAGGCTACGACTTCTTTCATTACTCCCACTGCATTAGTGAAGAATGAAATCATTGCTACCGCGATAGCAAATTCTTCGGTAACTGACAGTGCCGTGCAATCTATACTAGAAAAAAGATTTAGTGCACCCGTTTCTTATGCACCGCCACTAACAACAGATAGGACCTGTACAAATCAAAAGCCTGAAATCGGTTTTCTAATAGATTCTTCGGGCAGTATGATACGTAACGATCCTCAGCGATATCGCGTGACTAAAACAAAAGAGTTTATTGAGACACTACAAGCGGATATAAATATTGCCACTCACTTCACTACTAGTGGTATGTTTTTAAAGAAAGGAACACCTACTCCTGTTATGGACTCTTTAAAAGGAGTTAAACAAAGTGGTGGAACGAGTATTGCGAATGGATTAAAAATGGCTTTCAGTAAATTCTCGACCAGTCAGCCTAAAACACTGATTCTATTAACTGATGGCAAGTCTTCCAAAGCACCTATTTTGACAGAAGTGAAAAAAGCAAAAGAATTGGGCATCAAAATCTATACAATTGGACTTGGAAAAAATTTAGACACCGAGCTACTAGAAACAATAGCTAGAGATACCAGAGGAAAATACTTCCACATAAAAGAAAACATTGAATTATCACTCGTCTATCAATCCATCTTGCAAGAAATCAACTGTGGAATACCGGTCGAAACGTGTTCATTGAGCGCATCTATTTTCGAATCTCCATCCGTAAGACTAGTGAATGGCGATATCCGAATGAATACTGAACTGTTGACAGCTTGTGGGCCTATCGACAAAGTAATCGTCCGCTTCTCATCAAAAGATGGTAATGTAGATTATGAGCTTACACATAGAAGACAAGGTATTTATATGTTAAATAAAAAACGTTACGAAATCCAAGACTTCCTGCTGAATCCGAATGCGACGTTCATAGCATACGACAGTTCGGGAAAAGAAATTGGACAGCAAAAAGTACAAGTTGAACAATAATAAGTGAACGTTAGTAAAGAGATTCCTGACTCTTTACTAACGTTTTTTAATCGACAATATACCTACATTCCCTTCCTTTCCCAACGTTCGCCAGGTTTTTGAAGAATGCGAAGTGGGTATGTTATATAAACCCACTATAAAAGGGAGGCTATACAATGGATGAACCTATAAGCAAGACATTTATTGGTGTATATTACAAAGATGCTGACCTTCTAAGTAAGATAGAAGAATTAAAAGAAATTGGTTATATCGACAATAATATTTATGTAATCGCTAAAAATGAAACTGATGTATCGATGCTACGTAGTCGAACGGGCGCAGATGTGTACTCCGCATACGATACATGGACAGATCGCTTTATGAGCTTCTTAACCGGAGAAAATCATATTAAACAAATGATGTATGGCATCGGAATGGATACGATTCAAGTAGATCGCTATTACGAAGAAGTTCAACACGGTGGCATGATGTTATATGTAGATGAAGGGTGGGCTTACCGCGTGTATTCGAAAGATGAGCCTTTCTATACAGACGGATTATCGCCCAGTGCTTCTAAACCTGTCGTTGATCATACTAAAACGACAGAACCCATCACTGAGGATACCGCGTCTGAACCGTCTTATGGCGGATATGAACCTCCACAAAACCCTTCTCAACCAGAAGCAGCCTATCGAGACGATTCAATCCAAACGAATGACCTGACCTCTGAAGAAGAGGATGTTGTAGTATCTGAACAAATTGAAGATGAAGATCCTTCTGCTCTCCCTAAAAGATAATTGTATTTGTCTTGAGCCTTTCTTTACTACGGAAGGCTTTTTACTTTGTTACATTATGTTTACAAAACACGTTTCTTGTAATCTCTTCTTAATATGAACGTAATGTTTCACTCTTAAGCTGTCGTGTAAGATATTACTTGCAGCTAGAAAGTGATATCTATTATTTCGGAGGAGAGTCATTCATGAAAAAGTTTTTATCTTCAATTTTAATAGCATCAGCCATGTTCGTCGGATTCACTGGCGGAACAGCAGATGCAGCAAGTAAAGCGACAGCTAAAAGCGGTACATACATAACAGTACATAATGCAAACGTTCGTGCAGATGCTGGAACAAAACATAGAAGAGTCTTTACATTAAAAAAAGGTACACGTGTTCAACTAACACATCAAAAATATGCAGGTAAACAATTGTGGTATAAAGTAAAGATTAATGGTAAAAGAGGATATGTTTCAAGTTCTCTATTAAAGAGATCTACAGGTAAAGCAGTAGCAGCAGCTGCCTCTACTAAAGGCGGAGGATCCGGTGTTGTGAAAACAGCCATGAAGTTACGCGGAATTCCATACCGTTTCGGTGGCACTACAACTAAAGGATTCGATTGCAGTGGATTTATCCAATATTCATACAAGAAGAACGGTAAGTCTATAGCTAGAACAACAACCGGGCAATTCAAACAATCATCAAAAATTAAATCGCCAAAACCTGGAGATCTAGTATTCTTCCATAACACATACCGCAAAGGGATTTCTCACGTAGGAATCTATGTCGGAAACAATAAATTTGTTCATGCTGGTGGCAAGAAGTCTGAAGTTGTCAGCCTGAATAATCCGTACTGGAAATCTAAATTCAACAGTTTCAGAAGAATATAATACGTTAAACGACCTGATGAACATTCATCAGGTCGTTTTTTTAGTCAACGGAATGAATTTTCCCCTGCTCATCTTTATAGATTACATGATGCCTTTCAAACTTTGTTGGAGAATCTAAGCCTGCAGCTGCAGCTACACGGAATAATCCTTCTCTCATCGTCAAAATATAATTGGTTACACGGAATTTCTTTTCTTCTACAACAAGTGCTCGCTGTAAACTTTGATCTGTCGTTGCGACACCAGCTGGACATGTATTCGTATGGCATCGTTCTGCCATAATGCAGCCTACCGAAATCATGAAACCACGTGCAACTTGTATCAAATCTGCGCCTAAAGCCAATGCAATTGCTGCTTTATCAGGTGTAATAATTTTTCCTGATGCAATAATTTTTACTCGATCACGTACATCAAACTTTCGCAACGCATCATCTAGTAAGATAAGAGACGAACGAAGTGGTAACCCCACACTATCTGCTAAATCTTGATACGTAGCTCCTGATCCACCTTCTGCTCCATCAAGTGAGATAAAATCAGGACCCATACCAGTCTCAGCCATATACGATGCCAGTTCTTCAGCATCTTGCTTTCCACCAATGACTATTTTGATGCCTACAGGAATACCGCCGACATGCCGGATGTCCTCAATGAATGAAAACAGTGTTGGATAATCGTGGAACTGATTAAAACGGTTCGGGCTATTAATAGAAGTATGAGGTTCTACATTTCGTATAGCCGCAATTTCTTCTGTGACCTTCTCCCCTTCAACGTGTCCTCCACGCATTTTGGCACCTTGAGCCAACTTGATCTCAAACGCCTTAACTTGTGGTATTTGGGCTTTCTCTTTGACTTTATCAAAATCAAACTGACCATCTTCTGTACGGAATCCGAATAAACCCGACCCAATCTGCGCAATAATATCTGCTCCACCTACTAAGTGATGATCTGATACACCACCCTCACCTGTGTTCATCCATGCACCTTGGGCCATACCGATACCTTTAGATAGCGCAGTAATTGCATGGTCTCCGAGTGCGCCATAACTCATCCCGGACTGCCCCAATAAGCTACGTACGACAAATGGATGCTCACAATCCGGTCCTAATACAATCGCATCTTCCTCAGGTAACAACCAAGGCAATGTTGTCACTTCTTCGCGATGCTCTTTGCGCGAGAATAAATTGTCAGTATCCACTTCATAACGCATAGTTTTCAATAGATTATCATTAGCTACACGCATTTCCTCATTTTGTTTCGTGAACATCGCGTTACGAATATAGTGACCAGGTTCTTGGTAGTCTCGTTTAGATCCAAAACCAATGATACTGTTTAAGTACTTCCCCGGCATGACCATGTGTAAGTATTCTTCCCGGCTGAATGGCTTGCCGCTATTGTCATCATTGAATAAGTATTGCCTAACCTCTGGACCCGCCTTTTCAAATATGTAGCGAACTCTACCTAAGATCGGATAGTTACGTAAAATGGCGTGCTGCTTCTGGCCTCGATCAAAAAAGTATAGAAAAATCCCTATACTGACTGGAATAGCTAATATAATGAGCACTACTAATGAAGTTGTTAAATTAATACCTTCTAACCAATTCATAGCCTCACTCCTCCCTGTGTGTCTGTACTTTATCTGTACCCACGATAAGTAGCTAACTAAACGTAAAAAAGCCCTATTCCTTGAATCTGGTCAAGGAATAGGGCTGGATGTTGCTAGTTTGCTGTTGTACATAGCATATTTAAATTATTTTGGAACGTTTACTTCGATTTGCTTAGTTGCAATCGCGCTAGATTGTCCAGCTTTTTTCACGCTTACTACGATTGTTCCTTGTGCTTCTGGCTGAACATCACCAGTAAGAGTACCACCAATTATATTTAAATCATCGATATCTGTAGTATTTCCAGAATAACTTGTCGCAATCGTACCAAGAACAGTTCCGTTTTCACCTTCTCCAATATAAATATCGCCGTTATCAGCAATCTTTGGAGTGAATTCAGTAGATGTTAATTTAATACCCTCTGGCAATACTACCTTTTCATTTAAGTTTCCGGCCTTGGTAATAGTTTTTAATTCCTTAATTTCTACTGAGGAAATCGACGGAGTTGAATTTACCACAGTAATCGTAGCTGTTGCTCTTGTAATATCACCTGTTTTAATCAAGATATCCGTAGTTCCTGCTTGCTTAGCAACAACAGTTAGTTTCCCTGTTGCAGCATCTTTTGTAACTGTTGCAACACTTGGGTTAGATGAGGTGACTTCGTGTCCAACACCAATTTTGTCATCGCCTACATAAAACCCTTGTTTGTTGTACTGCTTCCAAGCTAACACTACAGAACCGTCTTCTGAACCTTTAATCGCATCAATTGTCAAGTCATCTGAAGTAGATACTGTTTCTAGCTTTTTAGTAGCTACTGTTATATCATCCGATACAGCAACTGCTATATTACCTAGTACTGTATCTCCAGATTTAACTTGGACAGTTGTAGTACCAGCTTTTACGCCTTCAATATTTACAGTAGCCTTGCCTTTATCAACTGCTAAAGTAGCAGACGAAACTGTAGCAATTTCAGTGTTTTTTGACTCAACAGTTACATTGCCAGCATATAAGTCACCATATTGGTCTTTAACTACTAAATCAGAAGCTTGAGTTTTGCCTTCAATTACTTTCAACTCTGTTGAAGATAATGTAGCATTGCTTGCTACACGTTCGCCTGCACTTACTGTAAGCTTTATGTCCTTCGTAACATCGCCAACTTTTGCTACAATAGTAACTTCTCCAGTACTGATTGGAGTAACTGTACCATTTGAAGTAACTGTAGCTACGCTTGGATTAGAAGATGTAAATGTTGCAGTCGAATCAGTTTTTGTTGCTCCGCTAAGAGTAATAGTTTCTTCGACTTTTACATCTACTGTACCGTCTTCAAGTGAAATCTTTCCACTTTCTACCGTTACTCCATCTTGCTTAACTGAAACTTTACTAATCTCAGAAACTGTATTAGCGAAGTCTACTACTTTAACATCTACTAATTCTGACTCAACAGTTTTCCCATCTTTATCTGTAACAATTACTTTGTAAGAGAATTTTGTGTCCGCAGCAAGCTCTTTCAACGTACCCGTCGCACGCTCAGAGAACACATTGGTATTAGTAGACTGAAACGCAACCGTATAACCAGCATCCGTCAATTTTTTCATGTCGGCAGGTTTGCCATCAACGTTGAACATCAACTTCTGACCAGCTTTTTCAGCATTCACCTGAGTCGTAGTAGCCGTAACTTTCTCTACTGTGAACTCGTACATAAACTTGTAAGAAGTCACTACATCTTCTTCGCCTTCTTCTTCGGCTTTAGTCGTCAAGTCAAGAGTCATTTCTTTACCCGACGTAAGTTCGTTTTTTAGTTCGATTGTCGCTTTTGTACCGTCTTCGTTCGCTATGAATGAAGCTAGTTCATTTCCTTCAATTTTCAACTGCTCAGCTTTCAACATGTGCAAATTCTTACCTGTTAGCTCAAGTTGCTTTTCATCAGTTGCTGTAACTGATGTAATTTCAGATACTTCCGGAGCTTCTGGTTCTTCTCCAGGTACTTCCACTTGAAGAGTTTTGTATAGGAATGAAGCGAATTGTGCACGTGTTGTCGTTTCTTTTGGTCTGAAGTTTGGTGCAATTGGGTTTGTAATGTCGAAGTAGTCTAGTACATCGATTGCAGTACGCGCTTCAGCTTTTGCCTTATTCAAATCTACTACATCTCTATCAAATTCTTGTTCTTGCACATATGTTAATAAGCTCGTTTTATTTACTGAATCAAATGCACGAACCAATACAACCGCCATATTTTCACGGGTAATAGATCCAGCTGCTCCTAATGATCCATCTTCATATCCTCTAAATACATCGTTATCTTTTACGATTGCTGCTGATTGCAACAATTCGTCATTCGACTTAGAAGTTAAATCTGTGAAGCGTGGATTTGTTTTATAGTCTGTCGGAATTGTATAACCTTTTGATACAAGCCATTTTCCCATTAACTTTACTACGTCAGAACGAGTTAAAGTCTTATTAGGCTTGAACGAACCATCCGGATAACCGCTGATCACACCTGATGCTGCTAGTGCGTCAATTGCCTCCTTGTGTGAGTTAGTGTCTACTACGTCATTGAAGTCTGCTGCACTGACAACTGGTGCCACTGCTGATGCTACCAATGCCGCTGACGCTACACCTGTTAGATACTTACTGTACTTCTTTTTTGATTGTGATTTCATTAAATAATTTCCTCCTCTAGTTTAATTACGAGCGTAATTGCTGGTTGGTTGTAGAGCAGCATAAAAATCACTCTCTTACTCTCATACCCTTTTTCATATTAAATAATCCTGAAGACTACTAAATGAATAAAGTATATAAAACGAAAGAGTGATTACTAGCCATTCAAATAAAACATTAACATACTTTCCCACGTTTGGTAATGAAAAATGAAGGATGCATTGTACATATTGTGGAATCGCCCGCACTTAGAAAGTGTACACTTTGCATATTACATTCAGGTTACATCCTTGTAACTGTGGAATAACAAATTAAATTTTAGTTCACCTATATCACAATATACTTTTCATGATACAATCCCATTATGAAAAAATTACTGGCGCTTTTCTTACTACTCAGCATTTTAGTCGGACTGTTGATCTCATCCAGTCAGACATACGAACAACAATCGCTCGTTTCCACATTACAGCAATGGCTACCAAGCGAGCCTGGTAAAACTACTTTATCGAAGTGGGAATTCTCCTATTGGAATAGAACTATTTCTATTGAAGAGCGGGGATATTATCATTTTGTAGAATTCTTAATTCGTAAAGCTGCACATTTCTTCACATTTGGATGTTTGGCCTTAGTTATTTATTGGCTCTTACCTAAGTCTAAGATTCGTATATTATTAGCAGCTCTATTCACCTTCGTTTTAGCATGCGCTGATGAATTACACCAGTACTTTACAGGAGGCCGCACTGCGACGATGCAAGATGTTTATTTAGATACAGCAGGTGCTGTAACGTTTCTTTTACTGCTAGCGTTAATTCGTTTTACCAGTCACTTACGTAAAGATTAGTTCTATCGTATCGTTTAGGTCTATAGTATCTCTAACGTTTTTATGAGCACAGCATTCTGTGTTATGATAATGACGATATAGGAGGTCGTCTAATGAATAACTCGAGTGATCAGCTAATCCTTTCACTTAGCTATATTTCCATTCACCGTGTCGTGGATCGCATAGAGCAAACGCACCAAAAGTCTTATCACACAATTTGCTTGTTTCAAGATCGTATTACAACATCGGATCGTAGTTTCCCACTACAGCATGTTTTTGATGTATCCTACCGCCCTTTCTCGGGTCACACTGGATTATTTTATCTTCATACAAATGAAGGTGTTTTTACATTTGAAATTGAGGAAGAACCTGAATACTTTATTTCCGCATTCAAGCAAATCCAATCCAACTAAGATATATATAATGTATAATTCAACGTCCTACTTCATAATCTTAAGTAGGACGTTTATACTTTTAATTTACAGGGTATATAAAACTATAGTCTTTAATGTATTCAATAGAACATTCGTAAAATGAGTACTTTTAAATGTGTTCATTCATTCACGACATGATATGATAGCATTACATTCATAAATAATACAAAACATACATTAGAACTACAGAAATTACTAATACTTCCTATATCGGAGGAGAACAGCTATGGCTAGGGAAAATGAGATAACGGCAATTTATAGCAAAATTAATGAAGCAAGAAACGAAGGACGCTATGAGTTAGTCGTTCAACGTGGAGGTGAGCTATTAAACAAAGGTCTTTTATATTCAAATAATGAGGCTGTGTTAACCGCGCATTACATTTCTGCGATCTCCCATTATTACACTGGTGATTTCGAAAAAGTTCTCTTTCATATAGAAGAGCATCACACACAATGTGTGATGTACGGTAAGAAATCCGATTATATGCGGTCGTATTACTTGCAATACTTTGTCAGTTCTTTCGCATTAGACTATGACAGAGGGCAAAAATTATTGGAAGATATGCTTTCCATTGCAATGGAGAGTAAAGATTATTCTTATGTCAGCATGGCCTACACTAAACTAAGCCTTCTTCACAATAAAAAGGAGCAGTATAATCAAGCGTTAGAATCTGCACAATTAGCCGTTTCTTTTGCAAATATGAAGGACGTCAACAGAGAAATTTTATTGATTCGAGCACATCTTCACGTAATTGAATCCGCCATTAATCTTCAAAATCCTCATCTTGCTCAAACAAGCCTTGACTATTTACATCAATTACCAGATTCGGACATTCATCGGCGCGAAACAGCATTTCTCGAGATCTTAAAAGGTAGATTCTATGATTTAATAGGTGAGCCCGAAAAAGCTTTCCACTTTTACACGAAAGCAAAACAACGCGAGGAAAGATTGAAAGATTACTCTACACTAAAGGATATCCAGCAAAGACGAGTTGTGTTAGCAGAAAACCTTTGTAGTTTTGATGAATTGGCAATCATTCAGAAGGAATATATTGATTTATTGCATGAAATCGAAGACAGTCGCCTAGTAAAAGCAGCACTTGAATTGCAAATACGGTTACAGAACTCTTCCAATGTATCAAGCGAAAACTTGGACTATTTGACAGGCGTCTACAATCGAAAGTATTTAGAAGAAACAACTAATTTATGGCTGACGGAAGTAGCCACAACTAAAAAGCCCGTAGTTTGTATTGTTTTCGATATCGATAATTTAAAAGCAATCAATGACACATATGGTCATCTAGTTGGCGATGAAGCCATTAAATTTGTTGCGCACACTTCTATTAATCAAATAAGAAAAGAAGATGTGTTGGCTCGTTTTGGTGGAGATGAATTTGTTTTAGTGATGCAAGATATTTCTTTAGCAGACGCGAAAAGAAAAGCTACTTTACTCGCTGATCAAATTGAGTCCTTATCTTCTACTTCAGATGTGTTACCTATTCCGATCACGATCAGTGTAGGAATCAGTGATAATACAAGGCGTACTATACAAAGTTTCAACGAATTATTTCATTTAGCGGATCTCGCTCTTTACAAAGCAAAAAAGAATGGTAAAAATCAAGTTATTTCTTCTATATAACCTACACATGATACCTGCAAATTGGGGATCATGTTTTTTTATTGTCGAAAATAGAGTATAGATGGTGGAACATATGTGATAACAAAAAAAACTCACATAGCAGTTATGCTATGTGAGCTATCAATATATTAGTTAAGCACTTTTACTTTTACGTTTTTACGGCCCCATTCGAAGGCACGTGATTTATTTGGAATGAATACGTCGATTTTATTACCTTTAATTGCTCCACCAGTATCTCCAGCGATAGCATATCCGTACCCTTCCACGTGAACTTTAGTTCCTAATTTGATAACTCGTGGATCTACTGCAATTACTTTCAAGTTCGGATTTTGACGCAAGTTCAATCCTGTTCTTGTAATACCTGAACAACCATTACAATGTGCTGTATACGCTGTTGCACTTACCATAAGTTCTTTCGAAACACTGTCTCCATTTGAACGAGATGGTGTGCTTTGTTTCTTCGGAGCGTTAGCAGCCACTTTAGAAGACTTCACTAAACGCAACTTTTGATTTGGATAAATCACTGTGGATTTTAAGTTATTCCATTTCTGAATATTAGAGACAGACACATTGTTTTGTAGAGAGATTCTATATAGTGTGTCACCTTTTTTAACTGTGTGAACGGATGCAGCGGCTGATGTTTCGTTCATCCCGCTTGTAAATACTGTAATTCCCATGGCTACTGTCAATGCAAATAATAACTTCTTCAATATGCCACCCCTAACGATTTGATAGTCTTATCTTACCAAGTCTATATTACAGTTAGATTACAAACGTGAAACAATGCAATGACAGCGCCTATATTTATGTTACAAATAGCTCCTTTTATTTCAAGTTGTGTGAAAACTAAGGTATATAGACCTGTATCAAACTTTACATTTTGATATATCTATAGATTTTGGGTTTTATTTGGATAGTAAAGGGTAGTTTTATAAGTAATGTGAAACTACTATTTACTACATTTATAGGAGGAGCTATTTTATGAAGAAAAGACATGTAGTCGGAACTTATGACACAGATAGAGAAGCCATTGCCGCGATTGAAAATTTAAAGCATCTCGGATTCACTGCCGATGATATTTCCATTATTAGTAAAGATCGTGAAGAAGCAGATTATGTAGTCGAACAAACGGACACACATGCTGCCGAAGGGGCCGCGACGGGAGCTGCAACTGGTGGTTTGATCGGTGGTTTTGGAGGAATTCTTACAGGCATCGGTGCATTGGCTATCCCTGGGATAGGTCCTATAATAGCAGCTGGTCCAATAGTAGCCGGCATTACAGGAGCTGCAGCCGGAGCAGGTGTCGGTGGCCTTGCAGGTGCATTGATTGGAATGGGGATTCCTGAAGATGAAGCTCATCGCTATCATGATCATTTCGAGCACGGGAAAATTTTAGTATTAATCGACTCAGATCTATATGATCCAGTAACACATACACACGCTTCCCATACGACAGGTTCAATTGATCACCCTGCTAGTCATGATATCGAATCAAGCCCGTTAATTGACCCGAATCCATTAGCTAAAAATCATAGCTATGATCCCTTAACTGATCCAAAACCGGCTGACAAAGATACTCACATTTAAGTTTGAACTAAGTCTCTTCGGAGGCTTTTTTTATTGACTAACATTATTTTACATTGCATCACTTGGTTTCTTTTCTATCACAGAGGGGAAAGAATGAATGAACATAACTATTTACGGATAAGAGAGGTGCGTTACATGCCGCTGACTCGTGATCAAGATGATGTTTCACGCGCGATTATACAATTAATTAAAGATGGTAATTTGGAATCCTTAAAAAAAGCAATTAATGAATTAGAACCTAGAGAGGTAGCGACTCAGTATAAACGATTACCACGAAAACGACATACTATATTTTTAGAAATACTGGATAAAGATCATCTGGTGAATATGCTAGGCTTTTTATCGAAAAGTGAACAATTACGCGTACTGGATTTAGTGGGGCCGGTTCGTTCCACAGAACTGCTCGAAGAAATGAAAAGTGATGACTTATCCCACCTTTTATCCGATCTGTCGGATAAACAAGTGGAAAAACTTATAGCTGAATTGCGCCAAGAACAAAAAAAGAATGTGTTACAGCGCCGAAAGTATCCTAAAGATTCAGCTGGTCGGATTATGACGACGCGTTATGTATGGGTTCATCAGTCATACACTGTTGAAAAAACGATTGAAAAGCTGATGCATTATAAATCATTTGCTCATTATTTAAATTACGTATATATCATTAATGATGAAAAACAATTAATAGGTGTGCTTTCTTACCGTGATTTATTGCTCGCAAAGTCAGATTGTATGGTAACGGAAATTATGGAGACCGGTCTTGCCAAAGTACTGGATACGACTGATCAAGGCGAAGTAGCCAAAATGATTGGACAATTTGATTTCGTATCACTACCTGTTGTCAATGAAGAGAATATATTAGTGGGAATCATACAGGCAGATGAAGTACTCGATTTAGTTGTCAGAGAAGCTAACAAGGATATTGAAATGCTGTTCGCTTCTGGTAAATCTATTGACTTCAAAACAAAACCTCTCGTGGCCGCTTACCGTAGACTCCCCTGGCTCATTCTATTGTTATTTATCGGCCTTGTTTCAGGTAGTATCATTTCCAAATTTGAAGAAACGTTAGAAGCGGTTGTCGCTCTCGCCTTTTTTATGCCGATGATTGCCGGTATGACCGGTAACACCGGTACTCAATCTTTAGCTGTCGTGGTGCGTGGTCTAGTATCTGAAGACTTAAATATGAAAACGTCACTGCATCTAGTATTTCGAGAGTTAATTGTTGGGATTATATTAGGTGTCGTTTGTGGTGCCGTGATCTCAGTAATTGCCTATGTATGGCAAGGTAGTTTCACACTAGGATTAGTTGTAGGTTCATCTTTAGTTGCTACACTGATTATCGGAACGATTGCAGGAACCGTTATTCCTTTGATTCTCAATAAATTTAATGTAGACCCAGCTGTAGCTTCCGGCCCTTTAATTACGACGATCAATGATATTCTGTCATTACTAATTTATTTCGGAATTGCTACAATGTTTATTTCAAAATTAATGTAGTTGAATATTCTGACTACTTAGGTATACAACCGGAATATTCTGCATATTATATAGTAATGAAAGGTTAGTGTAAGGCTGCTGTAATGTATCTCAGTTTGATGCCAAACACTACAGAAGTATGACATTCTTCACAGTTTGATGATTTGCGTTTATACCGTTTTTGATAGGTTATACTATTTATAACAGCAATTGCACAAACGGATTTGGGTTGAAGTTTGGTGCAGCTGGGTTTGTGATAGCGAAGAAGTAAAGTCGAATAATTTGTACCGCTTCGTCGAAGAGCGAGTACATAACGAAGAGCTCCGCGGCCATGGGTTGACCGCGGAGCTTTTTGTGGTTTTATGCTTTTGTGAGTAAAGGCGGTTTCCTATTCTTCATCGGATTAGTCTGTTCAATCGCATAACCGACGTCGAGCAATAAAGCTTCTGAGAAAGCAGGTCCAATAATCTGCACTCCGACAGGTAGGTCTCCTTTGAAACCACCCGGTACTGACAATGCAGGAAGGCCAGTTAGATTACCCGGTCCTGTAAAACGAATAATGTTATCGATTAGATCCACTTGCTCCCCGTTAAGTTCCACATTGTCCGCACCGATTGTACTCGCCACTACCGGTAGTGTTGGAGCAATAAGTACGTCGACCTTTTTGAATACTTCCTCGAATTCTTGCTTAAGTTGACGACGTACTTGCTGGGCTTGAAGATAGTCAACAGCAGATGGTAATTCACCAAGCTCAAACAACATTCGGATATCATCACCGAAATCTTGCGGGCGCTTCAACATGTCTTCATGATGAATAGCAGACGCTTCTGAAAGTGATGTCACCAGTTCCGCCCATTCCGCATATTTTAAACTTGGAATTTTCACTACTTCCACTTTAGCCCCCTGGTCTGTAAGCGCTTTAATATTTCCACGTACTACTTGATCCACTTCATCATCTACTCTATTGAAGAAATAATCTTCATTCACGCCAATGACCAGATTGGATACGTCCCCTTTGATTTTCTTCAAATGCTGGTTCACTGGAGTATTAACCGATGTGGGATCCTTCTCATCAAACCCTGAAATAATATCCATCATCCCTGCTGCATCTTTGATTGTTTTAGTCATCGGACCAATATGATCAAGTGTCCAAGCCAATGGATAACATCCATATTTACTAACACGCCCATGTGTTGGCTTTAATCCAACAATCCCACAGATGGATGAAGGAATTCGGATAGAGCCTGCTGTATCTGTTCCAAGAGAAGCGACACTTGAACCAATTGAAACGGCAGCTCCTGAGCCGCCACTCGAACCACCAGGAATTCTGTCTGTATCCCAAGGGTTTCTAACTGCTCCATAGTGGGGATTATTGTTTGTAATTCCCCAAGCATATTCATGCATACTCAGTTTTCCTGTGAAAATGACTCCAGCATCTCTTAACTTGCTTACTACTGTCGCATCATCTTCTGGAATAAAATCCTTATGAATTTTAGAAGACATGGTAGTGACTTTTCCTTTAAAATATAAATTATCTTTCAAGGCCATTGGAATTCCATGATACATGCCTCGATAGTTTCCATTTTTAATTTCTTTCTCTGCTTCACGCGCTGATTGCTCCGCTTCTTCGCGGTAGATTGTCATGTAAGCATTGATCGTGTCTTGCGTCTCTTCTGCATGATCTAGCACTGCATTGGTTAACTCGACTGGTGATAATGATCCGTTTTCCAAAAGTGGTGCCAGTTCCTCGACCGACTTCTGAGTCAATTCTTTAGCCAATATGATCACCTCCGGGGATATTTCGAAGTCCGATATCTGCGTCTTCGATTTTCACACCTTCTAATGTTCCTCTTAACCCTTGCATCCCCTTCCAGCGACTTTCTAAGATTTCTAGATGTTCGGGTTTTGCCTGAATACCTTTACTCTCCAATAGTTGCTTAACAGACAGAGACAATACCATCACTCCTTCAGTTACTATTTATCTATATAGGGTTATCCTATTGAGATCATAACAAAATGGGCGATCGTTAAAATAATGCTAGATCGCTAAGTACGTAAGAATATCTATACTCTAGCATTAAGTGATAGAATAATCAAATTATTCAAAAATGAATGCTGATTGCTTCTTCTACATTATGAATTATTCAAATAAGGTTCAGGTAGCAGACGTTTAACATTTCTTTTATACTGTAGTTTACGCTGGATGAAAAAAGGGAATTTGTGAAACAGGAGGTGATGTCGAATGCCTTGGAGCAAACAGGATTATCCTGCTTCATTGAAGAATCTGGATCCTGCAGTACGTGATAAAGCGATTGAAATTGCCAATGCTCTGCTGCGTGAGAATTACGAAGAAGATCGTGCTATATCCATAGCTACAGCGCAAGCTCATGAATACGTGGAAGGTAAAAGTGAAGGACGTCCACATTACGAAGTAAAACCTCGTGGAGAGGAATGGATCTTCCAAAAGTCGGGTAGCGATCATGTCATGTTTAAAGAAGATACCAAATCCGCTTTACTTGATAAAGCAAAAAAGTACGTTACGGAACACGAAGGTATATTATCTGTTTACCATGCAGATGGATCACACGATAAAACATTGTACGAGTAACAAGAAAGCCCTTTGAACTAAAGGGCTTTCTTGTTACTCTTCTTCAGGTGGATATATTACTTCATCATCATTTGTCATGGTAGGTTCTGCCCCCCACTTTCCCACGACATGATCTTCTATCAACGTCTGTTCTTTCGGTCCATCTATAATGTGTTTCACAGTCCAACCATGTGTAGCAAGCCAATTACTAATCAACAAGCGATGGCATCTTGCGGGATGCCGTTCGGAACAGCAGATAGCAATTCGTTGTTCGGCAGCATCCTTCATTAGGTTGTCGACTCCTTCTTGAAATTCCTCTGTCAACGTATAATCCGCGTAGTTATGGAACGACTGATTGTTCCATCCATCGTTTACTTCATGGTCAATCGTTTTGGATTTTCTTCTACGGCCACCTAACTTACTACAATGCGCATAGTCGATATCATGTGCCGGTAGCCATTCTTTCATTCGATCCTCATGGAAATGCGGGAATTTGCGACTACCTGGAAACGCACGCACATCGACTAGTTTCTCGATACCTGCATCATCCAATAACTTTAAAAATTCTTCTTTTGTATGCGTAGAATGTCCAACTGTGTAAATATCCATATATCCTCACTCCTCTTATAGTTACCATTCCCTGAGATTCATATAAGAAACCAGTTGCTTACGTTCAACACATAGTTTCTACATCGTGAAATCGGGAATAATACAGTAAAAAAGGAAGTGTATATCATGCTTCATTTCAACAGCGCGCTTTTTATTTATAATCAGACAGCGGGCGCGAATGATACACAGCTAAAACTTTCCCAGACACTTCATGTGTTCGCACAAGCGGTAGATCAACTCATTGTATTGAACACTTCTTCCGAAGAACAACTCCGGCAAGCTTGTGTTACATATAGCGACCAAGTCGATTTGTTCATCATACTAGGTGGTGACGGGACTGTACACACCTGTATAAATAGTATCGCACCTCTTGCTACACGTCCTGTCATCGCAGTTTTGCCTGGTGGTACATCAAACGACTTTAGTCGATCATTAGGGATTCCGCAACCTTTACATGAAGCAGCCATTTCTCTCCTCAACGGATCGATTAGGAATACCGATATTGGTAAAGTTGGTGAGCAGTACTTTATGAATTTTTGGGGAACCGGATTAGTCACTGAAACATCCGAAAATATAAAGTCCATTGAAAAGAAACGTTTTGGTTCCATTAGCTATATGCTGAGTACCTTACGAACATTGAATCAGACCCAACCATTTCGATACAAAATTCAATCTATGGATACAGAGTTAGAAGGAGAGGCTATTCTACTATTCGTTCTGAATGGAGGATTTATTGGCACAACCGAGCTTCCTATCGCTTCATTATCTCCTATTGATGGTAAATTAGATGTTCTAATTGTGCGCGATTCCAACTTTGCTGCTTTTCGTGAATTATTTACACTACAAAATCCTGCTGTGGTAAATGATCAATTATATGAACTCGAATATATTCAAGTCACAGCTCTTGATATCATGCAACCTATTGGAAATAAAGTCGATATGGACGGAGAAATCTATGAAGAAACGGCGCAGCAAATTACTGTGCTACCTGGTCATTTACGAATGATTCATGTAAACGCGTTCTAAGTAAATAGATTTTCAATTGGCTAGATCGCAATCTCATATGGAAATTTCAAGTCCTACTGCAAAATCGCACTATCCTGCATGCTACGTAAGTGAAACTACTGTACTTCCTCACTGAGTTTCCTACAATACGAATCATGATGCTATGTTCAAGGATTTATTTCTACATCGCTAGTAAGGAAACTCTTCTTTTCCATACGTATAATGGCTAACTGTCTATGCCTCCAACGTTGATCACTCCCTTTCACTTTTTAATGAACAATACCATTTCATATTTCGCATAGCATGGTATTCTATATCTACTAACATGTTTACCGGGGGTTCGACATGATCCGTATCCGAAAAGAAGATTTATCCATCCATAGAACGAAAAACAGACCCTTTCTCAATCTCCACCTGAAAATGATTAGCTTGATAGGCGCGCTCTCCATTACGATCATATTGCTGATTGGTGGATTCATGAGTTTCTTCGTCACTGATACATTAGAAACTCAAATTGGGGAAAGAGCGCTGAGTGTTGCAAAAAGTGTGGCGGTGATACCTGAGATTTCTCAGGCCTTTGAATCGAATAATCCTTCTGCTATCATCCAGCCAATTGTGCAAAAAATCCAAGACCAGACAGACGCAGAGTTTATCGTTGTTGGTAACCAACAGGAAATCCGTTATGCACACCCGAGTCCCGATCGGATTGGCGAAAAAATGATTGGTGAAGATAATGAACGTGCGTTAAATAACGGAGAATCTTATACGTCCAAATCAACAGGATCTTTAGGTAGCTCACTCCGTGCAAAAGCACCCGTCTATTTAAATGGCGAAATTGTAGGGGTTGTCTCAGTGGGGTTCTTAGTAGATTCCATTGAATCAATCATTTGGGGATACAGCAAGGAAATCTGGCTTGTTCTCCTAGGCATTTGCACAGCCGCAATCATTGGAGCTATACTGATTGCGAACTATATAAAGAAAGTGTTATTTGGATTAGAGCCTGAAGAGATTTCGCATTTACTCTTTCAAAAAGAAACTATTTTGCATTCCATTCATGAAGGCATTATTGCTATTAATAAGGATGGCCGAATTACGATGGTCAACTCCGCTGCGTTGAAACTGTTGACAGGCGGCGAACAGCAAGCCGATGACTGGATAGGTAAACCTATACAAGAGAGCTTTCCTAATTCAGATCTGCCCTATGTTCTGCAGCATGGTGAATCCGTCTTCGATCAGGAAAAAGTTTTTAGCAACCACATCGTGTATGTAAACAGCGTGCCGATCTTCTACGAACATGAATTGCTCGGTGCAGTTGCCACTTTCAGGAATAAAACCGAGATCGAGAATTTAACGAAAAAACTATCGCACATTCAGCAATATGCTAATGCCCTGCGATCACAAACACATGAATTCGCTAATAAACTGTATACGATTATGGGACTGACGCAACTGAACAAAAAAGATGAAGTGCTCGATTTTATTCGACACGAAACTAGCATTCAGCAACATTGGACAAACACACTACTTGATAATATAAATGATCCATACATTAGTGGTCTGCTTGTCGGAAAACTTAGTCAAGCGAGCGAGTTGCAAATCAATGTGTCCATCCAACCCGATAGCCAATTCCATTCACCAATATCCGACGTGAACCGCCAAGCATTATTGACGGCTATCGGAAATCTGCTTGATAACGCATTTGATGCTGTACATGATGAACGAGCCATTTCCCGAGAAATATCGATTTCTTTTACTGATATCGGACAAGATCTGCTGTTTGAAATCGATGACGCAGGTCCGGGTATCGATGATGCATCCATTGATAAACTTGTAACCCGTGGTTTCTCGACAAAAGTTGGAACCGAAAGAGGCTTCGGTCTCGCCCTAACAAAGAATGCAATTGAAACTGCAAATGGCCAGCTGTCCATTGAACCGAGTGAACTGGGCGGTACATACTTTGTCGTTTCATTGCCAAAAGATAATTAAAGGAGGAATTCTACCCGTGATCAGTACTATACGAGTAGTCATTGTTGAGGATGACTTTCGAGTGGCGAAGATTAACCGCCAACTAATTGAACAGATTGCTGGCTATGAAGTCGTATCAGAACAAAGGACAGCTTCAGAAACCCTTGCCTATTTGCGGCAGTTAAAAGTCCTGCCTAATCTCATTTTATTGGATGTCTACATACCCGACAGCTCGGGACTCGACTTATTTTGGGGTCTGCGGAGGGAATTCCCCACCATTGATATTATGTTGTTAACAGCTGCGAAAGAGGCAGAAACTGTAGAAGAAGCACTCCAGGGAGGCGTGTTGGATTATTTAATCAAACCCGTTGAACCAGAGAGGTTTGCGAAAGCATTCAGACGGTACCGTTCTAGTAAAATATTGCTCTCTTCAAAAACCGAACTGTCCCAAGAAGATCTTGACCGTATATTATTCGGTACAGAGATACAACCAGCCCTTTCCCTTTCAGCTGATGGTTTGCCAAAAGGTATAGATCGTCTAACTCTTGAACGCATTGAAAACGTAATCTTACAATGTACGACGGGAGGATTAACCGCCGCTCATGCCGGTGAAGCAGCTGGCGTCAGCCGCTCTACCGCACGACGCTATTTGGAATACCTTGTATTAGTAGAAAAAGTAAAAGCCCAATTGCACTATGGAGATGTCGGGAGACCTGAACGCACGTATATCAAACTCTAAATGCTTCCGCGTGAATAATATGAACAAAATGCACAATAAAAACTCTATCCGCCTTATGATCACAAGCTTTTTCGCGACTTTTCGACATGATACATTATGGACAGCATAAGAGAATTTACGTGATTACATCTATTTGTATCCGCTTACATCTCTCTTTCACCATTTTATTCATTGGAGGGAAATCGCTATGTTAAGTATTATTGGATTATTGACTATTTTCATTATCGTGGCATTACTGATCAGCGGCCGGATTACACCTATCGTCGGTTTGGTCATCGTTCCCATCTTCGGAGCATTTTTTGCCGGCTTCAACTTTAAGGAGATTGGGGAGTTCTTCAACAGTGGAATTGAATCTGTTATTAGCGTCGTTATTATGTTCATCTTTGCGATTCTGTTCTTTGGTGTTATGCAAGATGCAGGGGTCTTCAACCCATTAATTAATACAATGATTAAAATCTCACGAGGAAATGTAGTAGCTGTTGCCATGGCCACAGTAGTAATCGCGGCTATTGCACAGTTAGATGGCTCAGGGGCGTCCACATTCCTAATTACAATCCCTGCGCTTTTACCACTCTATAAAAGATTGAAAATGAATCCTTATTTACTGCTACTTCTTGTCGGAATCTCAGCAAGTATCGTAAATATGGTTCCATGGGGCGGACCTCTTGGGCGAGCTGCAGCTGTGCTTGGTGTCGACGTCACGGAATTGTGGCGGCCACTTATCAAAATCCAAATCGTCGGGATACTACTCTTAATTACATTTGCTTTCATTCTCGGATTACGCGAAAAGCGAATTATCGCTAAAAAAGTGGCTAGTGGAGCTTTTGACGATGACGTGGATGAGATAGAAGAGGTAGAGCAAAAAGTAGACTCTGATGGCAGTCTCCTTCTTCGTCCAAAAATGCTTTGGATCAACGTGATTATTGCCGTCAGCGTCGTCGGATTACTCGTTTGGGGAAAAGTACCGGCAGGCTTTATCTTCATGGTTGGATTCAGTATCGCGCTTCCATTAAACTATCGCTCCGTGAATGAACAAATGGATCGTATTAAAGCGCATGCGCCGAATGCCTTACTAATGGCAGCGATCATTCTAGCAGCCGGTTCATTCCTAGGTATTTTAAACGGTGCGAACATGCTAGATTCTATAGCAACAGATTTAGTAAAAGTACTGCCGGCACTCATTGTGCCGTATTTGCATATCATCATCGGCCTCTTCGGCGTACCGTTTGATCTATTGCTCAGTACAGATGCGTATTATTTCGCATTACTGCCGATTGTAGAACAAGTCGTCTCTGGCTTCGGTGTTCCATCAGTTTCCATCGCGTATGCATTAATCGTCGGGAACGTTATCGGTACATTCGTCAGCCCCTTCTCCCCTGCACTATGGCTTGCATTAGGGCTTGCAGGTTTGGAAATGGGCAAACATATCCGCTACTCATTCCTTATTATGTGGGGATTCAGTATCGTATTATTCCTAATTACTATGGCTATGGGTGTTATCACATTCTAAGTTAACTAATCTAGCGACATAGTATTTCCCATGTAAATACATGCATAAAAGCAACTGAAGAACTTTTTCTCCAGTTGCTTTTTTTATCGATCTATTTCCAATATAGGTTCATTAGGATTCGACTTCCCCGCCAATTCATCACGTAGTAAATACGCACCCAACATACTATAGACCGTTCCGTTGCCGCCAAGTCCAATTAGATAGTAAATATGTGGTTCCAATGGATGGCGCCCGATGACTGGTAGTTCATCTGTCGATTCACCAAATAGTGCCGTCCACTCATACTCAAAATCTAGCTTCTGATCAGGAAACAGCTCTTGCAACTCTTGCTTTAATTGATCGAATTTCTTTTCGTATTCTTTTTGTGATCTCGGTAATGTATCCATATCCTGATCCAAACCACCCGCCACGATGCGATTTTCATCTGTCAACCGCATATATAAATAAGGTCGTTTTGTTTCCCAGATCATCATCCGTTCATGCCAGAATGACAAATCGTCTATTGGCTGTGTGGCGATTGCATAGGTAACTTTCAAATCTTTTTGAGGAATCTTCGTATCAAGAGTCGGTGCATAACCCGTAGTAACAACGACCGACTTTGCCTGAAATTCTCCATTCGTCGTTTTGATGAGAACGTGTTCCTCTGTATCTTGAATCTCAAGCACTTCCGTATGTTCAAATACGTCCATACCCTTCTCATATGCGTGATGAATCGCACCCATACATAAACGTAAAGGATTCACTTCTGCATCTCCCGCCGTCACGATGGCGGCAGGTTGTGAAAACGGGAAATGTGCTTCAATATCTTCAGATTCCCAAAACGCTACCGGAAAACCGTATTTTCGTAGTGCTTCAAACTCCTTGCGTAATCTGGCAACATCTTCTTCTGTGCTAGCATAATATAAACTTTTGCGTGTATGAAATTGGACATCGAACGGTGCATGTTTCGCAACGTCTTGCAAACTCTCCATTGCGTCTTTACATGACTGATAAAATTCCACTGCCTTCTTTTCACCAATTTGTTCGATCAATTCATGTAGCATAATATCATTAGAGAACTGCAGTAGACCCGTATTTGCAGAGGTACTACCCCCTCCTACTTCTTCTTGTTCAATCAACGCGATCGAATAGCCTTCATTCGCTAATACATAGGAAGTCAATGCGCCCGACATCCCGCCACCTACTATGGCGACATCATATACATCTTGACGATGCACTCTCGCAAAACCTTCCTTTGTAAAAGTCGACTCCCAATATAATGACCCTGTATGTAACTTCATCATGAGCGATCTCCTATCTATTCTTTTTACTTCTTTACCCTGTAAACTTAGCTCTATAAACATAGACAAAAAAGGTGCTCAGTCAATGGCTGAGCACCTTCTCTTTTATCCTCTAAACGGCCACCAAACTCCGCGTCCAAATGAAACCGTAATAGCCGGAATTAACAATGGTAAAATAATTAAACCATAGAGTAGTAATCCCGAAATAACAATCGTCGCAATTTGCATAAGGCTCAAGACGCCTGAAGGCATCATCGCACCGAATGTCCCTGCCAAAATGATAGCTGCCGTAATAATGACCGTACCCATCTTCGCCATAGAATACATCAAGGCTTCCTTGATCTTCATACCCCTAATACTCTCCTCGCGGAAACGATCGAGTAAGAAAATGGAGTAATCTACACCAAGTGCAATGAGCATAATAAATCCAAAGAACGGAACAGCCCAACTGACTCCGTCATACCCAAGACCATTGACGAAGATCAATTCCGTAATAGATATCGCTGTGTAATATGTCAGCAATAGTGAACCGATCATATACAATGGCATGATCGCTGAACGGAATAAGACGAAAAGAACAATGAATAACCCTATTAACATAATGGTGACAGTACGCGTAAAGTCCGCGGATGAAATATCACTCAAGTCCGAGTTCATACTCGAAATACCACTAAATGCTAAGTCTGCATCTTCAAATGGCGTACCGATGACCGCGCGCTTCACCGTATCTTTAATATCATGTACCGTTGAAATCGCTTCACGTGAATACGGGTTCTCTTTCAAAATGACTTCCATCAAAATCCCTTTTTCATCATCGAATGTGTAGCGATCGATAACGGGTGTAAACTCTTCATTTTCAAGCGTTCCTTTTGGAATGAATAAACCCGTGTCGCGCACACTTTTCGTATCCGCCATATCATCGAGCATATCCGCAATTTCCTGAAGTCCTGTCGTTACTTCAGCTAAACCGTCCTTAGAGGCTTTAACGCCACTACCTAGCTGCTTCAAACCACCTTTTAATTGGCCAATTTGTGAACCACTTTGGTTGATCTGAGATCCAGCCCCTGCAATGCCATCACGAATCTTACTTAATTCGTTACCTAGAGCATCCAACCCTCCAGCTGCTTGTGCGGCTGGAAGACCTTGTTGTAGGCCACCAGAAATCTGTGCCAGCTGGCCATTGATTTGCTCAATACCGTTTGCGGCTTGAATTAATCCGCTACCACCGCCAGCACCGCCTGAAGGCAATTGATTCGCTGTATCGCGTAAATTATATTGTACTGTCGCTAATCCTAAGCGAATTTCATGTATGCCGTCATTCGCCTGCTTCAAACCATCTGCCATCAAACCGATCTGATGGTCTACATATAAATCTTCCAACAATTCACCCGTTGGTCGTGTAACAGTACGAACGCTCTTGACTCCTTCTACTTTCTCCAAGTCTCGTGAAATCGCTTCTAAATAAGTGATATCTCCTTCTTTAACAATTGGAGAATCTTTCTTTAACAATACTTGTACCGGTAGTGAATCTCCTTCACCGAAAGCTTTAGAGATAAGATTTAATCCTTTTACGGACTCTTTACTTCCATCAATTTCATCTACTGTATTGAATGAAAGATCATTGTCATACGTCAGTAGTAGCGGGATGGTGATGATCGCTACGATTAACATGGAAAGTAACGGGCGCATTACAGATAATTTACTGAATGCAATCCACAATTTACTATCCTTATGAGAAGCCGCGCTTTTTGCAGGCCAGAATAATTTGTCTTTCAAAATAGACATTAACAACGGAACAACAGTGAATAGAACGAGCATCAACACGGCAATTCCGACCGCTACTGCGACTGCTGATTTAAATATAGGGAAATCCGCAAATCCGATTGCCGCGAAACCGATAAATACCGCAAGTGCACTGATGAAAAGTGTGCGTCCTGCTGTTTTATACGTGTTGATAATGGCTTCTTCTACTTCATGTCCAGCTAGTAACTCTTCTTTATATCGACTTAATAACAGAATACAGTAATCTGTTCCAAGACCGAATAAAATCGCTACTAAAAATATTTGAGTATAGTTCGAAACTGGGAACCCAAACCAATCGATAAAGAATGCGACGAATGACTGACTTAACAAGTAGGTGATGCCTACCGCAACTAATGGAACGAATGGTGTCACGATCGAGCGGAACACAATAAGTAATAAGGCAAAGATCAATACAACCGTAATAATCTCTGTTTTCTTCAACCCTTCTTGCGCACTTTCGTTTACATCATGATTGATGATGGCTTCGCCTGTCATATAAACTTTGTCTTCTGTAGATACGATATCTTTTTCTATTTTTTCAGCCAACTGAATGATTTGATCATCTGTACCGTCTACCGTTATGGGAAGCAATACAATTTTCTGATCTTCAGAAACGAGCTGATCTTCCATTTCCGCACTTTCAAATGGATCAAGAACGTCCGTTACAATCTTACTGGCCCCCTTGATTTCTTTGGCAGTCTTGGAGATTTCTTGTTTCTTTGCTTGATCTGCTGGTTCGTTAAGATCGTAGACTAGCGAAATCGTTTCATCTGCTTCTCCCGCATCCTCTAACATCTTTGCCGCCTTTTGTGAATCTGCTGATTCGAGCAATTGGAAGGAACCTGCCTTTTCCGCCTGCTTCGCTAAATCAGGTGCTAGCATAAATAAAACGGCTGTCAGTACTACGATACCAATTGCAATAGGCCATTTTAATTTCAATATCGTTTTCACGCATTATCTCTCCTTCATTACTAATATCGACTTAAGTTTACGGAATGTCTTGATGAATTGCTCGAGCTCTTGTTCATCGATTTGGTCTTTGAATAGATTTTCAATACTTTCATTTATAGCCGCATTTGAAACAGCTAGTACTTCATGACCTTTAACAGTCAATGAAATCCGATTGATCCGCTGATCATTCAAATCTCTTTCAGACCGTACTAGATCTTTTTCGACTAATTTCTTGAGGCGTGTCGAAATAGCACTTTTATGTACGCCTTGCATCTCTGCTAGTTGCCCGCTCGATAGGTGTCCATAGGCAGATAGTATTTTCAGCACTTGGATTTGTTCTGGAGAGTAGTCTTTCCAGATAGGAACGTCCAAGTTTTTCACGACGTGTTCCGTGCCGTAGATCATGACTTCTTCAAATAGTTCTACTGCCTCTTGAAGTTGATCTTTCAAAGTAGTCCACCCCCTAAACCAATAGTTAATAGTTTAGGGGGTGGACTAAATAAAGTCAAACAAAAAAGCTAGCTTTAGAGATATTTCTCTGAAGCCAGCTTTTATTGCTAAATGGTATCAAATAATAAAGTACGCGATGACCGATAATAGTACGGATGTAACAGTCATCGCAGCTAGTGGACGCATGGCACGGTCTTTTAAGTCTCGCAGGCTGACGTTGAGTCCAAGTCCGACCATGGCTGCCGTTAGTAACCATGTAGTCAGTGTGAAGACGCCTTCCATTACATGATCTGAAACAGGAATGGAGTGACCGAATACGTAGCTTCCTAGAATACTTAGGATGATAAAACCTACAAGGAACCATGGAAATTCAATTTTAGCGCCTGTTTCATCTGTATCTTTATGTTTACGTTTCATGATAAATATTAAAATGAAACAGAGCGGTACTAATAGAAATACACGGCCGAGTTTGGCGAGTAAAGCAATCGCTAGACCATCTTCTCCTGCCGGTGCACCAGCTAACGCCACGTGCGCGACTTCATGTAAACTGATACCTGCCCACATTCCATACTCGATTGAATCGAGCGGTAGAATCGGACGTAAAATCGTGTAACCGATCGCAAACACTGTCCCCATTAACGCGATAATTCCTACCCCTATTGCTGTATCTTCATCCTTTGCTTTAATAATTGGTGCTACTGCCGCAATTGCTGCTGCACCACAGACACCTGTTCCGACCCCTAAAAGCATAGAAATATTTTTATCTGCCTTCAATACTTTTGCAAGCCAGATCGTCATGAAGATAGCAAAGAGGATGACTCCTACATCTCGTGCAAGCAAGCCGAGCCCATCGCTCAAAACTGTGTCTATATTTAATTTCAAACCATATAAAATGATCGCTGCGCGCAGTAAACGCTTGGATGAGAAAGCAATTCCACTTCGGATCACTTCAGGATAGCCGAAGAATTGACGGTATGCCACCGCGATAATGATTGCGCAAGCCAGTTGTCCGATATGATCGAATCCAGGTACTTTCGCTAATACATAACCTAAAAGTGCAATAAAAAATGTAAATGCTATTCCACCGATCCACGATAACCATTTGGATGGGCGCTGTGGTCCATGCTGTTCTGAAGACCTATTGGAAGAAACCACGATAACAACACCTCCTACTAGTAGTATATAAAATAGATGGCTATAAGAGAAATAACTATTTATAATAGGTATGATAAGTAAATCTGTATACACGGAAAGGAGTTGTCCCCTATCGATCAGCAGCTACAAGTATTCATTGAAGTAGCCGAGCAAAAGAACTTCTCTAGAGCAGCGGAAGAACTTCATATGACACAACCCGCTGTTAGTCAATACATTCGTTCATTCGAAGAATCCATTGGGGTACGATTGCTTGAGCGTACCAACAAATACGTACGACTAAATCAAGCTGGAGAAATCGTCTACCATCACGCAAAAGAAATTGCCGGACTGTACTCCAAAATGCAAAACTTAGTGGATGACTTAGCCAATAAAGCTAGTGGCTCTCTTACTATTGGCGCTAGCTATACATTCGGTGAATACGTCTTACCTCATGTTCTGTCTAAACTCGTTGCTGACTACCCAGCGATTGAACCGCAAGTAACGATTGGCAATACAGCAGACATTGCGGAGTTAGTCATTACTCACCAGCTCGACGTCGGTTTGATTGAAGGACATTTCAAGGAAGCTGCTCCCCTTCAAAATGAAGACTTTGCAGAAGACGAAATGTACATCGTAACGTCTATCGATCATCCGCTTTCACAGAAAAAAGGTCGTCAATCCATTACTGAATTAGAAAATGATATTTGGCTATTACGCGAAGAGGGTTCAGGCACCCGCGAAGCAGCAGAACTATTCTTCTCCCAGTCTGGATTTTATCCAAAGCGCATCATGCAATTCAGCAGTACGCAGCCGATAAAAGAATCTGTCGAAGCAGGACTCGGTGTCAGTCTATTGTCACAGTGGGCCATCCAAAAGGAACTACGTTATGGTGATTTAACAACGCTGTCGGTCAAAGGCACACCATTCAAGCGTCACTTCTCGATCGTGACGAATTCGCCATTTCAAACAAAGGCGTTGCAAGTATTTATTGAGTTGTTAAAGAATAGCGAGGAATTGACAGTGTTGAACACGAAGTCGAAAACGTGATGGTCTGTTCTTGAGGGTAGAGTTTGTGAGAGCTAATGGGGCTAGTTCGAATTTCAGACTTTGTAACAGGTGTGTAGGTCGCGGCAGGAAGTAGTGGTTAGTAATTGATTTAGTAGTGTAGTACTTGTCGGATGGTTGGAGGCATTCCCTACCAATCAGTCGCGCTCCCTTCAAAAAAGACTGTCAAAGTTCGTACTACACTTTGACAGCCTCTTTCATTTATACATTTGCAGGAACACCAGGCTTCAATTTCATCACGACTAACTGATCACCGGCATCCAACGAAATCTTCTTCTGTAATGTAGCAAATACCAATGTGTCATTTTTCTTCTTCACAAACAACGCAGTCGCCGTCTCCGGGATAATCTCCTTGAACGCCAAATCCGTCTCTGTGCCTTCCCACTCATACAAACCAATTTCATAATCCGTATTGATCTTGCGGTTTAACTCAGGAAACGTAGCTTCCTCCTCGAACAATAAATGTGCTTTTAATGAAATCGGCAACGCGGACTTACTCATCGTATGGTTAGATACAGCCGTCAACGAGAACGTGTTGCTAAAACCAAACTCAGGCGCAAATGATTGTGTGATCAATGCGTTATAAGACGCGTCTCCAGTCATCGATATAATTGTATCATACGGTGCCAAATCGATAGAGAAACGTGACCGTTCTGATAACATCTGCCCTGTAAATGTGTCAATACCTGCTTCAGTCGCTGGGCGCAAACGTCCTTGTGAAGGATCAACGATCAGTACGGGTATTTTCATTTCTTTTAATTGGCTAGCTAACGCAATGGAAAAACTGCTCGCTCCGACAATTAATACGCCCGGTGGTTCATTACTCGCTAGGTTCAGCTTTTTCGCTAGAGGTCCAAGTGTAAATCCATGAGCAGTTACCGTAATAAAGACAAGAGCAAAGGTCAGTGCAGTCAGCAAAGTAGCCTCTTCGTACCCATCTTCTGCAAGCGTCGCAGCAAAATAACCTGCGACGGTTAATGCAACAATACCTCGTGGCGCAATCCAGCCGAGTAGTAACTTCTCTCTCCAGACCAATTCAGTACCCACCGTCGAAATCCATATGGACAGTGGACGTACAACGAATAGCATAACTAATACAAATCCAATAATCGGCAATGTAAAGATTTGTGAGATAGTTTCTCTCCCAAGTGATGCTGTCAATAAAATAAAGACCGTCGATGTCAACATGACAGACACATTTTCAACAAAATGTCCGACGTTTCCGATGGACGAAACATAGCGCTTCGTGCGGCCAAGTACTAGTCCCATAACAGTCACTGCAAGCATGCCTGTTTCATGCATAATGATTTCCGCCATCGTAAAGCACAACAGTACAAAGGCCAAAATGACGGGTGATTTCAAGTACTCAGGAAACTGGCCTTTATTCGCCATCACGCTAATCAACAATCCCATAGCTAATCCGAGTAGCGCAGCAAGTGCTGCACCGCCAAAGAAGTTCAATAAATAATTTATCGATAAATGTTCATTCGTCACTACTTTAATCACTTCATATGCAAATAAAGCAAGTAACGGACCGGCAGGATCCACGATAATTCCTTCCCATTTCAAGACAGCGGCGGTTCGTGCTTTTAATTTTGCATTACGTAGCAATGGAATAATTACCGTCGGCCCCGTCACCACGAAGAGACCTCCAATGATAAACGACACTTCCCACGTTAACCCCGCAATGAAGTGTGCCGTAATCGATCCTAAAATCCATGCTAAAAACGCACCCAATGTAACGACTCGGAAAACAGACTTCGAAATGCCTTTTATCTCCCGAAAATCTAGGTTGGAACTTCCTTCAAATAAAATAATAGCAACTGCCAGTGAGATTAGTGGACTATACAGCTCGTCCAACGCCACTTCGGGATTCACCCAGCCAAAAATCGGGCCAATCAACAAACCTGCAATCGACATGATAAAAATTGAAGGCCATTGGATTTTCCAGGCTAGCCACTGCGAGAAGATACCGAGCGCCAAAATAGCCACGATGCTAATTAGTGCTGCTTCTTCCATATATACATCCACCTTCACACTAAATATATTGATTTGCCTAGTGTAGCAAAAGAGAACTGGTATGCATACTCGAAAGGCAATCTACCTTGTAAATCTTCTGCTAATTTACTATATCTATTAGAAATTAGTATAACCTTTTCCGACACTTGTTAACCCTTTTCTTACTTCGGACGACATGAATGAAATCTATATGAAGACAAAGAGGTCAGGACAGAACAGAAAAAACGTAAGGGGAATGTCCTTTACGCTTTTTTCTGTTCTTATCAATAAATATTTTTTAGAGTATCAGAGTGTACCGGAACGGAGAAAGGCCGACTCCTGAGGGATCAGCGTGCGTCTTGAGACCCTGGACAGGTGCTATAATTTCTGCAAAGTACACAGAAATACGGCAAAGCGAACCCTTCGTTGTTCGCTTGGCTCAAGCCACGCCCCTCGGAAAGCGTGCCTTTCGGAGTGCAGGGAAACGGGGTGAGATAGTTATGTCCTAGCCTTTACATCACGATAACTTAAATCGTTCAACTACACTTCGCAGTTCTCCTGCGATCTGATTCATTTGATTGGTGGAATCCGCTACTTGTTCCAACTCTCCTTGCTGTGCGGCAGCTGACGCACTCACTTGTTCAGAGGATGCAGCCGTCTGCTCTGAAATAGCAGAGACATTTTGGATCGCCAAAATGGCTTCATCCTTATGTTCCATCATTTCAGAAAGCTTTTCGGATAGCTCCGCAATCGATTCACGTATTTGATCGACGATTCCTGCGTTTTGTACGAATGATTCTTCTGTATCGGTAACGGACTGGTTTTGACCATCCATTGACTTCATGTTCAAATCGATGACATCAACCGTCTGTTGTGATTCTGATAAGATTTCTTTCACGGTTTCTTGAATGACTTCAGTTTCTCTACGGGACTGCTCCGCTAACTGACGTACTTCATTCGCAACTACCGCAAATCCTTTCCCACTTTCGCCAGCTCGTGCCGCTTCAATGCTCGCATTGAGCGCTAGAAGATTCGTGCTGGCTGTAATATCATGCAATGTTTGAATAACCTGATTGATAGACGAAATTTTATCGGTCAATGTTTGTATTTGAAGTTGTACCTTTTTATTGACTTCGTTGGCTGTCGTATTATGATCGCGTAATTTTTTCACTTCCGACATTCCATTTTCCGTAGAATTAGACGCCTCTGTAGATAATTCGTTCATCGTCATGAACATAGCGTGGATATGATCCATACGGTCTGCTAAATCGGAAATTCGCAAGCTGGTTACTTCCGTATCCTCGGATTGCTTCGAAGCCCCTTGTGCGATTTCATCCGTTGCTACAGATACTTCCTGGTTGGCAGCTACTAGCTCCTCAAAGGCATGTGTGACTTGTGTCGATGAATCACTCAGCTGTCCCGAAGACTGTTGCACGGTTTGTAGAGCTGCATTTGTCTGACGCAACATATCGTTGTAAGCAAGCGCTACTAAGCCTATTTCATCGTGACGAATATTCTGTTCATCTACCATCATGGTCAAATCGCCCGTGGCAGCGGTTTCCATAGATTGTTGTAATGTTTTCAATGGTCTTAATTGACGATAAATGAAGAGCGTGGAGGCACTTGACATCAGTAACACGATGACAATTGCAGATATAATAGTAATCCACAATATAGTGGTAAATGTATCTAAAATCTCAGATCTTGGTGTTACCGTTTGTACTGACCACTTCTCATTGATTCCATTTAAGTTAATCGGAGCGAACGCATTAAATGCTTCTTCATGCAGACTTTGAGAATCTACATACATACTCGCCAATTCCCCTTGGTCCAGATTAGTTTTAGCACTATTCCAATCAATAGCATCCGCCATATTGGTATTGTTCAACTCGGTTTTCAAACTGTTCGCTGTGATATAACCAGCGTCTGTAATAATGGAAGCGTAGCCGCCTTTTGGTTGAATGGTCTTCACTACGTCAGTTAAGAAATCTATAGATAAATCGGTTGTCAATAAACCAAAGTAATTTCCTGAAGCATCCACCATCGGAACGGAAATGGTCGTCATAAGAATCGTTTGACCATTCGTTTCATACGAATAAGGCTCTGTCAAAATGGCACGCGTCTCATTTTTCGGAACGGTATACCAACTATTCGCTGTGGAATCATCCATTCCACTTAACGGTTCTACATTCGTCGTAGTGTCTTCTTTAAAAACATAGGGTATGAATTGCTGATTTTCATCAAGCAAATTCTTTGGTATGACTTCTCCTTTAGCAAACGCAGACTGATTGACTACCGCAGCCATACCTGTCGCGTCATCATTTTTTTGCAAATTGCTTTTGATGATGCGAATAACTTCTTCCGGTTTCATATCGCCCGTCGCTTGTAATGTTTCCAATATGTGACTCGTTGTGCGCAACATTTCATTTGTTTCACTCAGTTTCGCACTCAGAACGAGCGAATTTTTATTAGCACTTTCTAATGCATATTCCTCGGCATCTTTAATGCTTTGCTTATGTAACATGACACTCGTAACGATTGAATAAACTAAAAACAATATTAAAAATAACGCGATAATAAGTCCTGAGAGTTTCATCGCAATACTTGCAGACTTCTTCACTTCATAGTCCCTCCTAGTAAATTTAAGTATATTAGTAGTATACCTTTAGTCCCTGCTAAAAGTATACCTTTTAGCTAAATGTCACACAATAAAAAACCTTGTCTAGTCGACAAGGTTACGAAAGTATCATTGTGAAGTTTTTATTTGCTTTAAATTATTCTATACTGTTTCATTTTCAGTCTTCATCTCGACAAAATCTACTTCTACATTCTCAGCCAGTGCTTTTTCTCCGAATTGTTCAACATATAATAGTTTAGCCGCTTTTGGAGCAGCCCAGAATGTAGGTAACAGTAAGAGAGAGACTGGTATGGCCGTAACTACAATAAAGGATTGGATGGCTTCCACTCCGCCTTCACTAATCATTAATAGAACGCTTGCCACTGCTCCCATAATCACTGCCCAAAATACCCGCATGACTTTCGGTGGATGGCCGTCACCTGTAATTGCAACAGAAATCGTATACGCCATGGAGTCACCTGTTGTGACTACGAACAAGATCGTAACAAGAAGAAACAGGGGCCCAATGATCATATTCAATGGTAGTTGTTCGGTAATGGCAATCATAGCTGCTGGCATTCCCGATGTATTTAACGCTTCGGATATTACACCTGGCTGTGCCATTTCATAAAATATACCTGCCCCACCGACAGTCGTAAACCAGAATGCGGTTACAACAGGTGCTGTTATAGATACCGCTAACACGAGCTCACGAATCGTACGTCCACGCGTAATCGTAGCGATAAAGATTGCCATCATCGGTCCATAACCAAGGAACCATCCCCAGAAAAAGATCGTCCATGACCCAGCATCACCGCGGAATGTGGCCAGGCTGAAGAACTCTTGAAGATGCACGCCCGATGATGAAATAAATGTATTGATGATAAATCCGCCCGGCCCAATAAGGAGAATCGCCACCATCAAAATCAACGTGATCATCACATTCAAATTACTTAAAAATTGAATACCTTTCCGTAATCCTTTGACTGCTGAAATAGTAGCTATCGCCACGACTCCAATAATAATGAGAATTTGAGTCGTTAACGTATTCGGCACACCGTATAATGCTTCCCTTCCATACGCTGCCTGCAGACCAAGAAAGCCAATCGGTCCAATTGTGCCGGCTGCTACTGCAATGACAGAAAATGCATCAATAGTAGTACCAAGAACGCTTTTACGCATAATTTTTTCACCGAGGATCGGGTAGAGCAAGGTACGTGGTTTTAATGGCATCCCTTTGGAATAATGCGCGTACATGAGTACAATCGTCCCTAACGTACCAAGGATCGACCAGGCGAGGAATCCCCAATGCAAATAGGACTGTGCAAATGCTGGAATAATAGCATTTTCCGTTGCCGATTCAACTCCTGCGAACAATGGAGGATGATCCAAAAAGTGATACATGGGTTCTGCAGCCGTCCAAAAAACTCCGCCTCCTGCAAGCAATGTCGTCATAATCATGGCTAACCATTTAAAATAACCAATTTCGGGCTTATTCATTCCACCTAGGCGAATTTTTCCGTACTTTGAGAATGCTAGGAATAATGCGATGAAAAATGTACCCAATAATAATAATTGCCAGAAGGCGCCAAAGTATTTCACTGCAAATGCAAATGTCCAATCGACCATGTTTGCAACGAAATCCAAGTTAATAGATGAAGAAGTTTTGGATGAGATATTAAGTAAGGTACCATTCCTAGTCCTGTTGCATTACCTGTTCCAAGTAGTTTCTTTATTTCTGGCTGTAACGTAGCCGCTTCAGGATTGTTCTTGCGCGCGATATGTTCAACCAAATCAAAGCTAAAGTGACGTAACATATACAAAGCAAACATTTGAGATTGATAGGCGCCGCTGAACGTATGATTATCTTTCATATGTTCGTAAGGTGCAATTCCAAATTTGCCATTTCCATAGACTGCAGTGGTGCGGAATAGATAGCCAATATCGTAAATCATTTCTACATCAGGCTGCTTACCTTGAGATAGCGCTTCCACAACATGAGAAAAAACACGTTGGCTTTTATTCGCTCTCGACCATACGAGATCCGTGACATCTCCTCGGCCCGTTTCTTGTTTCGGAAGTTCTTGTTTCATTCGTTTTAGTTTTTTATCGGAAATGGCTCCATCGCAAAGCGCAAATGTTACATCCCATCTTTCGGAAATGACCCGATCACTTCGAGTTTCTTCACTGATCTCACGGGATAATGCAACAAATGTATACGTACCTTATGGGGTAGTAATACTATAAAGCGCTTCACCGTATCCTTCGTCATCGATATCAAAGGTCGTTTGCTCAATCTCCCACGCTTCACGCATCATTTTACGAATTAAAATACGTAAAAAGCTGAGACTTGTTGAGCGCATTACGCCTAGTCGTTGAATGTCCATTACTTCAGATGCCGGTCTTAGCGCATCTGTATTTTCAATAGCTAATTTAAACATGCAAAACCCTCCATTCTTCTACTTCCACAAAATATATGCTTTTACGATTATCGGAATGCCTTTCCGAATATCTACGTCCATCATGAATTGTATGAATTTTTTTGTCAACGATACTATTTAAAAAAGTCTATGAAGATTCGACACGAATCAACATAGACTTACATCATTTATTTAGTTCTTTCCGTCATTTGACGCCAGATTGAACCTTTTGCCTCTTCGCCTTCTTCAATTCGGGCGATTGCCATTCGCACTTGCAGTTTCACTTCAAATTCATTATCGTTTTCTGCTTCATGCAGTGCAGGTAATGCTTGTTCCGTTCCGGATTCATAGAGGAACATGGCTGCACGCCAACGTACTAACTTGTTTTTATCTTGCAATAGACGGATCGCTGCAGGTTCAAAACCAACATATCCAAGATCACTCATGCAATCGGCAGCCGTACGACGGACCGCCCAGCTTTTATCTAGTAAGGCCTTTTCGATATACGGAATGACTGATTCCTCTTCTATCATGCCGAGATACACGGTAGCGAGTCTACGAATCGACATTTTCTCGTCTTTCAGTGCCATCATCAATACTGGATAGTCCGACTCGTCCGGATCCGGCATTTGATCAAGCAATCGGAAACGTGTTTCCCATTCTGGAACGACAAATTCCGATACGGTTACTTTTTGTCCCCGGTCTTTCGTTTCTTCTTCAGCCTTCTCCGCCTTTTCGACGAGCTCGCGCAAACGCGCTTCAGGATATGCCGCTTCAAGTTCTAAAACGACTTGTTCACCGACCTCTTGCAACTCTCCGTAACGGATCCCATAATCTGCCCATTTCCGAAGTAAAATATAATTCTCCACTTCGGAATGATGAACCGTCTCCATAGCTTGAACGAAACGTTCACTTAGCGCAAACCGAGATTCCTCATCACTATTGAACACTTTCACTTGCAACGGGATCTCTTTATACGTCTGGACATGAACATAGACCTCACCGAAGTGCTCGTCTATCTTTTGCTCCTCGGCTTGTGTTGTCGTTTCGCCTTCTTCATTCAATATAGAGCGTACTTCTCTAAGTATAGATTCCCACGCCACATTTCCGATTCTTTCCACTGCCATAAAGTCGAGTACATGATAAATCCCTTTAACCCCTTGTATTGCTAAAAGAGAGCGGATTGGCTCAGGTGCTTGCGCTTCATCTTTCTTTTTATAGTTATGGCTTGTTCCATCAGGTAATGGAGTATCCAGTATAATTTTCATAGAATTTGGACTTGGTGTCGGTTCAATCGATTTGATTTTCAAGAAAATCTCCTCCAATATAATTAATCAGCTAATTCCTGCAAATAAGACCAACGCTCGACCAGTTCTTCATATTGTTGATTTAGCGATGCTAGCTCTTCATCCAGTTGGCGAAGCTGCTCGTAGTCTGAGCCTGTAGCCGTCATTTTTTGTTCTGTTTCCGCTATTTTTTCTTCCATTCGTTCTATATCCGTTTCAATCGTTTGCCACTGAATTTTTTCAGCGTACGTCATTTTCTTTTTAGGTGCTTTAACTTCTGGAGCCGGAGCCACAACCGACGCTTTTGCTTGTGGTTTTACGTCTTTTGTATTCTTTTCATCAAGGTAATCCGAATACAAACCAAGACGTACGTCGATTTCACCTGAGCCGTCTAGAATCCACAGCTTACGTGAGATTCGATCCAAGAAGAAACGGTCGTGGGAAATCGTAACGACGACTCCAGCGAACGTATCAATGAACGACTCCAAAACGGAAAGTGTTTCGAGATCCAAGTCATTCGTGGGCTCATCTAGCAGCAAAACGTTCGGCTGTTCCATTAATAACTTCAATAGATAGAGACGTTTGCGTTCCCCACCTGATAATTTACCGATTGGCGTTCCGTGTGCAGAGGAAGGGAATAAGAATCTTTCCAACATTTGCGTCGCAGACAATCGTTCGCCGTCTCCTGATTCAATGTCATTGGACGTCTCACGAATATACTCGATAATACGCTGGTTTTCATTCATTGGTGGCAAATGTTGATGGAAATGAGCAATCTTTACGGTAGAGCCTGTATCGACTTCACCGGTGTCCGGCTTAATTGTACCATCTAGCATTTGAAGTAGTGTCGTCTTCCCTACACCATTCGGTCCAATAATTGCAATCCGTTCTTTCGCTTGTAGAATAGCAGAAAAACCGTTCAATATAACTTTATCGCCAAATCTTTTCGTAATATTGTTGATTTCCAACACTTTTTTACCAAGACGCGTCGTTTGTAAATCCATTTCAAAGTCCAATGACTCATCGGTCTGCTTCACTTTTGCTTGAAGATCATCAAAGCGATCAATTCGTGCTTTCTGTTTTGTCGAACGCGCTTTAGCACCACGACGAATCCATTTTAATTCGCTGCGGTAGCGATTACGATCTTTTTGATCCGAAGCAGCTGACATCTCTTCGCGCAGTGCTTTTGACTCCAAATAATCTGCGTAATTTCCGGTATGCGAATAAAGTGTTTGATCCGCTAACTCGTAAATATGTGTAGCAACTTGATCCAAGAAATAGCGATCGTGTGTAACGAATAATACTGCCCCTTGAACATTTTGCAAGAAGTCTTGCAACCACTGAATCGATGCAACATCTAGATGGTTCGTCGGCTCGTCTAGTAATAATAAATCCGCTGGTTCGATTAATACTTTAGCGAGAGCCACACGTTTCAGTTGGCCACCTGACAATTCGCCCATTTTTTTATCAAATGTCTCAATCCCTAGCTTCATTAATATAGTACGTGCCAAGGCATTCAAATCCCAGCCACCCGTTGAATCCATTTCATTTTGATAGAATGAGTAACGCTCCTGATACTCTTCGTTCGAAGAATCTTCGGTAAGTAGTTGCAACGCATGTTCGTAATTAAGATTTGTCCGAATGACAGGCGCATCACTTTCGAATACTGCTTTCATCACGGTTAAGTCCGGATTGACAATCGGTTCTTGAGGCAAATAGGCGACACGGAACTTATTCGGATGATCCATTGTCACCGTATCCGCACTTCCCTGCCCCGAAATGATGGATAGTAACGTAGATTTTCCCGTGCCATTAATCCCGATCAAACCAATCTTATCTCCACTTTTCAAATTAAATCCTACGTCTTTAAAAAGTGTTTTTTCTCCAACTGTTTTTGTTAACTTTTCTACCACTAAATGACTCATCCTGGCACATCCTATTCTTAAATTGCTTCTACTCTTAGTATAGCTGAAATTCGGATAAGTTGAAAACATGCACGTTTATGTACTATGTGTTGTTCGGTTTAGTGGGTAATAGAAGCGAGTGGAGTGTGGAATGGAGGGAGGTGTTCGGGCAATTGTACATGGAGAAGTCATTGCTTAAACTTCGGCGCTGGTCGGTGGCTTTTGCACTGGGGGTAGAGCAACTCAGGTAGTTTTTTTAAATGGTGGAAGTGCTGTCGAATTACGTTTCTGTAAAGGGTGCGTAATAAGAGGTTTGGGATTGCGGTTTTTACACGTGCATTTTCTTTCCCTATTTGATCAGGAGGTTGTGGTTTAGCTGCCTATGTAAGTGGCAAGTTCATTGTCCCCCACTATGTCGCTGGTGGATGGCTTTCACGATGAGCCATAGACAGCAAGTGCGCCCGTCTATGGCTCATCGCTACGCCTACACAGCAGTCACCTTCGTTAAATCGTGTGTAAGGCAGTTCGTATACTTCATTTTCAAATATAGAAGACAGTATCACTAAGTCACTGATGCTCTTCCCATTAGAACCACAACAAAAATAATTACCACGTAGTAGCGCAGGCACAACTGCGGGGTAGGCCTTGGCCATGAGACAACTGGCAGCACCACCGCCAGCTGGCTCCTGGCTGGAGGCAATCCCCCACGTGCCTGCGCGAGTCCAGAAAGCAGACACTCGCTAACTTCAGTACCCAACAACCAATCGAGCAACGACTAGTCGGATAATACTTTACTAAGTATAAAGAAACCTCACCTAGACTTCGACTGACTCAGGCCCGCAAGCTTCTTCACCAACTGCTCCAACAACACCGGCATCTCCTTAAACGCACTATCAATATGCAACCGCTCTGTTTTCTGATGCGCATCTTTACCAAATGGGCCCACATTCAACACCGGTGCAGTTAGTTTGCGCATGTCTTCGAATGGAATCGAATACGTTTCATCATAAACTGGTGTGTTTTTTGCAAACGCCTTCCAATGATCTTCTTCGTCTTTATAATGCACATAACTTAAATCGCAAATTCCATTAAAATAATGCACCTGCTCAATGGTCAGATCAAATACTTGCGCACGCTCCTGCAAAAACTCAATCGATTCCTGTACAAGTGGATCTTCAGATGAATTGACAGCCGGATAATAAGGCGGTGCATAGAATAGTATCGTTGCTGGGCCTAACTCCTGACACTCCATCATTAACGTATCGACAATGCGTATGCATTGCTCGCGGTCATCCCATTCTTCTTGCAATAATACTTCCTGTTTCAAACGATTCACTTCGTTAGTTCCTAACTGATCCTCAGCATACTTTAGCAACTCTTCAAAACGCAATACGCGAATATCTTCTAGTGGTACAGCCGATTCACGATCACACACTGCTTTATACTGTTCAGTACACTGGACCATCGCCTCATTTGCCACTTGTTCGAATAAACTCATGATTTCAGCGGCTGTCCGTTTGAATAAGAATACATTATATAACGCAGCTGCTCGCTGTGGTGTTTGCGTAGAATATTGGATTTTCAAATCTTTTTGATGCAGCGTGACCGGAAGAGGTGTTGATTCGTCCTGATGTATTTCACGAAATAAAGGATTCCACTCCATCTTACGCGTTAAAAACGATGCCATATAATCTGCAGTAATCCCCTTTAAAGGTTCGCCGACATGCGTTTCTTTTCCATAAAACAAAGCGGAGGGCATAATCTTTCCGATGGTCCCAGAATAAATATATTCTTTCGTATCCGAAGGTCCTTGTGAAAAGGAAGGCTCTCCATTCAAGAATAGTTTATAGCGATGACCTTCCTGCTCTTGTAGACGTACAAGTTCCGTAACAGCAGCGCGCATCCCCGCTGAGTTTACTTCTTCATCGGGTACTGTACATAGTAATAAATTAATAGGCCACTTCTCTATACTTGCTCGTTCAATCAACTGAATATGTAGAGCCAACCCCATCTTCATATCCATCGTGCCTCTGCCAAATAAATATTTTCCTGATTCCAAGTCAATGCGTGCTGCTTCAGGTAACGTATCTTTGTTTTCTAGCAACTTCTTCGTCAATTCTTCTGGATGGAAAGCAAGTGGTTCAAGCGCCCCGTATTCATCTGTTTGCACAGTATCGAAATGACTAATCAAGACAATTGTTTCTGTAGCCTCGGGATGTTCATACAAAGCATGCACGGCTTGGCGTCCGAGACCTGCATCATGAAGCGTAATATTGTCGGGGTTCTCAGTGAAATATTCCAATTCGCTCAACTTATTTTGCAACTTCCAAGAAAAGAAGCGCTCTCCTTCCGTCAATGTACGACTATCCCAACTGACTAGTTCACAAAGTAATACGCGTAGCTTTTCGGGAGTATCAAAACGATATCTATTCATTCCATCTCCTCCTTCACGGTTAAGTAAAGTATATCCGATTCAAAGCAAAATAAGAAAAGAACTTGTGCTCTAGGAGGCAACAAGTTCTGGTTTATTATTTAGACGTTGAAACTAGCTGTTCGCGAGTCGACTTCACTTGCTCCACTGCTCGTTTCAATTGTCGTAGATGACGCTTTTCATGAAAACCTACGAATTGAAACCATTGAATCAACGGAACATTGCCAAAAACCGGATGCTTGATCGATTTACAGCGAAGTTCTGTAATTGTGGCTGATTCATAGATATCTAGCAAATAGTTTCTCGATGCATGCAACTTTTCTTTAATCTCTGCAATGGAAAGATGCATGTCTGTTGGTTGGGTATACTCCATAAAATAGGCCTTTATTAAAGGACTTGCCGATACACTGATCGGTTTCTTGAATACACGCAGACTCTCAGGATTTTTCAATTCTTGGGCGATGTTTGTAGCAACTCGACATTCCATTAAAGCTAAATGTTCTACAATCTGTTTGGGTGACCAGCCGCCATGTGATGGTGTTCCGTTAAATTCCTCATCTGTTAAGCCATCAATCAACTGCAAGATGCGTTTACGGACCTTGATGTTTTCTCCAAAAACCATCAACATCTACCTCCATTTCTTCCTCGTAATCCATTCTATTGCCATAGCATACGCTTTTTACTCAAAGATTTAAAGGGGGAACGGTTAGATTTTTTATAAAGCCTCTCAATAGTGACAAATAGGTGCCAGTCAGCCTTGTTACAATAGGCTTTCTACTCAATTTAATTCGCGAGTTTTCCCACTCTTTTTACTACTTCTTGTTCAATCGGCATACCGCCTTGTGCACCAAATTTACCTATCGATAAGGATGCTGCCACGTTGGCGAACTGAACCGCTGACTGTAGAGTACTTCCTTGTACTAATCGGCTAGCGAGCGCTCCGTTAAACGTATCTCCCGCACCTGTTGTATCCACAACTTCTGCCGGCACACCTGGTACATAGATGATTTGTTCCCCATCATGGTAACAAACACCGTCTTTGCCTAGTGTCACGAGCAATTGATTCGGATAATTGGTCACAGTTTCTTCTATTGAAGTTCCAAAGAGTTCTGCGCACTCAGTTTCATTGGGAGTCAGATAACGAACATACGGCATGTATTCCAATTGAAAGCTACTTGAAGGCGCGGGATCCATCATGACAGGCACTTCTAATTCCTCACATAGCTTGAGCACAGCCCACACCGTATCTATCGGAAGTTCCAGCTGCATCATGACCAGTTGACTGGCTCCAATCACAGATTTCAATTCCCCAATCCGCTCTGGAGTCAATGCGTGATTCGCTCCTGGTATGGAAATGATCCGGTTGTCCCCTTCCGTCAATAAAATAACGGCTACACCAGAAGGACCTTCCGTTTGTGTCATATTCGAAATATCCACTCGCTGCCTCCGCAAATTAGCTTTGATCATCTCTCCGAATGAATCCATACCCGTCGTGCCGATTAGCTGAACGTTTTGCCCAAGCTTCGCACAGGCTACAGCTTGATTTGCCCCTTTGCCGCCAGGGGCCGTCTGAAAGTCTTTTCCCCTAACTGTCTCACCTTGTAACGGAAATTTGTCTGCTTGTGCAATGACATCCATATTTGCACTGCCAATTACTGTAATCATGCATGCGCCTCGCTTCCTGCTCTTTTTATCGATCCTATGCTCTTGCATATCTTGTTGCAATATAGACTGCTTACTGACTGAAAAGTTACACTTTGTGCTTAAGTATTTACAACGACTCGTTAAACAGTATAATGAATAAATATACATCAACTAGATTATACACAAGGAGAGAAATACCTTGAAAAAATATACAGCTAGCACTTGGTTAGTATTTTTAATTCCATCTATACTCGGTATTCTACTATTCATGATTCCACTGCCATTTGCAGCTGGATGGAAAGTACCGATTGCCAAATTGGCGGATTTATTGTCAGGCTCATTGGAACCAATTATTCCACAACTGATGATGTACTTGATCATTGCATCTGCACTCGGATCCGTATTCTATTTATTCGTTAAAAAAGATCCAAACAGACCTTCATTCTTTATAAACTTATTCAAAGTGACACCCTTTTGGACGATTACCCGCATTGTAGGGGCAATCTTCGCGATCATGGTCGTCTATCAATCAGGACCTGAAGCGATTTGGAGCGAGGACACAGGCGGTTTGCTACTTGCAGGTGATGGACTCGTTTCCTTCTTGTTCAGTATCTTCTTCTTTGCCGGTCTACTGCTTCCTTTATTACTGAACTTCGGATTGCTCGAATTCTTCGGTACGTTGATGGTGAAAATTATGCGACCTTTATTCAAACTACCTGGACGCTCTTCCATAGACGCACTCGCTTCATGGATTGGAGACGGTACTATCGGTGTCTTGCTAACGAGCAAACAGTATGAAGAGGGGCATTATACACAACGTGAAGCAGCGATTATTTCGACTACGTTCTCTGTAGTATCAATTACATTTACACTCGTCATCATTGACAAAGTCGGTCTCGGAAACTACTTCCTACCATTTTATGCAACGGTTCTATTCACAGGGTTGATTCTCGCCCTCATTATGCCGAGAATTTATCCATTACGTTCCATTAAGAACACGTATATTGACGACCGGGAATATTCCACGGAGAATGAAAAACTCCCTGCCGGAACAAGCGTATTCAAACTAGGACTAACTAGCGCACTTGATACAGCTTCAAAACAACGTTCTTTTATGAAAACTGTTCGCGCAGGCATGCAGAACGTGCTCGATATGTGGTTCGGCGTGGCACCGGTTGTTATGGCTTTCGGTACAGTCGCTTTAGTAATGGCTGAATATACGAGTGTATTCCGTATCTTAGGTAAACCATTTGAGTATATCCTGAACTTCTTGCACATTCCCGAAGCTGCAGAAGCCGCACAAACAATGGTCGTGGGATTCGCGGATATGTTCTTGCCTGTTATTTTAGCTGAAGGCGTCATCACGTCGCCTATTACACTATTTACGATTGCCGCAGTTTCTGTGATTCAGCTGATCTACATGTCTGAAGTCGGTGGCTTGATCCTAGGCACGAAAATCCCATTAAATATTTTCGACTTACTCATCATTTTCTTATTGCGTACCATCATTGCCTTGCCCATCATCGCAGGTATTGCCCATTTGTTGTTTTAAGTTCGATGAGCACCCGTTACTTCTTTTTGAAGTGGCGGGTTTTTTGTGTTTGATGAGCTGTTGGCCTGTGATATTGAGCGGGTAGCATGGCTGATTGAGCGCTTTACGTATGGTATTGAGCGGATTACATGACTGATAGAGCGTTCCACGTCCGACATTGAGCGATTAACACAATAGATAGAGCGCTTCACGAACGGCATTGAGCGGAAAGTACGGCGGATTGAGCAGATTACATGACTGATAGAGCGTTCCACGTCCGATATTGAGCGGTTAACACGATAGATAGAGCGCTCCAAGCCCAACATTGAGCGAACAACACAACCAATAGAGCGCATCCCACCAAACATTGAGCAGATTCCCAACAACCCCCCCTTCCACATCACATTCCTCCACATAAAAAAAACTGCTCTCAATAAAGAGAGCAGCCAAATAAAACAGCTTGAAAGCAACCCTGCTGGAATGTCGTGAATGTCCGCAAGTAAAGGGAGGGTTGCGTTTGGGAATTCGCGTGGTAAAGCAATGGTGGGCTTTTGCACGTTAATTTCCAATAAATAGACGTGTCCAGTTTGCTTTCAAGTGTTTACGCGATATACATGCTAACGGCTTACCGAAAGCCATCTACACAGTGGAGGCCTATTCCACTGCATAGATCACCATCGGAAGGCCAGCGACAAGTTGGTGCTTGCCGCTGTGTTGATTTACTTAGCTTCTATTGTTGCTGCTAGTAAGTGTTGAACTTTGACATCGAATATCTTCACTTCATTACCTAGGATCGGACTGGGTTCGGCCGGTGCTTTGGCGTCATGTGTTTTTGCATTTTCACGACTATGTAGCCAGCGATCGAAGAATTGACGGTCTTCCCACGTCGTACACACTTTTATTTCGTCATGATCGTCATTGTTTTCATTCAGCAATACTTCCATGCGAATAAAGCCTTCAAACGTGTGCACAGCTTTGGCTTTTGCGAAACGAGTGGTTACTTGCTCACCTTTCCCTTTTTCAACATAAATTGTATTTACTGCAATTATTTTCTGCATTATACTACCTCCAGTTTGATAGATTGTAAATATTCGAGCACGGGCGCTGATTGTTCGCCACCGACTGCCGCATGGCGAAGTAACGGAATGCCGTGTGGACCTTTGAGCTCGTCCCAGCTGGGATACCATTTCAACAACGCCTTCACGATTTCAAGTTCGCCGAGCATGGCGGCAGCGAATATATCCATACGTGCTCCTTTTCTTAATAAGTACTCTGCAATATCGCGATTGCCTGTATGTGCGGCAGCCCCAAGACCGCTTTCCCAGTCATCACCGCCCCAGTTCATTACGGCATGTACTAAATCAGGCTCCTGTTCGATCAGTTTCTGTACTTCTTCAAAATTCCCATGTGCCGCAATTAAATAGTCTCGTACCAATGCTTGATCAATAGGTTGCTTCTTTTCTGCCTCAGTTCTCATAGCACTCACTCTTTTCTAATGTACTTGGTGTGAAAAAGCATTTTCCGTTATTCATAAAGATGTCCGCATCAATTTCGAAAATAGAATGAAACATTTCTTTGCATAGAACGCATTGTGGAATTCCATCAAAGTGTACACTGCCGTCTTTTAACACAATGAGACGATCACTGTAACTTGCTGCTTGGTTAATATCATGAAGAACCATGATGACAGTCATGCCGTACGTTTCATTTAATTGCGTGACCAATTCCATGACTTCCAATTGATGCGAAATGTCCAAATACGTGGTCGGTTCATCTAGTAATAATACTTTCGGACGCTGCGCAATGGCCATCGCAATCCATGCACGCTGACGTTCACCACCGGATAATGACTGCAACATGCGATTTTTGTATTTCCCTAACTTTGTTACGCTGATTGCCCAGTCGATAATTTCCTGATCTTCACGACTTAACTTGCCATAGCTTGAGCGGTGAGGATGTCGTCCGAATTCTACTAACTCGCCTACCGTGACATCAAGTTGATGATCTTGCATTTGCGGAAGCATAGCTAAATTCCGAGCCACTTCTTGAGATTTCATTCGTTTCAACCGTTCACCATTTAGCAGAACTTCACCGCTTCCTGGTGTGATCAGTCTAGAAATCAACCGTAGAAACGTCGACTTGCCTGAACCATTAGGACCTAGCAAACTGACAATCTCCCCTTGCTTAATATGCAAATCAATGGACGTTAATTCGAATGAATCCGAGTGGCGATAGGTTAGTTCCTCAGTTATCAGCAAATGAATCCCTCCGTTTTTGAATTAAATACAAGAAGAATGGCCCGCCAAGGAATGATAGTAAGATGCCAACTGGCAGTTCGATTGGATTAAATAGTGTACGGGCAATCGTGTCCGCAACTACGACTAGCAATCCTCCACCGAGAGCGGATGCCGGTAATAAAAACCGGTAATCGCCTCCTACTATGGAACGCATAATGTGTGGCACAACAAGACCAACGAATCCAATCAATCCCGAAACACTGACCGCCATTCCTGCCAGTAGCGTACTCAACACGATGAGGAAAAATCGACTTCGCTCCACATTATGGCCGAGCAACTTGGCTACTTCGTCCCCTAGACGCAATATACGAATATGTTTGACCGAGAAGATGGCTAGGACGAATGCAGCGATCGCATAATAGATGATCATTTCAAACTGCACCCAGCCGACACCTGCAATTCCCCCAGCAAGCCAAGGCAATACCGCTTGCACACGGTCACTGTAAAGAAGCATCAACGCACTCATACATGCGCCGATTACTGCGTTAATGGCGACTCCCACTAAAATGATACGTAAAGGCGATGCCCCGCCTTTCCACGACAATGCATAAATGACAACGGCCGTTGACAGTGCCCCAAGAAATGCAGCAAGTGGTAAGAACATGATGTAAGCTGGATAAATAATCATAATGACTGTTGCCGCAAGTCCTGCACCTGATGAAACCCCAATAATTCCCGGGTCGGCTAGCGGGTTACGCATTACTCCTTGTAGTATCGCGCCGGCTACTGCGAGGCTGATTCCGACAATCATGCCGACTAGCACACGGGGAAAGCGAAGTTCCCAGACAATTCGTCGTTCCATCGTGTCATTGACCACAAAGATTCCATCCCAAATTTCCTGTATAGAGAATGAAACCGGTCCAATCATTAAGCTTAAGACAGCCGCGATCATGAGCAAACTTCCACTCGTTACGAGGACGATGACTCGTTTCCTGGCAAGTGGATGACGTTCTTTCAGCGCCTGTTCTCTTGTTGCAATCATCTTATTTAACCTGTCCTAAGCTTTCTTTCATCACGTCGAGTGCTTCCACCACTTTAGTTCCAGGGTTCGTACCGAATAAGTGAGAAGGTAAGACGATGACGTTTCCATCTTTTACAGCATCTAAGTTTTTCCATGCTGGATTCTTCAACATTTCGCCTTCGAATGCCGCTTTGACAGCTTCCGGTTCACCGTGAGTGATCAGCATCACCATTTCAGGATTGCGTTCAATGATTTTCTCTACGCTTAAGCTCGCGTACTGTGGATATTTTTCTTCATTTGGAAAATCGCTTGCAATATTTTCTCCCCCAGCCAGTTCTAGTAGATTACCTGACAATGAATTTGGAAGTGCCACCATGTATGTACCAGGTGCTCCATATACTAATAACGTTTTCACAGCATCCGCTTTGTCTGCTGTACTTTTTTCAATTTGTTCTGTGATCGTGTCTTGTATCGTTTTCGCTTCGTTTTCTTTATCAAACAGCTGGCCAAATAGTCCAATGGTAGTTTGAATGTCTTCCACAGAGTTAGCTGCTGTGTAAACGGTCTTCGTTCCTTGACGCTCCATATTTGTTTCATGTTGTTTGAAACTTGGTGCAGCAATTAGGACTTCAGGATTCACTTCCGCAATCTTTTCGAAATTTGGTTGATGTGGATTCCCAATCTCAGCAATGCCTTCTAGATCTTTATTCGGAGGTCCTTGCACTGTCGGTCGCCCAACTACTTTTATTCCAAGCGCTAGTAACATGTCAAGATCTCCTGAGCTTAGCGCGGCGACAGACTTTGGCGTTTCGGTGAATGTTACGATTTGGCCTGCCATGTCTGTCACTTCGATGCTTGTATCCGTTGTTTTCTCAACCTCTTCCGCTTTTACTGTGGATGCGTCTGTCTTTTCATCCTGAGCACCGCATGCGCTGAGTACAAACAGCAACATCAGCACACTTAACACGTTTGCTAACTTTTTCATTTCTTCTCATTCCCCCTCGAATATAATGAGAATGTTTCTCATTGAGGAATATCATAATCGATAATGAGAATCATTGTCAAATAGATTTCTAAGAATGATTACATTGTACTAGTGTTGTCGGGGGGCTTGCTCAACTGGTTGTCCGATACTGACTTACCTTTCCTACCGCTTCAATCTCCAACTCGAACTTATCCACTCAACCTGTTTCCTACCCCTCTTTCAAGGGAATGCTAGCTATAACATACTATAGTGAGAGGCGTGAATAGGATGAGCACTTCACAAATTATTATTTTATTAACCATAGGCTACGTCGCGATGACAATCGATAAAAAGCAGAAGAACTTTCCACTTCCTGTCTTTCTAGTCGCGATTGGGTTCGGTCTGTCATTCATTCCTTACTTCGATAGCATCAATATATCCAAGGAAATTATCTATACCATTTTCTTACCAGGACTGCTATTCGCGTCTGCGTACCACTACTCGGCCAGCTCATTACGAAAGCATGCCAGAGTTATCGGCACGCTTAGTACTGCTGGTTTACTCGTGACCGCACTTCTCTTAGGACTCGCTACATATTGGATGGGAGCGAGTATAGAGATTTCATTGGTAGGGGCATTATTGGTTGCTTCTATTCTGACGCCGACTGATCCTGTTTCTGTTGTATCCATATTAAAAAAGTCGTTAGATGATCCTTCGGTTGCAGATATTGTCGACGGGGAATCTATGATCAACGACGGGACTAGTGTCGTGTTATTTACTGTGCTGTTGACCATGTTTATGACGCAACAAAAGTTTGACTTTTGGTCATTCGTAGGAGAATTCCTATCCGTCTCGATCGGTGGTGTGGCGACCGGATTAGTCGCAGGTTGGATAGTCAGTAAAGCGATCCACCTTTCTGCACATCGAGAAAATCAAGTTGTACTCAGTATCATCATTGCGTACGGAGCGTTTCATTTAGCTGAAGCATTCGGGTTTTCAGGTGTATTGGCGACAGTGGCGGCAGGTATTATGCTATCTGCGGAACTTGGACGTGCTGATGAGGAGGATATGCACCGAGAATCCTTGAATGGCTTTTGGGAAGTGGCGGAACCTGCATTGCTTTCCATATTATTTTTAGCTATTGGAATTGTGGCAGCTGATTACTTGATCCCTTTGCATAATGGATTGCTGGTCATCGGGATATTTATTGTTTCGATTATTGTACGATTTATCGTAATCGCAGGGACGATGCAATTATTTTCAGGCTATCGAAAATTATTAAACGTCAAAAAAGCCTCGCTCCTATCATGGGCAGGCATTCGTGGAACGATGTCGATTTTCTTATTGCTGAGCTTGGCCGATACCGCAGACAGTTCCGCGGATACGCTCGTTTCGTTAGGATTTGCCGTAGTTTTGTTGTCACTCATCGTGCAAAGCATCGGCATTTATCCACTTTCAAAAGCACTCGAAAAGTAATTACTTCGAGTGCTTTTGTTGTTGAATCATTTGCATGCGTTCATTGAACAGTGTCGGATAGGAAAGTAAACCTAAACAAACACTCGTTACTGCAGCTGTTGTCAATAATAGGAATATGACTAAGATTTGAAATTGGACAGCCTCTAACGGATCCGCCCCTGCAATGATTTGACCGCTCATCATACCTGGCAATTGCACCAATCCTATCGTCTTTTGGCTTTCAATTGTCGGGATCATACTTGCTTGAATAGAGCGGATCAATTGCTTATGTATCGCTTGTTTTGGTGTGCCGCCAAGTGACAAGATCAGTTCACTTTCCGAGCGATGCGCTTCAACTTCTGACACAAAGCGATTGAGGAATAAAATCGCAAGGACCATCGAATTTCCGATTACCATACCGGTCAATGAAATAATATATTGCGCAGTAGCTGGAACAATGTTGAAACCAAGTAAGATACTTTGCGTCAATACTTCTATTAATACAAACGTCACAATCAACTTCCATGTGATTCCTTTAATACTTTCTCCTTTTTTACGCGCATTTTGCACGGCTGCTCCAATCATCAAAACAACCATCAAGAAGATGAACATATAACTTTCCGAATCGAAGACAAATTTTAGTACGAAGCCGACCGCCACTAATTGCACTGTCGAACGGATCGTCGCGATAATGGTATCTTTCTCTAACCGCAACCCAAGTGTCTTTGACAGTACTAGCGGTATTAATACAAATATTAATGTAAGGAATAAAGCAGAGGTACTCATCAAAAGTCTCCTTTCAAAAAGCGATCGACCGATGGGATATCTGAATGATCGAGTACAGAGATTTCACCGGCATCCACTAACTTCCCGTCGACCATGATCCATGCATACTGCCCCATTCGCTTCGCCTGTTCCAAGTTGTGCGTAATCCAGATGACCGTAATGGCATGCTCATCGTGCAGTTTACGAATCAAATCCTCTACTTCATTCAATGAAGATGGATCTAGTGCAGACGTAATTTCATCCATCAACAAAACTTTCGATTGATTCAATAACGTTCTAGCAATTGATACTTTCTGCTGCTGACCACCAGACAAGGTCCGGCTGTCGCGTTCAAGATACTCCCCTTCGAGACCGACCTGATCCAAAATATCCAACGCTTTTTCTTTACTCAACGTCTTGCCTTGTAAACGCAGTGGCAGTGCCAAATTGTCATAGACGCTTCCAGCGATCATCGGTGAACTTTGTAACACCATCCCCACTTTTCGACGGAGGTCAACCGGTGACATTTCATGAATCGTCCGCCCCTGCACCGTAATATCCCCACTAGTAGGACTCAACAAACCGTTGCACATTTTCAATAAAGTCGTTTTCCCTGCACCCGAAGGTCCGACCAACACCGTAATTTCATTCGTAGGAAAAGATCCGGTAATCGTATCGAGAATCTTCGTACCCTCCACTTCAAACGAAACGTTTTGAAAATGAATCGCAGGCTCATATAAGGTTGTATTCTGCTCACTATCCATCTATTTCACCTTTTCTACTATTCTTCATTCATCTATTTTCAATAAATCCAAAGGAGTAATAATGCCCATCAATTTCTCATCTTTACCACCTTGCTCGGTAATGAGCAGTGCTTCTAGACGTTTCCCTGTCGCAATGGACTTTCTGAAAAACCCTTCTGCTTCATAAACCGACATCGAACTTTTGACAAAACGATAGGTTTTTCTTCTTTTTTCATGATTATATACGTCTAATAATGTCGGTATTTCCCGGGAAATGCTCTCACTATCCTGATCGGCTAGCCAATTCATAATACCGTCTGCTGTAATTAATCCGATGAATTGACCTTTTTTATAAATAGGCAATTGATTGATTTTCCATTTTCTCACTAAACGCAAGCCTGTGGCGAGTGATTCATCTGCTTGCACAGTATGTACTTTTCCAGAGAATAAATCTTTGACGGTTACTGGGTGTGATAATCGTTCATCTATACCTTCAATGAGTTCTACAATTTCATCGTGCGGTTCCGCTATTGCATAGTCAAACCCCGTTCGATTATGAACAATCGCATTACGTAAACTGCCGAATTCACGCAAATCATCTTCATAGCGGGCAATTAAAGCATTTTGTGACTTGGCTTTATCTATTTTCTTTGAGAATGACAAATGATTCGGCAAATCGGTAATCTTCATTAACGATTTATCGATTCGGTTAAACGCAATGAGAAAACGCTCTGAATTTTTATGTTCCATGACACTTCGCCCCCTATTCTAGGCAAAGTATAGCATATTTCAATTCCAATTCGAGCCTTTAAACCTCACGATAAGCTCTACTCGTGAAGAAATAAAAAAGCATTGCGATGCCTGATTAGGGACACTGCAATGGCTTTTTATTAATTGGCTTCAGATTGGATCAATACAATATCATAACGATCTGAATTTCCAATGGCAGTACGTGCAAAGTCTTTGTCTACTGAATTCATCCTCGTTACATCGGTATAGCTCCCACCAAGGTAGTTTTGTCTATATTTTCATGATCACATCTTGGACAGTACCTACCGTTTTTTCGGCTCCATTCCTCAATGGTTTTCCACTTCATTGCTTCATATGAACCGGTTGTAAAGTCACATGTTATAAAATAATACTCTCTTTTTTTCATAATTACTCTAGTTCAATTGCCTCTACCTATATCAAAATACAATCTCCAACAAACTTTTCACTCAAAAGCATACACCAATCCATTCTTATTGAATATATCCAATGAAGTGGCACAGTTCTCTAGCAAATTCCCACATACGCTAAAGAAAGAAGGAGGTGCATAAAAACATGTCATCTAGAAAGTTCAGACCTAACGATGATTACGATGTGCCGTATATTCCGAAACGAAAAGCGCGATGTTATGAGGAAAAGAAAGTCATTCATATACTCGTCGACTTAACAATGGGGGCGCCTGTAGAGATTACATTGAAGGATTCCAAAGAGATACAATATAACGGGTACTACTTACAGTTTGATCGAAAAGAACGTACCATCCACTTTCAACCGTTTGGAGATTCTGAAGTCCAAGAGATTGATATAGAGGATATTTGTACTATTAGATATGGCTCCTAAAGTTATTGTAAAAAAATGTACACAGCGCACTGTGTACATTTTTTCATTCTGTTTGGTAAGGGATTGAGCGGTTGGACGGTTGCATTGAGCGGTTGTACAGACACATTGAGCGCTTGCGGATTGCGATTGATCGGAAAAACGGTCGCATTGAGCGGTTGCGGGCTGCTATTGAGCGGTTGAACGATTACATTGAGCGATTGCGAGTTGCAATGGGGCAGATGGACGGTCCATTGAGCAGTTGAACAGACGCATTGAGCGCTCGCAGGACGCGATTGAGCGGTTAAACAGACACTTTGAGCGCTTGCGGATTGCGATTGATCGGAAAAATGGTCGCATTGATCGGTTGCAGGCTGCTATTGAGCGATTGCGAGTTGCAATTGGGCAGATGGACGGTCCATTGAGCAGTTGAACAGACGCATTGAGCGCTCGAGGGACGCGATTGAGCGGTTAAACAGACACATTGAGCGCTTGCGGATTGCGATTGATCGGAAGAACGGTCGCATTGAGCGGTTGCGGGCTGCTATTGAGCGGTTGAACGGTCACATTGAGCGATTGCGAGTTGCAATTGGGCAGATGGACGGTCCATTGAGCAGTTGAACAGACGCATTGAGCGCTCGCAGGACGCGATTGAGCGGTTAAACAGACACATTGAGCGCTCGAGGGCTACGATAGAGCGATTAAACGATCACATTGAGCGTTCACAAGCCGCAATAGAGCGAATAGCCCCACCCATAGAGCGCTCATATACAATCCAAGTTACATCATCATTCCAATTCATCCGCATGCGGCATCGCGGAGAGCGCACCGACTTTCATTGCACATAATGCGCCCATTTGATTGCCAAATTCGATATGTGCAAGCATTTCTTCTATTGATTTGGGCTTGCCATTCAGATGAAGACCGCGAAGTACACCGGCCAAGAATGCATCTCCTGCTCCGGTGGTATCTACGGGGTCGATTGGCTCCACCGCTACATGATGTTGCGCCCCTTCAATGATGGCAAGAGTGCCCCCCTTGCCCATCGTCATCATAATGACAGGGATAGTATAGGCAGCAATTTGATCTAATGCCTTTTCTATACTTGATTCCTGCATAAGAAAAGTGAGTTCTTCTTCCGTAAGTTTTAGCAAGTCTGTCTGATCTAAAAACGAGAGAATGGTAGTACGACATTTCTCTTCACTTTCCCAACGTAACGGACGAATATTTGGATCTACTGAAAGGAACAATCCATGATCCTTTGCTAATTCAACAGCTCTTTTAGTCGTCTCCAAAGCAGTTGGCTGGAACATTGTACCGGAACATATATGTAAAATCGATGCATTTTGGAAAGCTTCTTCTTGTAAATCACTCGGTTGAATTTGAAGATCAGGTGTGTCGTCGATGTACTTTACAAATACTCGGTCATATTCAGGAGTCAAATGTACATAAACACGGTTCACTTTCTTCTCGGGCGAACGGACAGCAAACGTAACATCGACGCCTTCATGTCGCAGCTGATTTTCTGCAAAGATCGAATCCTCGTCTTCTCCGATCATGGTAATTAATGAAGACTTTGCACCCAAGCGCGAAACACCCGCCGCCACATTGACTGTTGCACCACCTAGGAATGTTGAAAACTCCGTGTTCGTCTCGTCTGTTGCGATATAGTCTACGAAAATGTCCCCATATATCAGGACATGTTTTTCTTGTCGGTTCTTCATGTATTCGAACTCCTTCAGAAGATTTCTTTCTATCGTATCACAGAAAAAAGCCATCTTCGCTGAATATCTATCGTTCGGCGAAGATGGCTCTGTTTAGTTAATTGGGTTTTAACACGTGTTGCTTTGTTTCTAGGAGATTGCCGTATTTGTCGTACATGCGGAATGTGACAGTTGAATTGGCCGAGAAATTCGAGCTGATTAAGCTGAACTTTTTATCCCCTTCAAAGTGCATACTATACGTGTTGTTAACAGTCACTTTATAGACATCCTCCGATACATCGACTTCAATTGTATGGAGATTCAGAAACTGCACAAATCCAACTTTTACGCTGTTCAAGTAATTTGCCGATACAACATGGACTTCGACACTTACCGTAAATCCGCTATCCCCGATTGTCCCTTTCGCGATCACTGTGCCAATTTTTGATGTATCAACCGGCTCCCAACTGACTGCTTCCTTACCTGTTGTTTTGTCCTTATATGTGACATTCACTTTTGTAGGCAGTTCAGGTGTTCCGTTCAGTTTGACGTTGATTGGCAATGGTTTTTCGATAGACATGATGTTGGAATCAATTACGTTGATGCTGAACATCCGTTTTTCGATATCACCAAGCGCGTCAGTTACTTGAATCGTAAAGTTGTAACTTTGGGCACGTGTTGGTGTTCCACTGATTTCACCTGTCGTTTCATCCAGAGTCAGACCTGCCGGAAAAGTTCCTACACGCTTAAATGTATAAGGTGCACGACCGTTCATAGCGGCCACTTTCTCGCTATATTCACTCTTCAACACCGCGTTATCCAGTTCTTTTGCCTGGATTGCAAGAAATGTTGTTCGCTTACCCGCAATATAATCCAAAATAATTTGTGCATCTTCTTGCGTTAGAACGCCGTCTCCGTTAACGTCTGCAGACAGGAACGCTTCACGGTCTGTAATCGGATTATTTAAATGTTGCAGGATACGAATAGCGGCAGCGGCTGTTGGCTTATCATTTCCCACGACATCTCCAACCGGCATTTTGCGGACAATTTTCCCGTCCATTGGATTCACAACCAAATCTGTATTTAAACGCCCCTTCATGCCAGCTGTTGTGATCGAAAGGTCTATGGATGTCCCTTCTTTAAATTGACTAGTAAGTTCGTAAACTAAATACCCTACCGTTGCTTTCTTATCTGTCAATTTTTCTTCTTTATTGGAAATAGACAAGAAGTTCAGATCGAGTGCGTTATTGGTAACGCTAAATCTTGTCCGAAATAGTTGATCATCAAATGCAGGTGACGGACGGAAGCTTTTCAAAACCACTCCTCTACCGGTTGGTGCTGTAATCACGAAATTACCTGATGCCAAATACATTGCATCCCGAACCGTTACAGGCACCTCCACTGTTGTACCAAGTGAACGGCTTTCACCGACTTCTAATATTTCCGCATATGTTGACTCTGTAATAAAATTCGACACTCCGATAGCGACCATTATTAGTAGTAATAATAAGACTTTATTCATTAAACTCTTCATGTCCCTCACCTCAATTCACCTTAAACTTAAGCCGTACTGGCTCATTTAGCTTTGCACCATTAATTGAACGAAGCTGATCCGTAATTTCCAATGTATATGTAGAGCGTATATACGATCCAATCGGCTTTACCCGAAATTGTCTATCATTGACCACTTCTAATTCAATTGGAAAATCAGTGGACCCGCGCTTTAACGTGACAGCACTTGTGTTTAAAGTCGCCGGATTGTACGGCCTGCTTACAGTAATAAGCCATGGCTTATCCACTGTAACTGCATTAGAATGTGTGGACTCCTTGCCAACGAATGGTTTAATTTGCCCATTTATTAATTGTGTTGTAATGCGCTTTCCCTGCCCATCATATAACTCTGTGTTTTCCAGTATTAAATTGTTAATATTCCCATAACCCGCAGACAGTACTGTAGCCTTCACTTCCATTACAGTACCGTCAATCACACTACCGCTGGCTTTCGCAAATGAAATGGAGATTTTTCCCGATGCGTCGCTTCCTCCAACGGATAGATATTCAGAAAGTGTATCCGTCATTTTGACATCTGAAGCATTAATTCTTAACTGTTCGGGATTATAGTGTATATCGAATGAACCACCTGCAATTTTTTCATCACTACTGATAAATACAGATAATGTTGTAGAGCCACTTCTTTCTATAAAAGCAGATGATACACCGACCACAGTTTTTTTCACAGTTGCTTTTGCCGATATAGTGGGGATCAATAGCAGTAGAATGCTGAACATTAATAGAATCTTTATTTTTTTCATGGATTATGTACGGGCGCTTCTATCCGCGCCCTGCCTCCTTTTTATCATTTGGCAGAAAATCGTAGCTGTTTAGGTGAGTACTCTTCCAAGATTTGATTGAATATAACCTGGTTTTCTAAAAGGGTTTTGATAGAGTAATAACCCGGTGACACTCCCGAAGTTGATGTGAAGTTCACCGGATAAGTTGTTCCAATTCGCTCGAGTTCATTGGATGCAGCATCATATGCGATGACTTCTACGTAGTCGGTAACTTTCATGGATGCGCGGTTGAATATAAAGTGTTTATCTACTTTGTTTGCTCCAAGTGTAGTCCCATTAATTCGAACTTCTACACGATCTACATCATTAACTAATTCAATTTTCCCACCAGTCAAATTCCCAGATGCTGTGAAGGTTAATCTATCAATATAATTTCCTGGAACCACTATTCCGATATTATTAATATCATACAAGCCACCCATAATTTTATCATAACGGTCATTGTCACTAACGAAATCTTCAAGCGTCTTGATTCCCTGCAGTAAGTCGTTCTGTCCCATGACCTTTACAGTAGCTGAATCAATTAAGCCTCCATCCGCTGTTGTCGCCACAATGCTTGTTTCCCCTTTCGTATGGGGTGTCACTATTCCACTAGGGGTAACAGATGCAACAGTCGGGTTGGTTGACGTCCAGTTTACCTGCTGATTCGTTGCATTGGTCGGATACACTGTGTATCCAATAACGATTTTATCAGGATTATAACCTCCCGAATCATCTTCGGTAAAGACGATTTCATTTCTATCCAGTTTAATAGAAGTAACTTTTCCGCCTGACCCAGGTCCAATCTTCACTTCTACTGTATAGATGCTTTTCGTGCCATCTACAGCAGTAACTTGTACTTTTACTTGTCCTGTTCCGTCAGAGGCCAGTGTTCGATCTAAAATATCAACGAGTGCATTACCATCCTGTGGACGGGCATCAACTTTTAACGTTTGAGCTCCGCCTGCCGGGTAATCATCTGCCGGCACTTCAAATCTGAAATAATCCCTGACAGACGGCGTGAAGCCGGGCACTGCTTTGTCATTAATCGACAGACTGGCTAAATTGGAATTGGCTGATTTCACGATTTCATTCAGCTTATTCCATCTGACATAGGGATCCATCGGGTAATCTGCTAATTTGCCATGCAACTCCAGTAAATTAAAGGTAAATCCTTTTGTCTGGGCACTGACTTTCCCTTTGTTCATCAGCGCTACTTTATGTCTGCCTTCCGCATGGAAATTATAACGGCTGTAGTCTTTTTCGTACTGCAGCATTCTATCCGAATAAATTGGATGTCCTTCCCCGTCACCGGATTGAGTAAATGTACCTTCTATTTTCAGCACACCGTCTGTCAAATGCCCTTGATCATTCATTGGCTTGCCCAGATGTATATATGTTCGCGTGGCATGGTTTCGTTTACTCGCTGTCGAGAAATCGCCAAAAACATGTACAAAATCTCCGTCGCCTTCACCGTATTGAGGTGTGTCCGTATCCATGGAACCTTTGATCATGGTCAGCCAGCCATCATTTATTATATAGTCACCGTAAATTCTGACTGTACCGTGGTTGACATATAATTGTCCGTTTTTTTGTGTAACGTTACCGCTTTGCCTTGTTTTCTCCATTGAATCTTTAGATCCTACTTGTACAACACCAGCTCCTACATCGAGTGATTTATTCTCTATATACGCATCGTCAAGTAACGGTCCACCGTTGATCATCAAATTTCCGTCTACTTGTAGTTTGCCTTCCTGTACATTAAAACGACCTTTTTGTTCTAGATTATTTTTAGCGTGGAATGTTCCACCATTCAAATCTATATGACCTTCTTGCAAAATGGGTGATGAAATTAATGCTTCTTGACCATTTAAATTCAAATAGCCGTGAATCCGCTGTGTATAGGATGCTAGCGCCAGTTCAGGTTCGGCTGAATTTTTATAGTTTCCATTCACTACAATGGAACCATCTTGCGTTACTTTTCCCGTTACATTCAGCTGACTGTTATTCAGCCGAATGCTTGAACCTGATTTTTGATCAAGGTTCTTTGCTTGAATCACTGCGCCGTTTACTGCGCGAAGTTTTGCACATTTCATCAGAACTATATCTTCGGCAACAGTTAGGTTATAACCGTTCAAATTGATCGTCACATTGTTATGTACCAATAATCCTTGCGGCAAGTTAACATCACTCGTCAGCGTCCAGTCACTACGGACTTCCCGTCCCCGAAAATTGACGATTTCCTGCTGTAAATTAGAAAGAACATCTCGTAGGTAAGATGCATTTACCGCGGTATTAAAATTCCCACCTGTAATCCTCGAGATTTCTCGTAACGTCGATTCATCGATAATTGATGAAGGTGTACTGCCAAAACTGATCGTATGGATTTGAATATCATTCTCATACGCTTCTGTAGCAAGCGCTAGACTCTTTTCATTGTGTATAGACGTACCCACAGTCATCAGTATAATGATTTTTTCATTTACAGACTTTGGGTCAGACAAGTCATGGATAGCTTTTTCCAGACCAACACTAGCATTATTTGCATTCTCATCAGCGTATACAGCAAACTTTTTCAGTGCGGCCTTCGCCTGATATTTATTGGACGATAACGGGAATGGCTTCGTTACGGCTTCATTGAAACCTACTACACCGATACGATCCAATGAATTCGCCTGGTCCACCATGTATAATGCTTCCGTAATTCTGTCCTGCAGTGGATCTTGTGCTTGCATGGCTGGAGTATCTTGAATGACAAAGACGATATCCCTGCCACGTTCTACGCCGCAACTTTTAGAGGTGTCAATTTCATTCGCTTTCATCTCGAGAGGCTGCATCACAGACAGCATAACTACAAAAAGGGCCAGCACACCAATCATTTTCCTATGTATCTTCATTTTTCAACTTCCTTCCCGATAATATATAAAGAGAGTTTTTCCTCTTCGTAGTATCCACATACTATAAATCCACACATTAAAGGAGAATTTACTATGCGAGTACATATTGTTACTACTGTCGCGTTACTTGGTTTCTTGCTGACAAGTCTGTTCAGTAATCAAATCGGTTACGCAGCGAGTATCGAGCCCATTACCGACCCTATAAAACCATGGAATATAACATTTACACATGACGTATCTGATCAAAAAGCCAATCTTGAACTTATTACTATACAATCTAAAAATACTACGCTATCTCTTTCTCTATCGGCAGATTTAGATAAAGTTATAGTAAAACCAAAAAATCCATACTTGTTTGGTGAACGATATACACTGACAATCCCAGCCAGTTTTCAAGCTGCTTCTGGCAAGATACTGAACAAGCCGGTAACGAAAGAGTTCGAGATGACTGGATTGTACATAACAGACGTTTCCGCCACTATGAATAAACTTGCCACTACTGTCTCCGTTAAAGTAAAACCCGATGTGATTTCTGTCACCTATTCAATTAATAACGGAAGCCGGAACAAACTTCATCGCGATGGTGCTGATTCATTTTCTAAAGGACAGATTGGATTGGTTACAGGCGATTTGTTAACGATTAACGTGTGGAATGAAGAAAGTCATTTAATAGAAAAGCAATATTATAAGGTTAAATAAGGAAGGAATGAAAAAGATGAAGAAGTTTTTCCCAGCTTTTATGGCTTTTTTGTTAGTGTTTTCTACTATTGGGCCGTTGCCTGGTGTGGCAGAAGGCTTTCCAGGCAAGGTTACATATGACGTGGAAGTTGGTGCAGACAATAAGGGTGTTATAGGGGTTGATATGGATGATGGTAACTCCGCTTGGAAAATTACACTACACAAAATAAATAATGGTAATCGAGTAGGAGATTTATTAAATGAACAGACTTCCTTTCCCGACGTTCCTCCAGGAATTTATGAAGTAAGAGCTGAAAAAATAGACTCTGACCCTAAATTGACCAAAGTTTCACCAGCAATAACTGTAAAGCCTAAACCTATATCAGTTAAAGAAGATGTTACTACAGAACCCTATAGGATTATTGTTAAAAATGTGATACCGGGTAGTGAAGTATATCTTTACAATTCAGATTCATCAACACCCTATAAAACACAAAAACCTGATGCTGAAAATATAGTAATATTCGATAAAATTGATGCAAATGACAGGTACAGTGTAACTCACTTCATTGACGGTGCAGACAGCACACCTTCTGGGAATATAACTGTATATCCTGCTGCTGTTAAACTGGATTCTATGAAAAATTCAGGTTCCACTAATAACCTGGGGGAGATACGGGTTTCTGGTACAAAAAATGAGAACGAACTTGTTTTATTACGAGCAAAGAAATCAAATGACGAGTTTGTTGAAGATCAACAAATAACGTCAAAGGGAAGTACCGCTACATTCACAAAATTAAAAGCCGGCTTTTATCAAGTTATACAAAAAGAAAACGGAGTAGAAAGTAAGCCGTCAAATATTGTTGAAATCGTAAATGAACAAAAGCCTATTATTGAGTTAGAAGGACCTCATAGAATCGAGATATTCCATAATATAAATGAACAAAATAAATATAAAGAAAACGGTTATAAAGTAATAGATAAAAACGGGAAATCTACGGCTTCAAAAGCTCCGTTAAGCTGTACAGATGATAACGACTTAAGGATTAGCGTGTCTATGAGATACAAAGATCGTGCTATTGGCACTGATCAACAGCCGACGCCTGGCATATACACATTAATATACACCGCAACAGATTGTGATAATGAAAGACTGTTTTCTACTGAAACCAGAGAGATTGTCGTATATCCCCAGAAAATAGATATTGTTGGAACGGTAAACTCAAAAGAGAATCACGTCAATCATCCTATCGAACAACACCTTTATGGTTCAATAACCGTTAAAAATGTATTCAATGACGCAGATTTGTATTTATATCAAGACCCTAGTGAATCTAATGATTTAAGCAAAGCAAAAAAAGTTAGAGAAATTACAAACTTAAACGAAAACACCTATACGTTTCCAGATGTCCCCGTAGGTAAAGGCTACTTTGTCTTTCAGGAAGTAGAAGGCGTAAAGAGTAAGTTTTCAGATCGTGTGGAGATAAAAGATACCACTCCTCCCGAAATTATATTACACCCTTATAAAAACGGAGCCATAGATATAGATTTAGAAGTTGGAGACACATTTACAGACCCAGGCTTTACCGCTGTTGATAATATTGGTATTGCGGAAGAAAATGTTACGTATGATCCTGGTCCTGTCAATACTAACCAGCCGGGAACGTATACAATTTTTTATAATGCGAAAGATACAGCTGGTCTACCCGCAACAAAACAAAAAAGAACGGTTACGGTGCGGCCAAAACCTGTTATTGCAATAGGTAGTACTGCTGCTATTGGTGAAATTGGAGTATCTAATATTTTTCCGGGAACGTCAGAATCACCAACTAATATAAAATTATACAGAATTGATGAAAACGATCCTGATAATTCTGTCGAAATTGGAGCTCCAGGTAAATTTTTAAAAAGTAAACAAACTACTCTTGTATTTACCAAAGTTATTCCTGGCCGCTATTATGTAACACAAACCGTTAAAGGACAACCAAGTCGTCAATCTAACATAGTAGAAGTAGTAGACATTGATAAGCCCTCTATAAAATTAATTGGTCCTGAAAATATCAACTTAACGATGGATCATGAAGTTGAGCCCTATTATACAAGGAATAATCATTTTAAAGATCCTGGAATTACAGCAGAAGATTATTTATCGAACACACAGAATCCTCTTACATTGGCTTCAACGCTTGTTATTATGGATACGAATGATACCCATGAAGTAAAGGGATTCTCTATAAAACACCCTGACTTTATTATTAAAGAACCCGGCACATACAAAATCAAATACACTGCTGTAGCAACACGAGGAGCAAAAGCTTTAACAAAGTATAGATCTATTACTGTAGCACCACCAAAACCAGGAAAAATTCAAGCAACCTCGAGCACTATCGAAGTAAATTCTATTCCAAATGATAGTGAAAATAAAGGCATATATCCACACGCTACAACCAAAGTAAATCTATATAATGCATATGGGCAGTTAGTCAAATCTCAAAAAGAGACTAATTCAAATAATACTACATTCAAGGACGTCCCAGCAGGCATTGGTTACTACGTCACACAAATAGTAAACGGTATTGAAAGCCAGCCTTCCCTACCAGTAAATGTCAGCATATTTGATAATGCAAAACTTAGTGCGTTAATCACTTCATTCAACTTTAAAGAAGTAGAAGCAATCAGTGTCATTGACCAAAAAGCAGAAAAAATCACCGTAACAGTACCTAAAACGGCAAAATTAAATAGCTTAACACCTGTCATTACAAGTATCGGAACTGTCACACCGAATCCACAAGTGAAAACAGACTTTTCGGACGGCAAACCCAAATTGTATCGTGTAGAAAATTCAGCAGACGGTAATACGACTGCAAAAACCTACATTGTTACAGTGAAGCACGCCGTCAGCAGTTCGACCGGCAGTCTGCCACTTGAAAAAAACGGAGATCTTACACCATTGTCCCCTTCCGTTTCATTAAGTCCTGCTGAAATGAACACAGCAAAGGATCACGGTGTCACATTTATCACAAAAGATAACAACGTGGAAGCTCATGTTCCTGCAAGTAACGTAATAGAATCTGGGAATTCTACTTTCACTTTAAAGCAACCATTGGCCAGCAAGTCATATGAAATTAGCTTTGGCAACTTATCACGCTTTATGCAGCCAATTGAGCTGAAGCTGCCGAAGTCAGGAACTAAGACATTGTCTAAACTGGTTGATGGATACACAGTTGCCGTACCAAGTGTAACTACTTCCACCTCAACTACAGGTCTGATTAATGAACCTGGGACGTATGCCCTCGTTGACAATGTGAGTGCACCGCTCATTAATTTGCCGGCAACAGGCAGCGCGGCATATACGCTACAGTTAGCTTTACTGGAAACGCCCGGTACAATTTATTACACAACGAGCAGTAAAGATTTTTCATTCATAAGCAGCACACTGTCAAGTGACAAACAATTAAAAGACAGATATATAGCTACTGCTTCACCTGCTGATATTCTAAACTGGACGAAATATACGCCTAATGACAAGATCTCGACGCCAACAGGTGAGCTATATGCGGTCGTAATAAAAGGAAATCAAATCAGCCAGATCACAGCACTTGAAGCTACGCCCGCAATTGACTGGAGCAAAAATATACCCTCTTACGATACGCATAAAGTGTTGAACATTAATTTCAATGCTCGAGTAGACCGCGATGCCTTATACTCCGGATTGATCTATGTCACAGATGATGCAACCAATCAGAACGTAGCCACTACATTACAATTGAGTAGTGACGGGAAGACGATTTATGTCATACCGCAACAGGCTTACATTCGTGGAAAGCAGTACACCTTGCATATCGACCGTCGATTCAAAGGTAATACGAAGAATAAGGAATTCTTGAAACAGTCTTTACTGCAAACATTTACAATCAAATGATGATAAAAAGGAGTTGCTCCCAATTGGGGCAACTCCTTTTTTACTATGCAGTTATAATTTAATCTGGAATTTCATCTGCACCTTCTGTTTCAATTTGGCACCGTTGGATGACTTCACTGTATCTTCTATAAATAGATAATAGTTAGCGCCTTTTTTGTACTGATAGCCATTCTGCAATCGAATTTCCATCGTGGTTCCTTTATTAGAAACTTGATAACCAAGTGGAATCTTCACGCCTGACTCATTTAATATGTAGACAGAATCTGGATTAAAGGTCTTAATGTCCAGTTCTTGGCTGAGGTTAATTTTCCAGGCTTTTGTAGGCTCCACATTAAATCGGTCATCCTCTGTTTTATACCCTACGCGTGGGTACGATACTGCACCGTCTTGCCGTTTCACAACAACTGTGACGCTAGCAATCTTACCGCCATCCACAGACGTTACCGCAATGGTCGTTTCTCCTGCGGAATGCGCAGTGATTTTCCCACCTTCCACACTCGCCACAGTCGGTTTGCTCGAATACCAGTTAACGTTTTGATTTGTTGCGTTCGATGGGCTGATTCTTGCAGTCAACGTGGATTGCTCACCTACGATTAAGTCCATTTCAGGTCCTTTGCTGAGTGTGATCGACGCAACAGGAATTTTCGTCAGCACATTTTCAGCTACAACAAATGTATTTCGAGAAATGTTCGTCAGGGTGTCCGTCTGTAAGCTTGGATTCAAGGGATCATTGCGCTTTACAGCAACTGCCCCGCTTTCATTATCTCGCACGACAAATGAATAAAAGTAATCTCTTGGCTTTAATGTTCTGGACACTTTCCATGTGTTGTTCGGCTGCTTGACCATCGGAATTTCGATCCAGTGGTAATCATCCCCGAAGTTCCCCATGACTGAAACAGATTTTGATTGTGCTTGTGGTTCAAGCTGGTTATTATAATCGTAACTGCTGTACGTGAATGTTACCTCTTTATGATCGATAATTGGACCAACAGTTGCATAAGGAGCAACTTTCAGCACACTGAATGTCCGACCGAAGTCGTCAATGATTTTATCGCGGTTGAGCGGATCGACTGTCCACTCCCCGTTGACGCGGAAGCCGTATTCATACTGCCCGGGCTGCAGTTCGACTTGTAGTTCCCAAACATTTCCTGGCTTACGTTCCATTTGCAGGTCAACATTATCATTAAAGCTTCCGTTCAGTTTCACGTCTTCAGTCAGACTGTTTCCGATATATTTAAACTTTACTTGTCCACCTTGAACGAAGGGGAACTCATCTAGTTTCATGACACCGTCGATGCCGGATACTTTTTTGAATATTGGTAGTTTGGTAGTAGAGTCTGAAGATGCTTTATCCCACTGCCATACGGTGCCATCGGATTTCACGGCTAATGTAAAGCTGTCCAGATAACCTCCGCCACCAATAGCTACCGCATCAGACATTCCTTGAATTTGAATAGGCGCCGTCTGTGATGTCAGTATACCACTTGTATTACGTCCCCATTGCCAGACTGTGCCGTCGTCTTTCGTAATAATTGTGTGATTATCGCCAGCTGCAACTGAGCGAATATTACTCACACCTTTTACCAAGAAGGGCGTCAACTTATTTTCATATCCACCATCACCAATCTGGCCAGTAACATTGCGTCCCCATGCTAATAAAGATGTACGATCTTGCTTCAACGCTAACGTATGATCATCCCCAGCTGCGATTTCTATAATATTACTCAGTCCAGTCACTTGTTTAGGTATCACATTTTCATTGGCTGAATCACCCAGACCTAGCTGGCCGTAAGTATTACGCCCCCAAGCCCATACTGTTCCATCTTTTTTTAGTGCAACTGAGTGATCTTTCCCCGCTGCTACTGCCGCAACATTATCTAAGCCGGCAATTTTTTCTGGAATTGAACTGAAGTAAGATTTTGTTTTTTTTCCCAGCTGTCCATAAAAACTATACCCCCATGCCCAGACATTTCCCGCCTCATCAACTGCCAATACATGATTTTCTCCTGCCGATAAATCTACAATTTTAGGTCTACTGGAACCCTCTAAAGTAATTTTTCCCGGATTCTTATCTATGGAAGTAGTAGTACGACCCAACTGGCCATAAGAGTTTAGTCCCCAGCTCCACAGTTGTCCATTTGAATCAAGTGCAATTGTAAAGTTTCCTCCCGCTGAAATTGCTGAAATATTTAAGAGCCGATTGCCTCCGGTTAATTGTACGGGTAAAGGTATATTGGAAGAACCAGAAGCCCCCATTCCTAATTGACCATATGTTCCATCTCCCCAATTCCAGACACTACCATCTTCTTTTAATACAACTAGATGCCCCTTACCTGCATCTACCACGTTTTTGTGATTAGCTACTCCATATGCCTCTGTAGTATTCACAAAAGAGAAAAGAAAGAAAGCAAGTAATAGATATAGGACTGCATGATTTCTAATAAATTGAGTAAACAAACTACACTCAACTCCTTTTACTTGATTTCTTTTACTGTTGGTTTACTTCGCCAATTTTTATTGTTAAATGTATAACATAAGAAACCTTTTTTTCATCAAGAGCACTGAATGATATAGTTCCAGTACCAAACTTCTTTATTCCGCTTATGTTTATTTTTGTATCGTTTAGATCTATACTCCATTCAGTATTATTTTTTATTACCTTCCAAGAAGTTAATTTCCCCAAATATTCTCCACCCATAATCTTTCCGACTACCTCTTCTTTATCAACAGAAGCCTCGGTTCCATTTACTGGGATTTCAAATTCTCCTGAAAACGGGATTTCATTACCATTAGTTACATCATCTTCTTGTAAAGTTTGATTTTTAAAAATAAAGTATGGAGCTACTAATTTACCTGTCGTATTTACAGTGGCGTGTGTTTTATCAGCAACTACGGTAAATACATTATCAAGTGTTAATTCATCATCTGAATTTAAATGTACCGTTCCACTAACTATCTCTAAATCGACAGGTGCTTGCGCTTTATAGTCAATATATAGTGGTTCAGTAGTAGTGTTTGTTGTAACAATACGAAGTTTCTGCTTATTACGAACCTCTATTCCATCAACAGATTTGAAATTATTTAGATGAACAGAGTCCTTACCACCGCTGATGATTTGTGTACTTGGTCCTGGTGTCCCTGTAACACTTACTTCATCCAATATTGCTATTCCTTCTTCACCTACATTTATAGTAAGGTTTCCATTAATGTCCAAATTTTCAATACGAATAATTCTATTCTTTTCTTTTCCTAATTGTACATGTCCTATAATAGTTGATTTAAGTGTATTTTTATTGCCTCTAATTGTGACATTGCGATCAATTACAAGCGTGTCTTCGGGTAGATCCATTACATTGATATCATTATTTATAATAATAGTTTTAAATTTGACATTAGCTAATGCCATTTGAAGTTGTTCTAAGTTATATACTTCAATACTGTTCCCTACTGAATAAGTAAGACCTAATTTATTCAACGCACTTAACTGTGTGCCTTCCATAATTTTTTCCAATGTAGTCGGTGTCGCCATCAAGTCATAAAGTGAGATCGGCTTACCAAACTGTTTCGCATCTGCCTTCACATAGTCACCAATTTTAAAATCCTTCAGACGATCATTGATTTGCATTTTAAAATTTCTAGTCTCAAGTTTACGTCCTGAGTCGCTGTAGGCTGTTAATTGAAAATCATCACCCGGATTATATTCTTCGCAGTTCTCTTCTGGAATACTTGTATCCTTACAGAGTAGATCGCTAATACCTGCTTGCCCCATAGAAAAGCCATTCACACCCGCTGTCGAACGATCCAAATCTCTTTCAAATTGATTATCCACTCCTAATTCAACTTTTAATCTAGTCGCTCTAGGGTCTGCAATCACATCAATATTAGAGAGATTTGGTGCTTCTACATCTGTGACACCATTGTAACGATGAATAGTCTCAATCTTTGTAATATAGAGTGGCGGGACTTGAATCTTAATATTACGAGGCTCATTATGTTTAAATATTTTATTATTTATTTCATCAGCATTATCCACATTGACAAAAACGGATTCGAACCCAGGCGTTAAATCATAAAATTTAAACGGTAATTTATAGTCTGTCAGTTGATCAAAATATAACGTGCCTTGTTTTATTACTAACTGGAAGTCTTCTTTGTCAATATAATCTACAAATTCTAGGTTTTTAAATGTGATAGTAAGTTTCTTCCCATTAGCTGACGACTTTAATACGATTGGTACTTTTATGTTTTTACCGTCTACTATCTGCTCGATATACACATCGTTGTATGCAATTGTTTGATTAATATTTTTATCAAACGTAATCACCATTTCCTTCGCACCAAAAAATCCATTATATTTTGCATTTTCATCCACGACAAACTCATACTCATAAGGCTTCTTCTCAACCGGCTCAGCAGTCCCCGGCTTCGCGGCTGCATCTGCTTTCAATCCCGCTCCTAACACACTGACCAACAGGATCAGTGCAAACGCGGCTTTCCAAATTTGTTTCATCTCCTTATTCTCCCCTACTCGATAAATTTGGTGTTGCACTAAATAGCCAGTCACGTCTTGAATACGATCTTTTTCGACTTATCCGCCTGGCTATATGGAAATAAAGTTCTCTTCTCCATTTATCGGCATTATTGGCCATTAGTTAAGAAATCAGAACCGGTCCTTTCGGGCTATTTGTCTCGTGCGAACTGTAATTAGTAAACCGCAAAGCTTTAAACAGATCTCTAGTACTTGAAAACATTTTTAGCTTCGCCAATCGAAGCATCTATATTTTTATAACCCAGTTGCTTCTACTTTCTACCAAACTGCACACACTACAGTTTACTTCACGCATTTCATGGGAAGTTATATAACTAAAATGAAATGAAAAGGAATGAGAACAATTATGATATATGAATGTGCAATCATTGGTGGAGGTCCTGCTGGATTAAGTGCGGCTTTAGTACTTGGACGGGCAAGGCGAAATGTCATTATGTTTGACGATGATCATGCACGAAACCGTGTCTCTCGTGCGTCACATGGATTCTTAACGCGTGACGGTATCCAGCCTGCTGAATTGCGGCGGATTGGACGGGAAGAACTGACACATTATCCATCTGTGACATTTCATCATCAGAAAATAGTTGCGGTGGAACGTTTGGATGAATCGCATTATGAATTGATGACGGCTGATGGCAAGACGTTCCGCACGCAAAAAGTTCTTCTCGCAGTCGGTTTGCGTGACGAGCAACCTAATGTGCCAGGCATTGAGCGTTTTTATGGTACATCTATTTTCAGTTGTCCGTATTGCGATGGCTGGGAATTGCGAGATCGTTCATTGGCCGTCTTTGCTGATAAAAACGTCTTTAAATTGGCTGCGGAAGTGTATACATGGAGTCGAGATTTAATTGTATTCACAGGTGGGGAAGGTCAGCTAACGGCAGAGGAACGAAAGAAGTTGAATGCGAAAGGGATACAAATTGTAGATGATATCATTTCGGGACTTGAAGGAGAGGATGGCCAATTGCACAGAGTACGGCTTGAAGACGGTACATTGATAGACCGTGCAGGCGGATTTGCTTCCCCGCTCTGGAGTCACCCCAATTATTTCGCTCAAGACTTAGGATGCGAGCGCAATAAACATGGAGGGATTCTGACCGACGAATACGGACGCACCACCGTTTGGAATGTCTATGCCGCGGGTGACGTTTCACATATCGTTCCCTCGCAACTACTAGTTGCAGCGGGAACTGGAAGCGCTGCAGCCATAGGGATTAATGGTGACTTAACGAATGAATTTTTCAATCGAATAGACTAAGAACAACCCCTTACCTACTATTAAGGTAAGGGGTTGTTTCAGTGCTCACTGCCATTCAAGACGATCTACATAATCGCCATGTACATACAACGAGCCATATGGTGCTTTATCCGAACGAATTTTTATCCAAGGTGCTTCAGGTAATTGTTCATCCAAAATAATGAGCGGCATCCCCATCTTTTGATATGTATACATGGTTGGCGTGCCTGAAGCGGATGAAGGTATAGGTCGTACATTCAAACTGGGTGGATTCGTCAATCCAATTTTCAGTTGATTGGCTATTTCCTTACCACCCATAGATCGATCCATTCGATATAGATGTCCAGCGATTTTAGAACCCCAGTATGGATCGGAAGCATATTTAACGTTCATGCCAATTGCTTTATTTCCGAAGTTCGTACCATTTGCATATACAGCGCCTGGAGGTAGATAGTTTTTATTCAGGAACGAATCGACTAGCTCTTGGATATTTTCACTCACCGTAGCAAATACTTGATTTGATGGATTGTCATCTCTTACATACAATCCAAATAAGTTATTATTCTCCAAAGCCCGCTTACTCAAACCGTACTGACTTTCATGTTGTGCCAACGCCAAAATATGCATCGCGTTCACATAACTTTCCTGCTCAATACGTTTTAACTCCGTCCCTAATCCAATCAACTTACTTCTTGTCGTAGCATTTTTGTAAGTTGTAGGATTAGATTCTTCTAGAATTTGCAACTGCTTCATAATATACGCATCCAACTCATCAGCCGTATAGCGCGTCATACTGCGCATCGGCAAGTACTGGAAGTATTGATGAGCCGTGCCTATCAAAGCCCCTGTTTCATTATGGAAATGGCTGCCGTCCGTGCTGTAATACTTTATCCCTTCTTGCATGAAGCTTGGCGCAGCTCCCATTTCATACGCAGCGTACTTTTGTGTTTTATGTGAATAAATCAAGTGGTAAAGCGATTCCTTTTTCACTTTGTAATGTGTGCGATCCGTCACAGTCTGACTCGGTAGCATCATTGCATTTTGTGGTTTGATGTAGAAGTTTCTTCCCGCCAATTCAACTTTTACAGAAGTGGCTGTCGAGTCAACATACACAAGTTCCGTGTCTGCCGGGACATATGTTTCCTGATTGTTTAATTTTTCATCAGTATACAAAATCGTCAATGAGCTACCGCCATATGGCACGGTCGAGATCAGTCCACTTGGCATGTGGATGATACGGTTTTGGAATAGCACGACTTGATGGCTATTCATACGGCTTGCTGCTGCTTCAAAACTTGGAAACTTTTCCACTACGGTTGTCGTACCATTGGCTTGTACATGTGCCAAGTCATAGGTTACACCTGCTTTAATGGAGAACGTTTTAGTAACCGGTGTTTTCAATGGTGTACCTTCTGTATTCTCCACGGCTTGCGTGATATACAATGTGTAAGTTTCTCCACTACGATAATTTCCTGCAGGCGGTGCAATATGTACTTTCTTGTCGGAATCTGAGTAGGTTATTTCATTATCCTTCGTTACTCCTTTAGAGTCCTTGATATAAATTGTGCGTTTGCTGACCGTATTTTTATTTACTGGTTTACTGAACGTAACAATCCACGGCTTGTCCGGATTCTGGTCAGGCGAATGATCCTGCCAACTAGCCGCTTCAGCTGATAGTGTCAGTGCGAACGCGACCAGAAAAGTAACAGCTATAGTTGTGATCAATTTCGTCAAAGATTTCAAATCTAGCAACCTCCTTTTGGTGTTGATTATACAGGATTTCACTAGATTTGATACGGGAAATGGAAAAATTAGTCACAAGAGCATCACGGTGATGGAGTAAAACACATACTGATTGCATCGATACGAGCCACTGGCACCTGTACCGCTAGACGATTGTAGTACGTGAAAAAATCCTTCTGCTACACTATATTGTTGTTTCGAAAATATAGTGTAGGCAGAGGGACTTGTTGTACTTTCAACTAATTATAAGTAAATATATAGCGATGTTTTAAATATTCGTTACTAAACCATTATTTTTTAATATAGACATAGAAGGCGTGTAGTCTAAGTCTTGTGCTTCTGCAACGGCTTTGTATGTTACATAGCCATTCATAGTATTTACACCTTTTCGAAGGGCTTCATTATCTAGGAGGGCCTGGCTACATCCTTTATTAGCAATTTGAAGCGCATAAGGGACTGTTACGTTGGTCAATGCTACTGTCGATGTCTGTGGTACTGCTCCAGGCATATTAGCCACTGCATAATGGACGACATCATGTTTAGTATAGATTGGGGCGTCGTGTGTCGTTACACGATCGGATGTTTCAAAAATTCCTCCTTGATCAATGGCGATATCCACGAGGACCGATCCGGGTTTCATGGATTGAACCATTTCTTCAGAGACAAGCTTCGGTGCTTTGGCTCCAGGAATCAATACTGCACCTACGACGAGGTCTGCCGACTTGACCGATTCTGCGATATTGAACGGATTCGAAACGAGTGTTTGAATGTTATTGCCAAATATATCATCTAACTGGCGTAAACGATCAACTGACAGATCCAGTACGGTTACGTGAGCACCCATCCCGATTGCCACACGTGCAGCATTTGCTCCTGCCTGCCCACCGCCAATTATTACAACCTTCCCTCTAGAAACACCCGGCACCCCAGCTAGCAGAATACCTTTTCCACCCTTCGTTTTTTCAAGATACTGAGCACCGATTTGCGTCGCCATTCTTCCTGCTACTTCACTCATAGGTGCGAGCAACGGCAATGAGTTATTAGGCAACTGAACTGTTTCATAGGCTAGTCCTGTTACTTCATTTTCTAAAAGAGCTTGAGTCAACTCCGTCTCAGGTGCTAAATGCAAGTATGTGAATAGTAGTAAACCTTTACGAAAATAACGATATTCAGAAGCAATCGGTTCCTTTACTTTCATAACCATTTCAGCGCTCCATGCTTCTTCTGCTGTCTGAACAATCTGTGCGCCCGCCTCAATATATTCCTCGTCTGTAAAGCTTGATCCTAAACCAGCTTTCGTTTCGATCAGTACTTCATGGCCAGACGAGCGAAGTGTGTACACTCCTGCAGGGGTCATCGCTACGCGATTCTCGTTATTTTTAATTTCTTTTGGTACACCAATCAACATACCCATTCCTCCTTGGATCAAATGTATACTATTGTATAAATTTCAACTCTTTGAGATTTAGCGGTATAAGCCATTTAGATGACGTAATGCCATTTACTGCATAGAAGAAGCACCTCTGATTACTTTATACATGTACACTAGAGGTGCTTTATACACAATTATAAGATAGACAACTTGTTATTCATTCTCTTTAAATACTTTTTTCATAACAGATACGATGAAATCGAAATCCTCGTCCGTACATGAAAGTGGCGGACAAAGCGCAAGGACATTATTAAATCCTTCTACTGTTTCACCGTTTCGACCGACAATCAGTCCATTCGCTTTACACTCTCCAATAATTTTCGTGATACGTGCATTCGTCGCTGGTTCTTTTGTCTTCTTATCTTCAACGAGTTCAATTCCCATCAAGAAACCGATACTTCGAATATCTCCAACATAGGGATGATCTTGTAAACATGCCAGTTCATCGGATAATCGCTCGCCAAGTTCTGCAGAACGATTGATCAGATCTTCACGTTCCAAAATTTCTAAGTTCTTTAGCGCCACTGCACAAGCAGCCGGGTTTCCACCAAATGTATTTACATGGCGAAAATGACTGTGATCTTCGCCTGTGTCAAATTTTTCATAGATATCTTTGCGGATAGCTGTCACGGATAATGGAAGGTATGCGCTAGTCAAGCCTTTCGCCATCGTGACAATATCGGGTTTCACATTGTAATGCTGATGTCCAAATGCTTTTCCAGTACGTCCAAATCCGCAAATCACCTCATCTATGATCAATAAGACACCGTGACGAGTACAGATTTCTTGGACTTTCTCCAAGTACACCGGATGTGGAATTAAGATTCCCCCTCCTGTAATGAGCGGCTCCATAATAATCCCTGCGATCGTGTCTTTTTGTTCCCAAATGATTTTCTCTTCAAGCTCTAAAGCACGCTGAATATTGTACTCTTCCACTGAAACTCCTTCAGGTTTTCGATAATTATCTGGAGGTGCGACATGTAAGAATCCAGGTACTAGCGGCTCATACTTGTATTTTCGTAAAGCCTGCCCCGTAGCGGACAGCGCCCCCATCGAGCTGCCATGATATGCACGGTAACGGGAGAGGAATTTATGTCTGGAAGGTTCTCCATTTTGTTGATGGTACTGGCGTATAAGCTTGAACGCTACCTCATTTGCATCCGATCCGCTATTTGAATAGAAAATCTTATAGTCGTCTCCTAGCATCTCATTTAATTTGGCAGCCAGTTCAATTGCCGGTTTATGGCTTTGCGTCATAGGCACGTAAGCGAGCTTCTTCATTTGCTCATAGGCTACTTGTGCAATTTCTTCTCTTCCATAGCCCACATTGACACACCATAACCCTGACATCCCATCTAAATAGCGATTACCGTCATGATCTGTAATCCAGGCATTTTCTCCACTATCGATAATCATTGGAGGATTTTTTTCATTGTATGCTGAAATATGGGGCCAAACTTTATCCCGATTTTGTTCAATTAACGATGCTTTATTCTGATCTTGTTCACGTAAAGTTTTCAATAATGTTGCCTCCCTTTTTATCAATATTCATGACGTGCAGTCAACATTTTCTTACGTGTGTAAAATTCGATACCATCACGGCCATTTGCATGCAGATCACCATAAAATGACTTCTTATAGCCAGAGAACGGGAAGAATGCCATAGGTGCTGGTACGCCAAGATTTATACCTAGCATTCCTGCATCAATTTCTTCTCGGAATTGACGAATCGCCTTCGAGCTATCTGTATATAAACAAGCACCATTTGCAAAGTCTGATTGATTGGTAAGCTCAATTGCTTCATCTAATGTTTCTACTCTGATGATCGAAAGTATAGGTGCGAATATTTCTTCTTTCCAAATTCGCATTTGCGTTGTAACGCCTTCAAAAATTGTCGGCCCTACGAAATAGCCCCCTTCGGAAGTAGATTCATCGCCTCGTCCGTCACGTACGAGAGTTGCTCCTTCTTTAATCCCCGACTCGATGTAGGAAAGTGTTTTATCTTTATGGGAATCTCGAATGACCGGTCCAAGGAACACTCCTTCTTCCAATCCGTTTCCGATAGTTAATTTATTGGCTTCATCCACTAAACGCCCTACCAGTTGATCCGCAATATCTCCAACTGCGACTACGACGGAAGCGGCCATGCATCTTTCGCCAGCTGAACCAAATGCCGCATTGGTAATATTAGTAACTGCCACATCCATATTGGCATCGGGCATAACAATCGAGTGATTTTTAGCACCGGCTAGCGCCTGAACACGCTTACCATGAGCGGTTCCTGTTTTATACACATACTCCGCTACCGGCTGTGATCCAACAAACGAAACAGCGGGGATGTCTGGATGACTTAAAATTCCGTTCACGATATCATGTGCACCATGAACGATATTGAACACTCCATCGGGCAGTCCTGCTTCAGTTAATAGCTCTGCTAATCTATTCGCTAGAAGTGGTGTACGCTCTGAAGGTTTTAAAATGAATGTATTTCCTGCTGCAATGGCAAGTGGGAACATCCAACAAGGAACCATCATCGGGAAGTTAAAAGGGGTGATCCCTGCAACCACTCCTAAAGGGTAGCGATACATACCCGATTCAATATTTGTCGCAATGTCAGGTAGTTGGTACCCCATCATCAAGGTCGGAGCCCCTGTAGCAAATTCCACACATTCGATTCCGCGTAACACTTCGCCGTAAGCCTCTGTATAGTTCTTTCCATTTTCTATCGTAATTAATTGTGCCAGCTCATCCCAATGAGCAATCAGAAGTTGTTGATATTTAAATAGGATACGAGCTCTTTGTGGCACAGCCGTTTTTCTCCAAGAAGTGAACGCTTTTTTCGCTGCATCTACTGCAACTTGTAGATCTTCTTCAGTTGAAATAGGTACTTCTGCAATAATCTTGCCTGTCGCTGGATTTGGTACCTCTTCATATTTATCAGTAAGTGATTTTACCCATTGTCCATTAATAAAATTGGAAAGTGTTTTCTTTTCTACTACTATCGTATTCATTTTCCATCCTCCTATTCATCTAGTCTTGCTTTACAACAAGACTTGAGCTAAACTACTTTCTATAGTTTAACAACTATTCAAAATAGTTTCATTTTACATTGTGTAACATCGTACTGAAAATCTTTTCACGTTATGGAGGTCTAATGTACATGAATGAACTTTCGTTGACCGTTAAAGATGTATTAGCCCGTGAAACGTTCAAGCACGCCAGAGTGATAGCTGGACGCACTGGGTTGGATCGACAGGTTAAATGGTCACATGTATTAGAGGTTAGTGAGTTTAGTTCACTAGTCAACGGTGGTGAAATTATTTTAACGACAGGTATTCATCTACAACTAGATAGTGCGACACAATTAAAGTACGTAAACCAGCTAATCGAACTAAATGTTGCCTGCCTTTGTGTGGAAATAGGATCATACGTTAGTGAAATACAGCAAGAGATTATTACACTCGCTGATGCAAAGCAATTTCCTATTGTCGTGTTCGAAAAAGCAGTTAAATTCGTTGATATTTCACAAGACTTACACACAGTGATCATCAATCGCCATTACGAGATGTTGTCTACGCTAGATACCTTATCGAGAAGATTTAATCAGTTAAGTTTAATGCCAAACGGAATTTTGAAGATTCTTCACGAACTACACTCCTTGTTCAACCAACATGTTTTATTCATATCCGATGAAGCCAAATCTTATTATTACCCCCTTGAATCCACTACATGGAAACATAGTATAAAAGAATTTCTTAGCGAGAAGCCTACGCAAAAGCTAGGTCAGAGCATTTATATAATTGATGGCCAGCCATTCGCCTTGTTCTCTATTAACGGCTTAGGCCAGGCTCTTGGCTATTTATGCCTTCACCTTCCACAAGAAACAGCCAATGAGTTCGCTTTTTTACTATTGGATAGAGCCTCTCTTGCAATTGCCCAAATATTGCTTAGAAACCGTACCATTCAAGAGAGAAATCAATTTAATGAAGATGAATTCGTGCGCAACTTACTACATGGACGGCCTGTAGAACAAGAAGACATTCAAGCCTATTTGCCAACAAAAAGCTCGAATACTTATTACAGAATCTTCGTCATTCAGTTGGACACGAATGAATCCACTTTAGATGAGAACAACTGGGAGGAAATCCGTTTACAACAATCTATGATGATTCGTTCGGTCTTTAAACGACATAGTTTCTTTCCGGCTATTTCTGTAACTAGAAATGAAATTACGATTATTGCATCGTTTATCGCTTCAGGGAAGCATGTAAAAGACATGAATCATTTCACTCAAGTGGCCGAGCAGTTGGCTGGAATGGACGATCACACATTCTTTAACGAACGTGAATATCAATTGGGTATTAGTTCAGTTCACCAGAACCATTCACAAATCAAAGAAGGATATAAAGAAGCAAAACGAGTAGCGGAACTCAAGCAAAAGTTTGCATTTGAAAGTAATTTTTATGAAGATTTAGGTATTTACAGACTATTACTTCTACTCGACGAACAAGGAGATCTTGATCTCTATGTAGATGATTATCTTCAAGATCTGATGGATTATGATAAAAAGACTGACGGTAACTTATTCGAGACGCTCCGCATTTACTTGGAGTGTGGTGGTTCAAAAAAAGAAACCGCAGATCGTCTGTTTATCGTAAGACAAACACTGTATCACCGACTCGAAAAGATTGAATCCATAATAGGGGAGAACTTTATGTCTCCACTTAATCGGATTGCGCTTGAAGTGGCTATTATGGCTAAAAAGGTGTTAGTCTAAATAGGATCTCTACCTACACACAGCCACTACTCGCTTATATATCGCGAATAGTGGCTGTTTACGATTTAATATTTAACGAGTAGCTTCGCAACTTACGGTTACAACGGATGATAGCTTCCACTAATCGCATCCACAATGAGCTGTCCTGATTTCTTATTGTCTAATTTGTAATCTGTTAACCAAAAAGGACGATAGAAGAGTGTTCTTTGAACTTCTGTAATTTTAGGCATCGTAACAAATTTAGCTTTTGAAGAAGCATGATCAAAAATAAACCTCTTGGCCGCATCAATTGCTTCTTCCTCCGCAATCACAAGCTCAGGAAAAAGCCCCACTTCTTCCTTCTTTCTAGAAAAGCTCGGCCGAACATCCACTATCGCTCCCCTTCCGCCCAGGCCATCTATTGTGCAAGCTGCCTTCCCTTTAAACTTTAGTAAGCTTTTAGCACTCACTTGATATTCAAAAAAGTAATATGGATAGTAGATCATATCTTGGACTTGGAAGTACGTTTCTTTTTCGTATTGCTGCAGGCCTAGCAAAACTTCTTCTTTAGTAAATTCGATTTCTTGTAATAATATAGCGCTCATGAATACCGACTCCTGTAAGTTATTTAGTATCTGCTAAAAACTTTGATACGTTGCTCGCTTCGGGAGCCAAATCACGTGTAATGTTTCGGTCAAATTCTTTTGAGAATACACGTTTGTATCTAGACTGTTCAAATGCTTGCAATATTTTATCTGATGGTTTGCGACCAAACCGACTTCCGATGATCATACCGACTAGTGACACGAGTAAACCTGCCAAGAATGGATGAAGTCCTGTAGACGTCTCTAACCCCATGGAAGTCCAAATGATATTCGTTGAAGCTCCGCCGATCATCGCACATAAGCAACCGATATAATTAGCTTTTTTAGAGTAAACCGACGCCACATAAGGAACTAAGAATGCATTCCCCAATGTACCGAAAGCGAACAGAACCAATGCAAATACGGAAGGTGGCTCATAAATGGCTACGACAACTCCTACAATTCCTCCCATTAAAATACATAATCTCGAAACAAGAATCATTGTTTTAGGGCTAGCATCCTTATTGATGAAACGTTGATACACATCACGTGAAAGAATCGAACCCGCTTGCATCAAGATAGAGTCTGCAGTAGACATAACCGCTGACATAATAGCTGAGAGCAATAGTGCCGCAAAGATACCAGGGAATAACGTGTAGGCTAGCTCTGTAATAATCATTTCTGGATCAGCAATGGTAGGCAGTAAAATAATCCCAATCAAACCTAGAATATATGGTACAAAGATAAAAAATTGATTCCACAGCGCACTGATCATGACAGCACCTTTTACTGTTTTTGTACTTTTCATCGACATATGGCGAACTACTACATGTGGAAGTCCCATGTAGCCAATCGAGTAAATCAGTATTGCCCCGAGCACCATTCCCCATTGACCGTAGTAAGCTAGATCTTTACCCCAGATACTTAAATACGTAGGGTCTATAGCTTGTAGCGCAACGTTCAATCCTGTGATGCCACCCACATGAAAATACGCGAGAATACCGATCCCAACGACACCCAGTACCATAATCATGCCTTGTACAAATGAAGTGTAGGCAACCGCTAGATATCCGCCAGCCACGGTATAGATGATAATGACACTAATACCGATAATCAGAGACAGTTCATAAGTAAAGCCTGTCAGTGTAGACATGGCTTTCCCAGCCGCAATAAACTGAGCGCAAACATAGCCAAATAAAAACACGATGGAAATGATGGATCCGACCACTCGTACACTAGCGCTTTCAAAACGTTTTTCCAAATACTCAATCGGTGAAAGCGCTCCCAATATTTCAGACATTCTTCTCATTCGTTTACCTAATACAGAGAGGTTTATAATCGATCCACCCGCATCTCCAATAGCGTACCAAATGGCATACCAGCCATATTTAAAGGCCATCGCTGGGGCTCCCATAAACATGAAGCCACTCATAGCTGTAGTTTGCATGGTCATAGCCGTGACGGCTGGTCCGAGAGAGCGACCGCCAAGTAAGTACTGTTCTGTGGAAGCTGATGATTTGCGTGAAAACCACAAGCCAATCGTTAATAGAACCCCTAAGTATACAATGAAAATGATCCCATCAATGCTCATTGAATGCCCCCCTATCGTAACTACTGATTTTGATTTTGTTCTTTGTCCATCTTCTCTTCCATCTCATCGTCGCGTTTCATTTTAAAATAGAGAATTGCAGCCAACCCTACCCATATGAAAGGCCATGGAACAAACCACCAAAAAGTTTCTACAGGAAAACCTAACATGTATTCACCTCCCATTTTCACGCAATCAGACTACTCCGAATGTGTAATATAGTATATTTAGAATCAGGTAATCATACATTGGACACATTGTTATTTAGTGCTAGGCAAGTTTGGTCACTATGTCTTGCATATCATATACCACGAAAACTCTATGGTGGAGAATTGCTTTCTAGTACTTATAAAAGTTTTGGAACTTTTATCCAGTTAAATTTCTCCATAATAAAAGCCATCCGAAAAAGTCGAATGGCAATCTTTGCTGTATGCTAAAATATAACGGTATTTACTTCTGATAACTCACCTGTTTTTCATACTCTATTTTTCCATCGATCATCGTCATCTCTACTGTTATTTCTTTAAGATTCGTTATCTCAGCAGAGAGAATACTTTGATCCAGCACAACCAAATCCGCTAATTTGCCAACTTCAATACTCCCTTTTTGTGTTTCATCGAAGCTCGCGTACGCACCCATAAACGTATAGGCTTTGATTGCCTCTAGCACAGACACTCGCTGACAAGTTCCTGCATCTTGACCTGTAACGGTTTTTCTGTTCACTGCTGCATGAATCCCGAGAAGGGGATTAGGGTCTACTACGGGCGTATCGGAGGCAAATGCAAAAGGTATTCCTTTTGCCAAATAATCTTTTGCTGGATACATGACATTTACTCGATCGCCATAATACTCCAGGTAAGCATCCCCATTCACATACATGAATGCTGGGTTAGGAATCACTACAACTCCCAATTCCTTCATCCGTTCCTGAAGATCTGGACTGGCTATTCCTGCATGCTCAATACGATGGCGGTGATCTGTTCGAGGATGCTTCTTTAACGCCTCTTCAATACAATTCAACACCATTTCAATTGCTCGATCGCCTTGTGCATGCGCAGTGATTTGGTACCCTTTGCTATGAGCTTCCCCTAGAATTTCATTCATTCTATCTTGGTCATAATACAGTATACCTCTATCTGTCGGGTCACTCTCATAAGGTTCTCTTGTGGCTAAAGTGGGCCCTGTACTACTGCCGTCTGTAAAGAGTTTAGCAGGTCCAATCTTAAACCATTCATCGCCCTCTCCAGTCACTACACCTTCATCCATCATATGTCGAACAAACGACTCTGAATCGGTTAATGATCCAATGAGAGCGTATACTCGGTTTTTCACATCACCTGAGTCTATACTTTTTTTCATCAGTTTTAAAATATCGGGTCCCCAGCCATAGCTACCCGCATCGTGTAAACTCGTTATGCCAGACTTCACAAATACCTGAGATGCTAATTTCAATCCTTTTGTAATTTCCTCCGCACTATAATCTGCTATAGAAAATAGTTGCATATGTGCATTCTCAATCATTTTCCCTGTCAATTCCCCACTGGAATCACGCTCTATCTCTCCGCCCGCAGGATTTTCAGACTCCTTTGTGAAACCAGCTAATTCCAATGCTTTGCTATTTGCGATCGATGTATGGTTACAAACACGAATCATTACAATTGGATGTTCCGTAGATATCGCGTCAAGTTCTTGTATTGTAGGAAAACGTTTTTCTTTTAGCGCCTGTTCATTGAAGCCCGTAACTCGGATCCATCCCCCTTTTGGAGTCTGTTCCGCTCTCTTTTTCATTTGCTCATACAATTTTTCCAACGAATCGATTTCAGGACTTGCACAATTAATGCCGAGTAAGTTCGTTCCATAAATAGTTAAATGCAGATGCGGATCTATGAAACCTGGAAGGAGAGACTTTCCTTCCAGATCCAATACTTTAGTGTTTTCTCCAATCAATTTACTTACTTCGTCGATCTGACCCACGCTGATGATCTTCTGATCTTTAATCGCTACGGCTTCCATAATGGATGAGTCCTTATCTACTGTGATAACTTCTCCATTAGTAAATACTATATCTGCATGCACTGTAGATCACCTCTCTGTACTAAAATGTACATGTATTAATTAGCTACGAATATAAATATCTTCTTCCTCGCTTCTCTTTGACTTGGTCAGTAAACTGACTACAATCATAATAATCACATTAAAAATCAATCCTATAATTCCTGCATGAATACCAAATGGCGTGGAGTCTGCAACGAGTTGGAAATAAAAATTCAATATCGCTCCTACAACCAAGCCACTAATCACACCTATTGCCGTTGCTCCTCGCCAATACAATGCGCTATACACGCCTGGAGCAAATTGCACAATAGCTCCATACGCACCTAAAAGTAAGACAATTAGTCCTTGACCTCCGAAAATCGTAATAATATAGGCTAAACCTCCAATGACGAATACACCTATACGCATAATCTTCAAAACGGTCTTGTCGGATAAATCTTTGAAGATAGTACGAATCACACCGTCCGTTGTTTCCAATGTTGCATTGTGCGTAATCGCATCAGCAGATGACATGGCAGCCGCAAGTGCACCCGCGCCAACTAATCCGTAGACCCAACCTGGGAGATTCATAATAGTAGTGATCAAGAATGGAAGAATCTGATCTGCACTTTCAATCATATTCGCATCTACAATCCCTTTAGCTGCAAATCCAACCAGCAATAATGGTATTAAGAATAACGCAAATATTGGGTAAACCAACACGGTTTTCTTAATGACTTTAGGGCCAGATGCATAGGACTTTGTAAATAAATGTGGCCACATCAAGAATCCAATTACGGATACTAAAATAGTCGTTGTAAAGGGTATCGTCCCCATAGTAGATCCTTCTTTTCCTATTTGTAAGAATCCAGGGCTTTCTACTGCAATGTTCGTAAACATAGCGCCCATCGAGTCGTGTAACTGATTCACGATCGCTATTCCTACAACCCATGAAATAATGATCATCAGTAAACCTTGGAATACGTCAGACCAAGCCGCAGCTCGTAGTCCGCCTGTTGCCACATACACCACAACAATCCCGTATGCAAGAAGAGCTCCAAGCCAAAAAGGAATTCTACCTTCTGTCATAATATTAAAGATGTGTGCCATTCCTGTTAACTGGGTAGCTAAATATTGAATAGATGCCAATAATGCAAGTAACCCTACTATTATTCCAAGAGCCTTACTTCCATAACGGATTCTGAAAAACGAAGATATAGTATACAGATTAAATTTCTTACCAATCTTCGAGATTTTAGGCCCGATAATATACCAAGGCAATATCGCAAAGGCTGTATAGATAATAATATAATAAGCAGGTGCGCCTTTTTCAAAAGCCCAGCCCGGTGCGCCTAAGAACGAGAAAGCACTAAACACTGCTCCCCCCATCAAGAACCACATGACGATTAATCCTAGTTTCCCCCCTGCGACTGCGAATTCATCTAGGGAACTAGAATCTTGTCCTTTACCCGCCCATACGCCAACAACCAATGCAATGACTAAATAACCAATCATAATGATTAACGCAATTAACCAATGCTCCATCATTCATCACCTTCTTCAAGCTTATGATCTGGATCAAAACGATATAAAATCAAAATCCCAACAAATGTTAGTAGAATTAATAGAATGATATAGAAAAATGAAAAAGGTAGTCCCATTACAATTGGAGTTGCTCGGTTTGCCAGTTCAAATAAAGGAAATATTAACAATAAAAATGGAATAGTCACGATCATTATATATATCGTATTGAACTTCTTTTTACTCATCCAATCCCCCCATTAACTATATTCTTTGTGTTTGATCACCTTTTACAAGCCATTCTATAAACAGTCTTATACAGTAGTTCTACGCCTAGTGCGATATCTTCTGGTGAACTATACTCTTTCGGGTTATGACTAATACCGTCTTTAGAACGGACAAAAATCATGCCATAATCACACACATAAGACATTTCAAGCGAATCATGAAAAGGGCCACTCATTAATTCTGGAGGCGTTAAGTGCATTTCCGCACTTTCTTCTCTCATAATCTGCATAATCGCTTCATTACAAAATCTAGGTTCACTTCGCGTATCTTCAGTGATTGTATACGTTAAGCTATGTTCGTCTGCAATTCTCTCTAACTCCTGAAGTAAAACCTGTTCAATCCGATCTCGTCTACTTTCATCAATATCTCGTAAATCAACTGTAAAAGTCACTCTTTCAGGAATGATATTGCGAGAGTCCGGAAATACTTGCAAACTCCCGACTGTACTTACTGTCGGTGCTCCTGGGATCTCTTGAGCTAACTCATTAAGCTTTACAATGACTTTAGCGGCCCCTACTAAAGCATCTTGACGCATAGGCATCGGTACAGACCCAGCGTGACCAGCTAAACCTTCCATTTCAACCGTTAACCATAAAGGACCAGAAATACCCGTCACAATGCCAACAGGTTCACCTTTCGCTTCCAACACAGGTCCCTGTTCAATATGAAGCTCTAAAAATGCCGCTATGGTAGAAGGGTCAATTAGAGATTCTTCAAATTTTGACGGGTCGCATCCAAATTCAATCAACGCCTCTCGTCTCGTCATTCCCTTCTTATCTTTACGTTCGAGCTCTCCTTCCTCTAATTTACCTAACATGCCTCTTACACCAAACAACCCCTTATTGAATCGTGCGCCTTCCTCATCAGCAAAGGCAAATAGTATAATAGGTATCTCAGGTTTTATTCCCTTATCTTGCAGCGTTTCCAATACTTCAATCGCTCCGATCACTCCGAGCGCCCCATCGTACTTTCCCCCATAAGGTTGCGAATCGATATGCGAGCCAATGACTAAAGCCGGAGAATCATTCAATACACCATCCATCCTGCCAATTAAATTACCAAAATGGTCAATTTCCGTCTTCAAACCGATTTGCTCCATATACTTTTTTACATGTAACACAGCCTGTTTATCTTCAGGGGAATGTGCAAGTCTACAGACTCCAGTAGAACCAATTCTCCCTATTTCACTTAAAGTTTGAAGATTATCATTTAATCTAGCACTATTAACAGAAGTTGTTAACGCTTTCATTTCCCCACTCCTCTTTGAATTCATACCTTTTGATTATTCAGTATACATCTGATTACATTAATTCTCATTTTACTAAATGTAAAGTGATTACGGACAAACACAAACAAAAAGTCTACCAGAATCTGAAAAGCACCTCTGAATTGACTATCTTTTTAGCGGCGATCTATCACATCCACACATTGCATAATAGGCATGTCCTTTTTAAAATAAAGTCCAACCATCTACATCCTATGCATATGATGGATACTTGGGTTTTATACATTAATGAATGGTGGATGTGGGAGTTGCTCTATAGTTGGCCGCGTGTGCTCTATCTAACCGGAGATTCGCTCTATGAGACGTGGTAACCGCTCTGTAGTTGGCCGTGAGCGCTCTATCCAACCAGAGATGCGCTCAATGATACGTGTTAACCGCTCTATAGTGGGCCATGAACGCTCTATCCACCCCGACATACGCTCAATGGCATGAAATTTCCGCTCTATAATACCAACCAATCTATTACATACGAGATTCGCTCTATCTCAAGCCATAACCGCTCAATCTCGCCAGCTATTCGCTCTATAACAGTCCATAACCGCTCAATCACCCACCATATCCGCTCTATCACAGCCCGTAAGCGCTCAATACCCCACCACATCCGCTCAATCGCACGAAATTCCCGCTCTATATCATCAACCAATCTATCACATACGAGATTCGCTCTATCGCAAGCCATAACCGCTCAATCTCGCCAGCTATTCGCTCTATAACAGCCCACAACCGCTCTGTCACCCACCATATCCGCTCTATAGCTGCTCGTAAGCGCTCAATCACCCACCACATCCGCTCAATGACACGATATTCCCCCTATATATTACCAACCAATCTATCACATACGAGATTCGCTCTATCGCAAGCCATAACCGCTCTATCCCGCCAGCTATTCGCTCTATAGCAGCCCGCAACCGCTCTATCACCCACCACATCCGCTCTATAGCAGCCCGCAAACGCTCAATCCCCCTCCACAACCGCTCAATCCCTACCTACCCCTCGCCCCCAAAAAACACAAAAAAGCCCCCCAGCCAAAAAACCTGGCCAGAGAGCTCCTCCCAAACTAAAACTCACACTTACTCTTTAATTAACTCCAATTCAACGGGAATATCTGCTTCTACCTCTTCACCATTCAACAGAGCAACCGCGGCTTTCATTGCCTTGACCCCAATTTCCTCGGGCTTCTGGGCAATCGTTGCGGACAACTTACCATCTTTGACAGATGCTACAGCGTCGTCTGTTGCGTCAAATCCAATGACTATAATATCTTTACCAGCCGACTGAATGGCTTCTAACGCACCTAACGCCATCTCATCATTATGCGCGAATACGCCTTGGATGTCTGGGTTAGCTTGCAAAATGTTTTCCATTACCGTCAAACCTTCTGCACGGTTAAAGTTCGCTGTTTGTTTCGCTACAATATTTACCTTGCCGTCCACCGCTTCGTTAAAGCCCGCTCCACGGTCACGTGCTGCGGATGAACCCGCAATTCCTTCAAGTTCTGCAACCTGTGGATTCTCTTCACCAAGCAGCTCGATCAAGTATTCCCCAGCTAACACACCGCCTGCTTTATTATCTGAAGCAATGTGCGAAACGACTTCTCCACCTTCTGCTCTACGGTCTACTGTGATGACCGGAACGTTAGAGCTGTTTGCCGATTCTACTGCAGATACAACCGCTTGTGAATCAGTCGGATTGATGATCAACAAATCTACACCTTGTTGGATTAAATCTTCTACGTCACTCGCTTGTTTAGATGCATCGTCTTGTGCATCGACAACGATCACTTCAGATCCAGACTCTTTCGCCTGGTCCTTGACTCCTTCACTCAATGTCACGAAGAACGGGTTGTTTAGCGTCGATACGGAAAGACCGATTTTATACACTTTGTCGCCGTCATTTCCAGCCTCACCTTGATCATCTGAGGAAGAATTTGAACCCGGTTGCTCTAATGAACAAGCAGCCAAAACGAGAACGACGGCCATAAGTAGTAACCATTTGATATGTTTCATACAATTTACATCTCCTTATGCGGTTTTTTTACGATCTAAGAGCACTGCGATTAATATAACTGCACCCTTTACTACCTGTTGGAAGAAAGAGGATACGCCTATCAAATTCAAACCATTATTCAACACACCAATAATCAATGCCCCGATTAATGTACCGACAATCCAACCGCGTCCGCCAGTCAAGCTTGTCCCGCCAAGTACAACGGCCGCAATCGCATCGAGTTCAAACATATTTCCTGCTGTTGGTTGTGCGGAGTTTAGGCGTGACGTCAAAATAAGTGACGCGATTGCCGTTAGACCGCCTGCCAATGAATAGACATAAATCTTTACGCGATCGACATTGATTCCGGAAAGACGTGACGCTTCTTCATTGCCACCGACCGCATAGACACGACGGCCGAATGTCGTTTTCTTCAAGATAAAGTATAGCACTGCAAAGGAGATCGCCATCGTGATGACCGGAAACGGGATACCGAAAACATATCCTTTTCCGAGCATTTGGAATGTGAATGAATCGCCAAGTCCTGAAATCGGACGTCCTTCAGTATAGACTAAAGTCAATCCGCGGAAAATCGTCATCGTCGCGAGTGTTGCGATAAATGGTGCGACCTTCCCTTTCGCAATAATCAATCCGTTGATTGCACCGAGCAGCACACCTAGTAATACACCAAGTAGCATAGCTAAAATCGGATCCATACCGCCTGACATCATACCTGCTGTCACGGCACCGGTTAATGCGAGAATCGATCCAACTGATAAATCAATTCCACCGGTCAAAATAACAAACGTCATCCCGAACGCAATCAATGCGTTAATTGACACTTGACGCAATACGTTGAACAAGTTGTTCAGCGTTAAAAAACTCGGACTCATAATAGAAATAATGACCACGATCAATAATAAACCAATGAACGGCCCTAATTTCTGTAATGACGATTTCATATTAGTCTTGGACAACTTTGTCACCTCCTGTTGCAAAATGCATAATTCGTTCTTGTGTCATGTCCTCTTTCGGTAAATCTGCCATCAATTGGCCTTCATGCATGACGAGCACACGGTCTGCCATACCGATGACTTCCGGAAGTTCAGATGAAATCATCACAATCGCCACTCCACGCTCCGCCAATTCATTGATGATACTGTAAATTTCTTTCTTCGCACCTACGTCGACACCTCTAGTCGGTTCATCCAAAAACAGAATGTCGGGCTCAATACCTAACCATTTTGCGATGACTACCTTTTGCTGGTTACCACCACTCAACGACTTAACGCTTTGTTCAGGCCCAGACGTGCGAACACCTAGACGTTTGGACATCGTGTCATACAACTGATTTTCTTTCGTTCGTTGGATAACGCCTGAATTTGAAATTCGATTGAAGTTCGTCAAGCACATGTTTTCTCGTACTGAAAATTCGAGAATCAACCCTTCAGTTTTCCGATCTTCTGTGACATATCCGATACCAAGCTTTTTCGCTTGCAACGGATTTGAAATCACCACTTGCTCGCCATCAATGAAAATCTTGCCTGCAGTCGGTTTTTTAAAGCCGAAAATCGATTGAATTACTTCTGTACGTCCAGCACCCATCAAGCCGGCAATACCGACAATTTCACCTTTTCGCACTTCAAACGATACATCTTCAAAGTAGTCAGTGCGCGAGAGATTTTCTACTTTTAGTTTCACATCGCCTATTTCACACGCACGTGCTGGGAATCGTTCACCCAATTCACGTCCGACCATCATCTGCACGATTTCTTCAAATGTAGTGTCTTTTATATTGCGCACACCGACGTATTGACCATCTCGTAAAATAGTAATCCGATCGCACATCGCGAAAATCTCTTCCATCCGATGCGATATATAAACGAATGAAACGCCTTCCGCTTGCAAAGCTCGAACGGTTTCGAACAATGTTTCAATTTCGCGGTCCGTCAGTGCTGCAGTCGGCTCATCCATTATAATTAATTCGGCATTAGAAGAAACCGCCTTCGCAATCTCAATAATCTGTTGTTTACCGACAGATAATTCACGCGTGATCGTTCGTGCATCGACATGCAATCCTAACTTCGCCAGAATTTCTTCCGCTTGACGATTCATTTCCTTCGTCTTCAAAATTCCGCTTTTCCCGAATGTCTTTTCATTCCCTAAATAGAAGTTCTCTGCAACTGTCAAATCAGGTAAAATATTGAGCTCTTGGTGAATGACCGCAATTCCCGCTTCTTCAGCTTCTTTCGCGTTCTTGAACTCCACTTTCTTACCTTTGACTGTGATCTCGCCTGAATCGCGCGTATAGATCCCCGTCAAAATTTTCATCATCGTCGATTTCCCTGCACCGTTCTCGCCCATGAGCGCATGGATTTCACCTTTGACTACATTAAACTCCACATTGTCGAGTACTTTATTTCCATTGAAACTTTTCGATATCCCGCTCATCGCAATCATCTCTGCACACCCACTTTCAGAATATGACGCCTGACTGTACGATAATATTGGCATAAGGCGTCGCCTCTCCTGTACGAATAATAACTTTCGATTGTCTTGATTGTTGTTTTAATTGATCATGTGTCAACTCTTCTATCGGACATGCTAGTTGTGTAATTTCACTAAAGACTGTAGGATTCTCTTCTTTTATTTCACTGGCAATATATACTTTTTCTGCTTGAAAGTCTTTCATTACTTCCAATAAAATCTCCGTGAATCCAGGCTTTCCAAGTGCATACGAAAGATCGATGCACGGAACACCTTCAGGAATCGGCAGACCGCAATCTGCAATCGTCAATTGATCGGTGTGACCCATTTTAGCTAGCACAGCCGCAATATCGCGATTGATCATGCCATGCTTTTTCATCGGCTCTCCTCCAAACGCGCTTCTACTTCTTCAAATGAAGGCATGCCACCTTGTGCGCCGAACTTCTCTACGGAAAGTGAAGCGGCCGCATTCGCGAAACGAACTGCTCGTTCCAGTTCCATCCCCGCCACTATTCCATGTGCAAGTGCACCATTAAACGTATCACCTGCACCTGTCGTATCCACAGCTTTGGTTTTAAAGCTTTCTACAATGACATGCTTTTCACCATCATAGAATCGTGCACCGTCATCGCCTAGCGTGATAATTAAACGGTTCGGATACTTCTCTAATGCACTTACCATATCCATACCGAAAATTTGTTCACATTCCGTTTCATTCGGCGTTAAATAGGTAATCGAAGGCATCATATCGAGTTCAAATCCACGCGCTGGAGCCGGATTCAACATCACCGGCACGCCAGCCGCTTGGCACTTTTCTAATGTATAGACGACAGTAGGAATCGGAATTTCCAATTGAAGCATGACCAAGTCACTACGTTTGATGAGGTCTTCTATTTCGTCAATATGTGATGGCATCAACAAAGAGTTCGCACCCGGTACGACGATAATCCGATTATCTCCTTCTGACAGCAAAATATTCGCAATGCCAGAAGCTCCATCTACAGTAGCAACACCGGTGACGCCGACTGTATTCTGTTGAAGATTATTGACAATACTCGTACCGAATAAATCATTTCCCACACACGCAACCATATGTGTTTCACTACCAAGTCGCGCTGCAGCAATTGCCTGATTCGCGCCTTTTCCACCTGGCACTGTATCGAACACATTTCCAAGAACCGTCTCACCTTGGTCGGGGAAATTCTCCGTGCCCACTACCAAATCCATATTGGCACTGCCAATTACCGTTATCATCATGCTTCACTCCTCGTTGTTTGGCGAATGAGCAACTCTGCCGGAATCAGTATTTCACGCTCCGTCAACTCTTGCCCTTTAATTAATGTAATGAGCATCCTCGCTGCCATCGCACCCATTCTATATAAATCCTGCGCTACCGTCGTTAAGCCTGGTGTTAATTGGCTGGCAAGCATCGTTCCGTCATATCCAACAATTTGAAGCTGATTGGGTACATGAATACCCGCTGAATATGCAGCTTTCATTGCACCCGCTGCAGTCACATCGCTACTCGCAAAAATCCCATCAATAGACCGTTCTTGCAAAATCTTTTTGACCATCGTCTCCGCTATATCAAAATGGAAGGGACATTCAACAATATGCGTTTCTATATTCTTCCCTTTTACCGCATCATTGAACCCAGCAAATCGATCATCAGCAGGACCTAATCCTGCAGGCCCGCGCATACAAAGGACATTTTTGCAACCGCTATCCAATAAATGCTCCGTTCCTATACGAGCACCTTCGCGGTTATCCGTCGCGATGTACGGAATCGACGAATGAATTCTTCGATCAATTGCTACAATGGGAATATCTAGTCCCATATAATGTTCCGCTTCTATATGATTCGACGCGACAATAAACCCCGCCACATATTTCTGTTGCAGAGTCTTTACATAATTAATTTCCTTCTCAAGATCTTCATCTGAGTTACACAAAATCAACGTGTATCCATATGCCAGCGCAACATCTTCAATCGCACGCGCCAATTCTGGAAAAAACGGGTTGACAATATCCGGAACAATCAAGCCAATAAAGGTAGATTGTTTCGTGCTAAGTGAACGCGCAATCATACTAGGCTGATAGTTTAACTCGTCAATCGCCTTAGCAATCACCCGTTTTGCCTCTTCACTTATGTATCCTTTATCATTTAAATAGCGTGAAACAGTGGCTACTGAAACTCCAGCAACTTTAGCCACATCCCGTATATTCGCCAACTATTCCACCTACATTCTGTTCTATGTGGTACCGGTTACACATAATGATAACAGACAGAGTTTTTTAGTGTCAATAGCGAAATGGTATTGAGTATATGCGTGGTGTATTGAGTGAATATTGGGTTAGATTATAGGGTTTTTTTGGGGTGGTATTGAGCGGTTAAACAGTTGCTTAGAGCGCATGGCGTGATGGATTGAGCGGGTACATTGCGGTTTAGAGCGATTGTGGACCTTGATTGAGCGGATAGCGCGGGCGATTGAGCGCTTTGGTCGACACATTGAGCGCTCACGGGCTTGGTTTGAGCGAATAGCGCGGACGATTGAGCACTTACGCCAACACATTGAGCACTCGCGGACTTGGTTTGAGCGAATAGCGTGGACGATTGAGCGCTTACGCCAACACATTGAGCGCTCGCGGACCTCGTTTGAGCGGATGGCGCGGACGATTGAGCGCTTACGCCAACACATTGAGCGCTCGCGGACCTCGTTTGAGCGGATGGCGCGGACGATTGAGCACTTACGCCAAAACATTGAGCGCTCGCGGACTTCGTTTGAGCGAATAGCACGGACGATTGATTGCTTACGCCAAAACATAGAGCGCTCGCGGACTTCGTTTGAGCGAATAGCACGGACGATTGAGCACTTCAGCCAACACATTGAGCGCTCGCGGCCATGGATTGAGCGAACCCCCAGCTACATAGAGCAGATAACACAATACATAGAGCGGATCACCCAAACGACAGAGCGCAAACCAAACCACAATGACCACTCCCCTTCCATAGAATCTCTTCAGCAAATCAAGATGTCTTGTCTATACATATCTATAGAGGTAAAATGAAAGTAGAGTCATAGGGAAATCCGTAGAGGAGAGATCTGCATGACGAATTATCGAGAAAACGAAACAGTCCAATATGAAATGCCCGCGGACTTGCGCAAAAGTATAGATTACATTAGCGGAATTTTATTGATCACAAAACAACGTTTTATCTTCCAGCCACAAAACATGCATTTCCAAAGAGATATTTTGGAGTTCGATATTGCCGACATTCATAATATTGACTCTTCCTATGTGTTGGGTATTGTGCCGAACGGAATTACTGTCGAGTTAAAAGATGGTACCTTACACACATTTGTTTTAGAGAGTTCACTTTTTGTGAAGGCCGATGATATGATCAAATCGGTTTGGGAATTGATGTGAATAGTAAGTTTTAAATATTTTTTGTAAATTAAACACATTTTTGTGAGTTTGAATATTGAGAAAAATATTGTATTAGCTCTATCTTTATTAGTACACTAAGTATAGCGAATCACTGAATTGAATTATAAGAGGTGTATGGTTATGAAGAGATCTGAACAAGAAATGAATCTAGAGCTAGAAAAACTTCAGACTGAGAATAAGTATTTAAAAATGATAGTACAAAATTATTTGCCAGATTTTCAAATCAAAGAACATACTAGTTTAGTTACCAATAATTCAACGGCACAACAGAAAGTTCAATTATTTCAAAGTATTTTTCGGGGTAGAGCGGATGTCTATGCAACTAGATGGAAGTTAGAGAATGGTAAGAACGGATATTCTCCAGTCCGACGGAATAAATCCTATATCTCTCTTACAGATCAAACAATTTATGATCATTTGAGTGGCAAGCACATTGTAGGTCTATATCCTTTGTTAGTAGATAACACTTGTTGGTTTCTAGTTGTAGATTTTGATAAAAAGAATTGGCAAAATGATGTGCTCGCATTCGTAAATATTTGTAAAAACATTCAGCTTCCTTGTAGTATTGAAAGATCTCGTTCTGGCAATGGGGCGCATGTCTGGCTGTTCTTTTCAGAAGCCTTACCTTCCTCATTAGCCCGCACACTCGGCAAAGCACTGATTGAACATGCGGATAAGAAGGCGTCTGCTGAATTAGATTCTTTTGATCGTTTATTTCCAAGTCAGGACTCTCTTGCAAATACTAGAAGTCTAGGAAACCTAATCGCCCTACCACTACAACGCTATGCCCGAGATCTTGGCAATAGCGTTTTTGTTAATGAAGCCTTTCAACCATTTGAAGATCAATGGCTTTATTTATCTTGTTTAAATAAAATAGATAAGAACATGGTTTACAAATCCCTTCAGTCACTTAATGTGCAAATTCCTGCTACTAATGCCGCTAGTTATCCCACTACTCTACAAGCTATTAAGAAGAACGGCATTTATTTCAAGTTGGAAGAACTTACTGACTCACTTACATCAGAACTCGAAAGTTTAGCTTCATTTGGAAACACTGAGTATTTTAAAGCAAAAGCAAGGAGACTGTCTACGTATACTATCCCTTCGGTGATTCAAGGTTTTGATAAAACTTCTTCTCATTTAATTCTTCCAAGAGGATGTGAGCAGGCTATCCAAGACCTAATGTCATCTAAGGGAATTGAATTAGATTGGATAGATGAACGTTTTTATGGAAGCCCTATAGATACAAAATTCACCGGCACCTTATCTTCACAGCAAGTAGACGCACTTCGACAGTTACAAGCACATGATGGCGGAGTCTTAGCAGCAGCAACTGGATTCGGAAAAACCGTAACAGCAGCTGCTCTTATCGCTGAGCAAAAAGTGAATACCCTTATCATAGTGAACCGTAAACAGTTACTGAATCAATGGATTGATCAGCTTTCACTTTTTCTGGACTCACCCCCTCAAGATATAGGCCAATTTGGCGGTGGAAAACGAATGGCTACAGGGAAAATCGATGTAGCCACCATACAAACATTGACCTCTAACGGAATTGATTCTATTATCACCCAATACGGTCAAATTATTATAGATGAATGCCATCACCTTTCAGCTTATACTTCTGAACAATTAATGAAGATGGTTCGAGCGAAATATGTATACGGACTTACAGCTACGCCAGCCCGCAAAGATGGACTTCACCCAATAATTACAATGCAATGCGGGCCGATTTTATATAAAACAGATGCCAAAGAACAGGCTCTTATTCGTCCTTTTCATCATCTTATCTTTGAAAGAAAAACCTCTTATAAGACTACATCTGAAAACATCCAACAAATGTACAATGAAATGGCTGAGGATACTAAACGAAATGGACTTATTTTCGAAGACGTGCTTTTAGCATTAGAGGAAGGTATGACGCCATTAATTCTGACCGAACGAATAAGTCATATTCATATACTTCATAGTTTGTTTAAGGGATTCGCAAAAAATATTATCGCTCTTTCCGGGGAACTCTCTAAAAGAGAACAAGAGGAGGCATTACATTTCATGCGAGAACTACCAGGCGAAGAAGAACTTTTAATTATAGCAACAGGAAAAAATATAGGTGAAGGTTTTGATTTCCCACGATTGGATGCGCTGTTTCTAACTATGCCGGTCTCTTGGAAGGGTTTATTAACTCAATACGTAGGACGGTTACACCGCAACCACTCTGAAAAACAAGAAGTACGCGTCTATGATTATATTGACCAAAAGGTCCCTGCCCTAATAAATATGTCTAAGAAGCGCTCCAAAGGCTTCAGGGATTTAGGGTATATTAATGGGACGAGTGAGAATAGCAATTCGGAGCAAATGAAGTTATTTTAATGTAGTAGCCTCAAAAAATCATATAATTGAGAGCTCTAAATCTAATTACACATAAAAGGACTGTACAAAAAGTTAGTAAAATCACTTTCTGTACAGTCTATTTCCATCACATCACAATATTACTTTCCTTCGCCTTCTCAATAAACTTATCACTCGATTTATTAAAAAATTTCTTCAATCCGAGTCCCACTACAAGCGATAACGCGAAGTAAATGGACAAATAGAGGATTTGTTTTAGTGCCACAGCCCAGATAATTCCGCCGATCGATTCACGCAATAAGGTGATCGCATGTGTGAATGGCATAAATGCGGAAATCTGTTGGAAGAAATCGGGTGCCATTTGAATAGGGAATGTCCCCCCTGATGCACCGAGCTGCATGACCATCAAAACGATGGCGATCACTTTACCCGTGTTACCAAGTACGGAAACGAGTGTGTAGACGATGGTAACGAATACGACACTGATCAGCACACCGAATAATACAAACGATAGCTTGTTGACGACGTAGACATTCATGATGAATAATTCGCCGAGCGTGACGATCAATGATTGGACCGTGCCTATTCCAGCAAAGATAATCAACCGTCCAAGATATGTTTGGTAACTCTTGAATCGTGACTTTTCTCGGATGTCGACTTTCAGCGTGGATACCATGAGTAGTGCGCCGACCCACAATGAAAGTGTTGTATAAAATGGGCTCATGGCTGAACCGTAGTTGGGAATTGGATATAACGCATGTTCATTTAGGACAACCGGTTCAGCGAGAAACTTGCTGACGCCTATTGGATCTGTCGAGAGAACATCCAATAATTTATCCAAGTCTCCTTCGTCTTCCAACTTGCGGATTTTCTCTGCCATCGTTTCAATAGCATCACGAGCTTCCGGGAAGAGCTGCTGTGCTTTCACTAAATCTTTTTTCCCAAGCGCTACCCCGTCTTCAGCTTTTTCAAGCGCAGTACGAAGACGTGGGATCCGTCCATTTACTTCATCTAGTACGTCGGACACGTCATACAACGCATTGGTTGCATCGCGCATTGCAGATTTATACTTTCTCGTCAAATCACTATTGACGAAATCGATCGCTTCTCCAACCGAACGATCCAATTCTCCGGATACACGATTGACTTCAGCTAAATGTTTTTTACCGTTTGCTTTCGATTCATTGATCCGATCAACTAGGCCGTCAACGGATGAATTGGCAGATGATAGGCTGTCTTGAACCGTTTTGATTCGTTCAATTTCCTCAGACAGCTTATCGGAATTTATGAACTTCTCAAGATCTGCTAATCCACTATCAATGGAACCGATTGCCGATAGTCCATTATCAATTCGGTCAACCATCGTTTGAAGAGCACCAATCGTAATGTTAGGATCTTCTGCTGTCTCTAGCAACCCTGCAAGCTTTTCATCAATTTCCGTCTTCGATGCTTGAAGTTCATTGAACCGGTCGCGCAATCCTTCATCAAAAGTTTGTAATTGTTGAATCGCATCTGCAATGGCTTTTTGGCTATTGGCATCAAATTGATTTCGTGCATCGACAATCTTTTGCTGACTTGCCTGTAGCTGTCCTGAAAGTTGATTCAACAACTCAAGGCTCGGCTTCTCTCCTTTACTAATAGCGGCTTGCACTTTATCAATCGCTTGTTTAGTCGTGGATAACTGATCGCGTAACGCGACGAACCTCTGTTGCAAACCGATTATTTTGTCACTGCCTGTCACTTTACTTGCGGCTTCTAAAACAGAAATGACCGAATCCAGTTTTCCAATCTGACTTTCCATCGCGGTGGACATACTGTCGAGTTGTTCTTGATATTGACTGAAATCAATAGATTCACGCTTATCGATCAAACCTTGAACGACTTCCTGCGCACCGCTATTCACTTCTGTCCCGCGATCCAATAAGCTGGTGATATTCGTAGAAAGTTCATTCAACTGCTTCATAAGCTTTTCAGTTTGCGGAGATAATATATTTTCGTAATTGCCTTTGATTTTCTCCATATCTTCAGCGAGTTTATCGGACAACGCTTGTGTTTGCGTTATCAAATCAGTTGCTGGATTCTTACCGCTCTGCAAGTCGGAAATGATCGTTTCCAAATTCTTTTTCAAACGATTCAAATCTGTAGCACTATCATGTAAGGAACTTTGCAAGTCTTTAATATTTGTTGAGTCTTTTAGATTCTGATCCTGTTTTTTCAAATAATCGTAAATATCATCTAGTCGTGCATTCGTATCTTCTAATTTGCCTTGTTTATCACGTAGCGAACCGACAATACGATCAACGTCTTCCCCTTTACCTGACAGCTCACTTGTCAAATCAGGTACTTTACGGAATGCTGTTTGTGCACTCTCCAAGTTAGACGTAATGACACGCAATGTGTGATCTACGGTCTTTTCATTTTCCTGTAACTTACTAATCAACCGTGCGTTTAGCTTTTTTGCATTGGCATGCACTACATTGACGTCATCTAGCACGACATCTACGCGATCAATAGAAGTATCTGCAAAATCCAAACCTTTATCGATCATCTGTAGTTTCGAATAAATATCTGGAATGTCATATTCTAATTGATAAATTAAATCACGTAGCTTTTCGATATTCCCACGATTGTCTTCCAGTTCTACACCTAGATTATTGAATACTTTGATGACCGCTTCATTCGCTTGTTCGACGAATGTTTTATCGATATTTTCTACTATCGCAGAAGCGCCTTTACCCGCTACTTTCGGGGAAATTGCATTGATTTTTTCATTGATATAATAATCCAATGTTGGCTTCTTCATATCGTCGGTGACGACACTGCTTAAATTCTCCGAGAAGTCTTTCGGAATGATGATTGCAGCATAATAATCTCCGTGCTTCACGCCTGTCAACGCTTCATCTTTCGTTACGAACTGCCAGCCGAGATCATCGTTAGTGGTCAGCGAGACAATCACTTCATCTCCGACATTGAATTCTTTGTCTTCGATCTTCGCCCCTACATCTTCACTGACGATCGCGACTTCTACGCCTTTCGTATTGGAATATGGGTCCCACGAAGCGAGGATGTTCATCCAAGCATAAAGGGAAGGAAGAAACGCAATGGCCGCAATGACAATGATTGCTGCTTTATTTTTGAAAATATTCCGAAGATCCCGTCTGACTATAAACCAAATTTTATTCATTTCACATAAACCCTCACTCTATATTCCATCATCCGCACATCACACTAACAAACTGGAGAAGATCGTATCGTTCAAAACGTCCGTGATTTGCTCTTCTGTCAATTGTTCATCATGCGTTTTTGACCAATCATTAACTAGCGCTACATAAGATTTGAATAAAAGATACGCAATCAGCTCGCTGTTACACGGCTTTAGTTCACCTTTTGCGACGCCTCGCTCAATTTTCCCAGCAATGAATTTCACTATTTCCTTCTCTATAGTAGTTAACACATCTCCCACGGCAGGTGTACGCAATTCTTTTTCCTCTTCAATCAATTTAATGAATAACTGATGTGTTTCGCGAAATTTCAGCAGTTGCATAATGCGCGCATGGGCATTCTCTTGAAAAGACGCACCTTCCTTAGCTGTGCGCTCAGAGAGGTCTTTCATTTCTTCAACCATTTTCCAAACAATCGAATGAAATAACTCTTCTTTATTCGAGAAAAATGTATAGATTGTGCCCTTACCCACGTTCGCAATCTTCGCTACTTGATCCATCGTAGTTGCTTTATATCCGAACATCGAAAATGATTTTTCAGCCGCCAACATAATTTCTTCTCTGCGATCCATTATGACACTTCCTTCAAAAAGTGACCGAAATACCATTTCGGTCTGTTAGTCATTATATTACACAGGTTATCCATTAAATGCAACAGGATTGCTGATTCGTAATAAGGTTGGGACTGAACAGAAAATATTTTTTAGAGTAACAGAGTGTACCCGAACGGAGAAAGGCCGACTCCTGAGGGATCAGCGTGCGTCCTGAGACCCTGGACAGGTGCCTTAATTTCTGCAAAGTACACAGAAATACGGCAAAGCGAACCCTACGTTGTTCGCTTGGCTCAAGCCACGCCCCTCGGAAAGCGTGCCTCTCGGAGTGCAGGGAAACGGGGTGAGATAGTTATGTCCCAGCCTCTTAGAATATTTACTAAATTGACATTGACTACTTTACTAGTCTATGTAACGATAAGAGAAGGAACAACACTAGGGGTGCTTTTGCTGAGAGAGGCGTTCGCCTTAACCCTTGAACCTGCTCTAGATAATGCTAGCGGAGGGAAGTGGACATATGACGGATTTAGGCCGAACTATGCAACCGCTTCGAACAGAGAAGGGGTTTTTTTGTATATACTTTTTGAAGAAATGAGAAGTGGTAACCATATGACTACTAAAGTTTTAGAGTTCACAAATGTATCTTTTCATTATCAAGCAACCAATGCTTCGAAACCAACTGCGATTTTTGATCAAGTCGACTGGCATGTAAATGAAGGCGAATTCGTCAGCATCATTGGACCGAGCGGGTACGGAAAAAGCACGTTATTCCGACTGGTCACCGGTCTTGAGAATCCCGACAATGGGGAGATTTCATTGAACGGAGAAGTGACGACGAAGCGATTAGGCAAAGTCGGCTATATGCCGCAGCAAGACTTGCTGATGCCTTGGCGAACGATTCTTGAAAACGTCCGACTACCGTTAGAACTTCAAGGCGGTAAACCGTCTGCCAATCAGATCATTCAACTCCTCACTGACTTCGGACTCGCAGGCGAAGAAAACGCTTATCCTGGGAATTTATCAGGCGGGATGCGACAACGGGTTTCATTTTTACGAACGATCTTGACCGGCTCCAATATTTTACTACTGGACGAGCCATTTAGCGCGCTCGATGCGATCACACGGCTAACCATGCAAGAATGGTTGATCGATCAATGGCAAAAGCTCGATAAAACGATCGTGTTCATCACGCATGATATCGACGAAGCTTTATTTCTGTCCGATCGCATTTTTGTACTCGCCGACAAACCGGTACAGACGATTCGCGAAGTCATCGTGCCTCTTAGCCGACCACGCACTATGCGGGACTTGGCACAGCCAGAACTGTTGAAACTGAAAGAGCAACTTATTAGTGAGCTTCGTTCGGGGGCGCGACTATGAAGAAGATCACTTCATACAGTTGGTCTATACTTTTCGTTGCCATCTTACTCGGTGTATGGGAAATTAGCGCTCGTCTTTACGACAAAAGCTTTCTCTTCCCATCTCCTTCAGCGATTTTAATTCGATTATGGGAGCTGAAAACGGAGCTATTTATCCACCACTTACCTCCGACAGCTTTAACCATTTTCATTGGATTATCGATTTCAATCCTAATCGGATCCACACTGGCGATTGCGATGTATAGTAAGAAACCTATCGAGCAGGCGTTTTACCCTATCCTAATCGCGTCGCAAACGATCCCCATCATTGCGCTCGCACCGATTTTCGTTTTATGGTTCGGCTACAGCATTTGGAGTAAAGTCGCAGTCACCGTACTCATCACATTTTTCCCGATTACCGTTAGTGTTTTCGACGGCTTACGCTCATCAGATAAAAACTTACGGGAATTAATGCGAACAATGGGTGCATCCGCAAAAGACATTTTCTATAAATTAGATCTCCCTTCCGCTTTGCCATCTTTCTTCTCTGGACTCAAAGTAGCGGTCACATTGAGCGTGATCGGTGCGGCCATTGGGGAATGGCTAGGGGCTCAGGCAGGACTTGGATATTTTAGCAGAAGAATGATGACGCAATTTGACAGTGCTGCTGTATTCGCACCGATCGTCTTGCTTTCTGCGGTTGGCATTATCTTCTTTCTACTCATCGTTGTATTGGAAAAACACTTTTTACAATGGAGGAATCATCAATGAAAAAACGTCTGTTTCTAAGCATCACTTTTCTTCTTGTACTGCTAGCTGGGTGCAATACTGATAAGACTCCCGTAGCCGACGAAGAGACACCGAACAATGAAATGAAAAAAGTTAGCATCATGCTCGACTGGTATCCGAATGCAGTACATAGCTATATTTATGTAGCCCAGGAAAAAGGCTATTTCAATGAAGAGAACGTGGAAGTGGACATACAATTTCCTGCCAATCCGACTGACCCAATGAACTTGACCGCAGCAAGAAAAGTGACTCTTGGACTGTATTACCAACCGGATGTCATTTTAGCGCAAGCAAACGAGGGCATTCCAATTAAAGCCATCGCTTCCATTGTACGAGAGCCACTAAATTACACCGTCATGCTAGAGGAAAGTTCGATTCAATCACCTAAAGATCTTGAAGGCAAAACAATTGGCTATCCAGGGATTCCACTAAACGAGTCTCTGATTAAAACGATGGTTACGAATGATGGCGGCGATTATGACAAAGTGAATATGATCGACGTTGGATTTGAATTGGAATCTTCACTCGTTTCAAAACGCGTGGATGCCGTGACCGGAACGTTTATTAACCACGAAGTGCCTGTCATGAGCTCGAAAGGCTTCAAAACACGCTACTTTAATCCAGTAGACTATGGCGTGCCGAATTATAGTGAAATCGTATTGTTGACGAGTGATGATACATGGGACAAAGAACAAGACGCAATCCAGGCTTTCTGGCGGGCAGCGCAAAAAGGGTATGAATTTATGAAAGAACAGCCCGAAGAAGCTCTTGACCTCTTGCTAAACAACCAAGATCAAGCGAACTTCCCGTTAGACAAAGCAATTGAAACCGAAAGTCTGAATGTATTATTGCCAAAAATGGATACAGACGGTGAAGCATTTGGTACGCTTGATGAAACATCTTGGGAAGAAGTGCGGGACTGGCTACATGAAATGGAATTGATCAAGACGAAACCTGAAGTAGACGATATGATCCTAGACGTCAGCACAGGTGAAATGTTTTCTAAAATAACGAACTAATATACAGAAAGAGCTATTGCGGAAGTCTCTATGACTCATCGCAATAGCTCTTTTCGATTATATGGAATTAGCGAGGCGATACCGTAAACTTCACGGCAAATGATTTTTTCATTGCCACGCCTTTTTTATTCTGCAACCCTTGATCTACACGTAAATAATGAACTCCCGGTTGCCAGTCTGTAGTGGGGGTAATGAATAATTGCGTACGATCTTCAAAATTCACTTTCGCTGTAAAGCTTTCAATACGTTCTGTGCTATTTGGCGAACGCGTAATATAAATATGTCGAGCATAGTCTTTTCCAAGTTGCAAATCGCTAGTAAATTTGACCTTGAATACTTTACTCGGTTGTGCATTCAGTTCTGGAAAATCGCCCTTGAACTCATTTGGCGGAATGGTTGTAGAAACAGCCGGCAATGCAAGGCTCAGTTTCTCTAAATTTACTACTCCTGCGCCAAAATAAATATCTTTACCTGGTGCGCCTAAGTCTGTCGCGGTCATTTCTACTAACTGTCTGACTTCAACGGGCGTTGCTTCAGGCTTCAATGATTTCACCAAAGCTGCTGCACCTGCCACGATAGGTCCGGAAAAAGATGTTCCACTGACTGACTTATAACCATTCGAAAGTGTAGTCGTATAGATTGCCGCGCCTGGAGCGACTAAGTTAACGTGAGAATTATAGTTTGAAAAGGAAGCGCGCTGATGATCTCTATCTGTTGCACCAACTGAAATGACGGAAGGGTACGATGCAGGATACATGATCGAATTTCCTTTTGTCGCATCATTCCCTGCAGACGATACGACTGTGATCCCCGCTTCGACCGCACGCTGAATTGCTTTTTCTTCCAATTGAGAAGACGTGCTACTTCCGTAACTCATATTGATTACATCGACTTGTTTCTTGATGGCATAATCAATCGCCTGAATACTATCTGACACTTTACTGAGTCCGTTCAGATGTGAGATTTTCAACGGTAATATTTTGGCGTCAAATGTTCCCGCAATACCTACTATGCCTAGATTATTTCCAGCTTTAGCAGCGACTACACCTGCGACAGCCGTTCCGTGGCCATTGACGTCTTGAACATTCGAGTTGTTTGCGTAAAAGTTATAACCCCCTGGCTGAATTCGCCCCTGCAAATCTTCATGTTGTAAGTCAATGCCCGAATCAATGACCGCCACAACAACCGTTTTCTTTTGCTCTTGCACTCTAGACCACATCCACTGTGGCTTCACTTGTGGAATCCACCATTGCTTCACAAGAATAGGATCATTAAATACGATATGCGAGTAGCGTTCATAATTCGGTTCAACATGTAAAACATTCGGATCTTCGAGTAGTTGTTCCTTCATGACTAGTATCTCTTCTGAATCTGTAAAACTCCATAACTCTACTTCGTCTGTGATAGGTTCCCGGCTTTCTACACCCGGTAAGCTTCCATCTAGAGAAAATGCCTGACGGTTTTCTTCGTACTCTACCAATAGCTCATTTGAAACTACTTCTGCACTGACTACCCCTTTGTATCCAAAGACCGCTAGCAATCCAAAACATACAATTATAAGTATGTGATGCTGTCTCTTCATTCGCTCCTCTTTTCTTCCCTGCCACACTTTAGTCATACGGGATTCTTTTAAACTAGTATAACTCGACATTTACCATCTTCATACATTTAATACGTTAGATAGGACGATCTTTACGTGGCGTATTATGAATATCTCCATGTAATGAATACTCTACAGCTCCCTTCTCAATGAAGTAACCACCCTTACATCTAGAATAATCCCGTCAGTCATAGTATAATCTTGACTACATTGGTATCTATTCTTGCTTTCAAAAGATAGAGCCATAGCATGAAGTAGGAGAATACGTATGAAAAAATGTCCAATATGTAATGAAATGAATACAAATCAGCAAGAATACTGTACACACTGTAAAGCGTTTCTTGCCTCACGTTATTCCAATAAAAAACGAACGTTTTTGAAGACACCACTGTATCCCATTTTATTGATCGCCATCGTGCTTGTCGCGACTATAAGCTATTACACTATTGAAAATAAATATGGTCGGAAAGCAATAACAGAGCAATTCATTTCAGCGCTGATCGAGCAAGATCGAGATGAGTTGCATGAATTGATCGTACCGAAAGATAGTCGTATTTCAATCGATGGAGAAAGCATACAAGCCTTACTTACATTGATTGAGAAAAACCCTTCCTTGGTACAAGTAGTGGAAAGCCATTTACAAGAACAGACCGACGAAGGCATGTTCTCCATACGTGCGGTTGGTAAGCGGTTCGGCTTCTTTCCTCGCTATACGATTAATCCAGCGGGCTATATCCTCAAAGTGAAATCGATCGGGGACGAAACGGTGCTATCCATTCACGATACAGAAATGGGCTATATTAAAAAGAGTGAAGAACAAGCAGAATTCGGCCCGTACATGGCTGGGATCTATCCCATTAAAATGACAACAACTATAGATGATGAAAGCGTGCGTGAGGAAATTCAAGCGAATGTATTTGGAGCGAAACAAACGATTCATCTCGCCTTTGACTCCATCAAAGAATTAGCCACCGCAACCAACGTGGAAACCGACAATGATGTACCAGTTGTACAAAATGACGTCCCGAAAGAAGAACCCGTCGAAACGGTTATTGTCAAAGAAGTGATTAAAGAAATACCAGCTGATGATTCAAATGACCATTTCATCATCTCATACAGCGGTGACGTGTTCCTCGACAAATCTGACTTAAAAGGACTGTCAAAAGATGACCTACGTTTAGCGCGCAATGAAATCTATGCACGGCACGGCTACGTATTCAAGTCAAAAGAATTGCAAAACTACTTTGGCTCACAGTCTTGGTATGATCCGGACCCATCCTTCGATGGCAAGATGTCCAAGTGGGAAAAACATAATATTGAATTGATTAAATCTCTAGAATAAACAAAGGAGCAATTCGTGAAGTCGGCTCGGCCTCACGAATTGCTCCTATTTTTTATTTAGCGCGGTGTGGATGCCAAATAGCACGACACCACAACCCCTATGAAAATCAACTAGCCTCTTCTTCACTACCATTCTCACCATCTACTACCAACTTCTTCATCGCCCTTGCTTCGTACGTCACCCAATCTTCGTCTGGCTTGTTCATCAATTCATCCAGAATCGAAACAGCTTTCGCATCCTCGCCGAGCTGCCACAACGCACGACTTTCTTGAAGGCGGATTCCCTCTCGATAAGGCGACTCCTTGTAATTCACATCTTTTTCTTTACGAAATGCTTTCGCGATGTTCACCACATCTTCATACTTCCGCTCACGCAAATAACTTGACGCTAGGAAGTACGAGGCATCGTCTGTGAAGTAATCACTTTCTTCTGTACGCACAGCATATTCCAAGTACACCACAGCTGCTGGGAAGTCTTCTTTTATAAATTGCTTATAGCCTTCGTTGTAATACGTTTTCGCTGCTTCATTGGAAACGAATTCAAGCTCAGTTTCTTCTCTAGGTTGTGCGACTACTTCTTCAACCGGCTTGTCCTTCTTAGGCTCCGTCTCCGTTATAGCTGGCTTTTTCGCCGGTGCGGTAGTTGGCGACTCCGTAGCGATTTCAGGTGACGCCATGAGATTAGCAACTAACCAGACGACGAACACTAATAAGACAGTCGCTGTACTAGCAAGAAATACCGCCGCTTCTTTTTTCAGCTTACGTTTGCGCTTAGGTTTCGGAACCGGCCGTGCGATGTCTGGACGTGGAGGTTCTGCTGCCACGACACGCTTGATTGTCGGATCATCGAGCGCATACATAGGTAACTCCGCTATGTAGCGAGATAAAGGGTCACTTTCATAACGCGCCAACAACACCGTTTTCATTCGATAGAATTCAATGGGAATAGGCAGTTTTCCTGCAAGTTCCATCGCGTGATTTATAGTATGTAGTGCTTTTTCACCGAATCCTAGCTGAATTTCCGAAACGGCATCATTATATTTAGCGATGATCTGCGTATACGTGTCCCAATTGTCCACAATCGTTTGCTGTAACTTGATGGCATATAACTCGTCGCTATCTAATTCCTTCAAGTAGGCTAATGCCACATGCAAATTCCCGACCTTACTTTCAAGCAATGCTTTATGCCATAGAATTTGCTTGCGGCTCACATTCATTTTTTCCAATTCGCGTATCGTACCCAGCGCCAGTGTATAACGCTTCTGCCGTATTTCTTGTTGCATTTGCTGTATCAGCATAGGAACGTTAGTAAATGAACTCATCGAATCACCTCCACCTACTAAACGGGCGTACGTCGTGACTCACCCATTGATCATTTGTAATGCTCGTCATAAACGTTCCCCCTTTTACGAAACCGTTTTCACTAATGCATCTTGAATGACTTGACCTTCTATTGCAAAGGCCCTACGGAATACAGCTGCTACTTTAAAACGCTCGATTCCTTGCGCTTCTTCAGCAGGTATAGTTCCAACTGCTTCCATATAACTTTCATCGAAATACTCATCGTACACCGTTAACTCTTGTATACCGATTTCTTCAAGCAAAAGATGGGCTTGATCTATCGCTGCATCTAACTGTGCAAGTAAATCAACAGATTCAGGATCAACTGTCTGACGCACATCTTCAAATAAAGTAAAGATCTGCACCGCACGTTTTGCCATTTGTACACGGTCTTGCAATGCTTCATCTTGCAAACGTGTAATTGCCTCATCAACAGGCAAGACGGCTTGATTGCTTTCAAGCAACTCTTCTAAAGAGCGGAAACTTGTCGATGTAAACTGCTGGAACTGCTTCAAATCTTCTTGCGTGACAGGCTTCTCAATAGGATCCACTTCGAAATCTTCAATCGTAATTTTCTCCAGTTGTAATAATTCTTTATCCAATAAACGCTGCAACTCTTCCGGCCTGTTATTCGCGGACTCATGTATAGTACTCATCGAATTCCCCTTTTCAGAAAACATATATAATGCATAAATCAAGCAAGAAAAGCCCAGGCTAAGCTTAGGCTATTATACTGATAAGATAGCACTTTTTGGTGGCTAACACAATACTGGGCCACGAATTGTCGAAGGAATGAGGCGAATTCGATACGTGGAATGACGGGTTGTTACAGGAAGTAGCATGGATAGACAGAAGAGGCTAGGACATAACTATCTCAACCCGTTTCCCTGCACTCCGAAAGGCACGCTTTCCGAGGGGCGTGGCTTGAGCCAAGCGAACAACGTAGGGTTCGCTTTGCCGTATTTCTGTGTACTTTGCAGAAATTAAGGCACCTGTCCAGGGTCTCAAGACGCA